>CALGMT010000087.1 GCA_937958885.1 uncultured bacterium | reverse complement strand
AAAAGACACAGTTTTCTTCCCGCCACAAGCCCGCAACGTATAGCGACGGCGAATTCGGCAGCATCGGGCGCGATCCACCCAATCGGACCGGCATACCAACCGCGATCAAACGGCTCCAGCGCGGCTATCCACTCGCGCGCGACGGCGCGCGGCTGGCCGCCCATTGCGGGAGAGGGATGCAGCGCGCTCAAGAGCGCCGCGTCGTCCGCTTCCGGCAGCAAATGCGCCTCAATCCGCGTGAGCAGGTGCTGCACGTTGGCCAATTTAAGCAACGTCGGCGCAGGCTCAGCGCAACTCTCGCGCGCAAGCGGCGCGAGGGCGCGCACGATGCCCTCCACCACGAGCCAATGCTCGTGCTGATCCTTCGGATCTTCCAGCAACTCGCGCCCCAACGCGGCATCCGCGGCGGGATCGGCCGAGCGCGGACGCGTTCCAGCCAGCGCTTCGCTGCGCAGTGTGCGGCCGTTTCGACTGTACAGGCGCTCCGGCGACGCGCCGACAAACGATAGTCCAATGTCGTGCACGCCAGCATATACATAACAGCGGCCGGCCTCCTCGCGCACGCGCCGAATCAGGGTGAACGGATCGGCAGGTCGCTCCAGCTCAAAACAAACACGGCGCGCGAGCACGAGTTTCTCCAGCGTGCCGGCGCGGATGCCGTGTAGTGCGCGCGCGACGAGGTTCATCCATGTTTCGCGATCGGGCATGTCACGGCGACCGATGGTGCGGGCGATGGGCTGCGGCTGAAAAGGGCCGGCAGGCGCAAGCGCGCGCAGGGTGTTTCTCAATCTGCCCATCGGATCGGGCCGGTCGATCCGGCATACATTGCAAACCAACGCGCACGCGCCGTCTCCGCGCCGAATCAACTCCACTTCGGGAAGGATGAATCGATAAGCTTGGAAGGGACGCCATGCGGGATCGGACGGATGCCAGTTCCCGAAACGGAACCCGCCGAAATAGCGCGTTTCGGGCTCGGCATCGGTCCACCGGCGCTCCAGTTCCCTGATACAGGAGGCATAATCATCGGGAACCGTGCCCTTGACTTCGTCCGCCTCGCCGAGCGCGGCAATTTCCAGCCCGCCTTCTCGGTCGGCCCAGAATCCACGGATTCGACCCGTCTGCGCGGCGAGCCAACCAAGCAAATCGGCGTCGCCCTCCACCGGTTCGCTCAAGCGAAAAAGGACACGGCCCGTTGATTCGACGTCTAAGGCTTCCAACCGCGCGAGCAGCCGGTCGCGCGCGCGGAGAATCGGGTCCGAAGCGGCATTCATTCTCGAATATCGCCCACGTAGATCGAGGCGATCCCCATGGTCAAAGGAATCGCGCGCACCTCGTCGAATCCGGCCTGCCGCATCAGCGCGCAGAAGGCTTCGCCGCTCGGGAATGATTCGATCGTGACGTTGAGGTAGCGGTAGGCCTCGCGGTCGCCGGATATCCAGCCGCCGATGACGGGCAGGATATGGCGCAGGTAGAAGAAATACAGCGCGCGAAACCAGCGCGCGGTCGGCTGCGAAAACTCCAGCACAAAGGCGCGCCCGCCGGGCCGCAATACGCGGCGCATCTCGCGCAGGCCGGCAACCACGTCGGTGACATTGCGAATGCCGAAGGAGATCGTGCAGACGTCAAACGAAGCGTCGGGTTCGGGGAGCGCGATCGCGTCGCCGGTTTTGAGTTGAATGCGTTTTTCGAGGCCGCGCTCGCGGACCTTCGCGCGGCCTTTTTCGAGCATTTGCTCGGCCATGTCTACGCCGATCGCCTCCTGAATGGCCGGCGCGCGGTCCATCAGCATGAGAATCTGATCGGCTGTACCGGTGGCCACATCGAGCAGGCGCAGCGACGCGCGCTGCGGCAAAAGGCGCGCCATTTTGCGTCGCCAGGCGACATCGAGGCCTCCGGAGAGGACGCGATTGAGCAGGTCGTACCGGGGCGCAATGCGGTCGAACATCCGCCACACTTCGCGGCGGGACGGCTCAAGATGGGGGGCGGTCATGCGGCCGCACACTACCCGCTAGGCATGGCCATTTCCAGCTTGAACGGAATCAAAACGTATAGGCTGCCGTGATGTTCAGCACCTTATCTTCGCCGGAATCTTGATTGGTCCACTCGCCCAGAAATACACCGGTCTGCAGGGCGGGCGTCCATTTGTAGTTCATGCCGCCGCCAAGCAAGACAGCGTCGGAAGATGTGTCTTCCGCGTGCTGAAACAAGGCTTCCAGATTGAATGTGAATTGGTCTGATATTTCCCAAATCCACGAGAATCCGATTTCGAACACGTCGTCTTTTTCCGAAGCCTTGGCGTCGTAGACAGAGGCGTAGCTGAAATCGATGATCCAGTTGAATTGCTCATGTGTCTTGGTTCCCACGGCTACGCCGAATCGGAGGAGGGTATCGCCCGAACCGAGTCCCTTGTTGTCATCGCCCGTCGGAAACGAAATGTCGAGGTGGGGAATCACGAACGGGAAGGAAAAGACGTCCTGATAGGCGACCAGGTCGAGGCCGACGACGACATCGCCGAGCCCTTGTTGATCGGAACCGAAGTCCGGTTTGCGCGAATCGAACGGGACATGCGCGCGCGCCGTGAGGTTCTCGATCAGGCCATAACGCGCCACGAACGAGTGGCTGTTATACTTGAGGGTGTCGAACTCGCGCCCGGTGTAGTCGTAGCCGATCTCGAGCGCGCCGATTTCGGGAAACTTGTTTTCCGTGGTGAGAAACGCTCGTTGGGGTTCGGCCCCGGCGAACGTGGAAGCGGCGCAAAGAGCGGGGATCAGGAATTTCTTTAACATGACGTTCTCCTTGTCTGCCGCGAATTTACAAACCGCCAATCATCTGCGCCATAAAAAAAACCGTCCGGGCTTTCATTTCGATGCCTCCTTGCGCGCCGCGATGCGGACGCAATGCCGCTCATTCAGCGCGCGCAGTTGGCGGATCACGCGCGCCAGTCGGCGTCCCATCGGCGTGAGGGCATATTCCACGTGTCGAATACGGCCCGGAAACTCGTTGCGCACGATGAGGTCATAGGCGAGCAATTTCCGCAATCGCTCGTTCAATATTTTCTTCGAGATGCCGGGGATGTAGCGCTCGAGCGCGCCCGGGCGACGCACACCCTCCGCAAGCGCCGCCACGACGCCGGCCGACCACTTGCACCCCACGACATCTTCCAACCTGCGGTAGAGCGACCGCTCGGCCATCGGGATGTATCGACGCTTCATATTTTCAGCCATACGCGAATCCGCCATGCGCGTCAACCGGTCACCATTTTGTGCCCACTGGCGGATGCGACGCGCCGTCGTACGGTTGAATTGCGGCGCGCGGTGCGCTGCAACAACAGGAGACCTGAGCAATGAAAAGCAAAGCCGTATTCTACCATGCCGGATGCCCGGTTTGTGTCGCTGCCGAGCAGCACGTGGCCGCCGCGCTCGATCCTCAGCGCTACGCGGTCGAAATCGTGCATCTTGGCGAACAGAAAGGGCGTGTCGCCGAGGCGGAGGCGGCGGGCGTGAAGTCCGTGCCCGCGCTGATTCTGGATGGGGCGGCCTACCACATTAATTTCGGCGCGTCGATCCACGCGTTGAAATAGGCCCTCGAGT
>CALGMT010000086.1 GCA_937958885.1 uncultured bacterium | reverse complement strand
TCCTGCCAGTTCGTCCGCGCGCCGAATACACCGTAATGCCGATACGTGTTCCGCCCCGACGCCGAGATCTCCAGATACCCGTAGTCGTTCACTGCCAGCCGATGCCAGTCCTTGAACCGCAGCACCGGCCGCACCGCCCCGCTCAGGTTCACCAGCAGGCGCGCCGTGCTGTTGAGATTGTTGCTGTAGTTTCCCAGACCGTTACCGAGCCCCGCGCTGCCGCTGTAGGCCGCATTTGAGGACAACATCCATCCGCTAGCCAACCGCCAGAGATCCGAATTCGATTCGAAATCTTCCGTCAGCGGAAGAATCGGGATGATGGTCCGCACCGGCGTCGCGGTCGGACTTGATGGCGACCAGCCGCCCCACGCATCCACGGCAAAAACGCGATAATAATAGTTGGTATCAACGATGAGGCCGGTGTCCGTAAAAGCATTGGTGAAGACTTGGAATTGAGGTGAAGAATTGATCGTCGGGTTGTTCGACATCGTACGAACGACGACGTAGTGCGAAAGCGCCGGATGCGCGCTGGCCGACCACACGAGGCTGACGGATGTCGGTTGAATGCCTGTCACCGTCGGCGCCGGCACGGCTGCGGGCGCATCGCTCAGCGAAATGTCGTCGAGGTTCCATCCGCCGGCGGTTCCCGCGCCATCGCTGCTGACGCGAAACCGAATCACCAGCGAAGGTCCGGCGGCCAACGAGGACAAATCCACCTGCGCGCGCGCCCATGTGGTGGATGCCGCCGTGAAGCTGGCCAGCGAGATCCATGAGCTGCCGCCATTGGTGGACGCCTCGATATAGCCAAAATCGCCGCTGAGGAAATCATAGCGGTGCATGAACATCAGCGTCGGTCGCGCCCAGCCGGAGATGTTGACCGGAGCGACGAGGGTCAGCGACGCATTAATATTGTTCGCGTAGTTTGTGCCGGGCGAGTCGGACCAACCAAACGCGCCGGAAAACGACGCTTCTGGATCGAGCGACCACGGCGCGTCGGTGTTCCACATTCCGCCGCCCGCCTCGCCGTCATCGCGAAACGGCGCGTCCATGCCCGCTGGCGTCTGCAGCGCGGTCATGCTCCATTCGCTTTCGAGGTCGTTCGTGCTGAATACCGAAATGGCGTACGTATAAAACGTCTTCGGCGCGACCGCGATGTCGGTCCACGACGTCACCGCGGCGTTGCTGACCACGGCGATCGGGCGATACGCCTCATCCGGCTGGTTCGTGCCCAGCGCGCGATAGATTTGGTAATACGCGAATTCGGGATCCGCGCTCGGCGTCCACTCCAACCGAACCTGGGTCTGCGAAGGAAAGACCGACAACGCGGATATCGCTTCCGGCGCCTCGCCGACGAATACATCGTCGAGATACACGCCGTCCTTCACCACCGACGCATCGGTCTGGATGCGAAATCGCAGGCGGACATCCGCGGCTCCGGCGTAGTCGCCAAGCTCGACCTGCACGCGCTCCCACTCCGCCTGATCGCCTGTCGCGGAGCCGAGATTGATCCACGCCGCGCCGCCGTTGGTGGAAATTTCCAGCGACACGAAATCGAAATTCTGCTCGAGCGCATATTTCGCGAAGAAGCGAACGGCCGGCCGCACCGCGGCGCTCAAATCCATTCCGGTCGCCATCGCCAGCGCAGCGTCCGTATTGTTCGTGTAGAACGCCCCCGGACTATCCGCCGCGCTGTGTGTCGGCGAAACGGCCTGCCCCGTGGTCAGGCCCCAGGTTCCGTTCGTCAACCAAGCTCCGAGCCCACTCTCGAACGTATCCGAAAACGGATACGGCGCGGCGTTGCACGACCATGCCGCCGCGACTCCCACCACCAGCAACGCAAGCGCTTTCATAGCCGCCCTCCGATGAAACGCGCATTTCTCCGCATTTCTCCTTTTGCAAGCTTAATGCTCGATCACCAGCAAACCCCGGGCAATAGGGTGTCACCCTGACATTCGGTTAGTGGAAAGCCCGATGGCGCTGCGATAACCGCAGTCGCGGTCAGCGATCGCGAAAACGCGCGGGCAGCCGCGAGGGAAAACCGAACCGGTTACTTCTCGCGGATGTGCTCGTAGATATTGAGGTAGTCCTGGGCGGGGTGATTCCAGGAATGGTCCTGGCGCATGCCGTTGTGCATCAATTCGCGCCAATATTGCGGATAGTGGAACCACATGCCGATCGCGCGGCGCATCGCGGATTCAAGACCCTCGTTGTTGAGATCGTTGAACACGTAGCCGTTGCGCTCATGATAGGGCTTGTGGGCGTAATTCGCGTCGAACACGGTGTCGGCCAGACCGCCTGTATTGCGGACGATGGGAACCGTGCCGTATTTCAATCCGATCAACTGGGTGAGGCCGCAAGGCTCGAAGGCGCTGGGGACGAGAATCATGTCGGCGCCCGCAAAAATGAGGTGCGAGAGGTATTCGTCGAAACTCAGTTCGAGATGCACATCCGGATTGTCGTTGAGGTGCCGCTTGAGGTTCCAAAAGTCGTGGCTGATGCCGGGCTCGGGACTGGTGCCGAGCAGAACGAATTGGCAGCCGTTCGCCAGCGCATAAAAGATCGCATGGCGAATGAGACCGACGCCCTTTTGATGATCGAGCCGGCTGACCACGGCGACGATGGGCTTGAAGTCATGCCGCAGCCAGAAGCGATTCCGAAGCGCCTCCTTGTTCCGATATTTGCCGTCGATCCAGTTCGCGGAGTATTTGTGCGGGATGAACCGGTCCACTTCGGGATTCCACTCGCCGTAATCGATGCCGTTGAGCACGCCCCCGCATTTGCCGCGATAGTATTGCAGCACGCCCTGCAAGCCGTGGCCGAGCCCGGTCCACATGATCTCGTTCATGTAGGTCGGCGACACGGTCGTGACGAAGTTGGAGAACACAATGCCGCCCTTCATGATATTGACGCCG
This sequence comes from uncultured bacterium, assembly GCA_937958885.1. GTDB lineage: Bacteria > Verrucomicrobiota > Kiritimatiellia > CAIVKH01 > CAIVKH01 > JAMLJG01. Next base: position 21,382 of record CALGMT010000086.1, on the reverse strand, counting down.
TTCGCATGGCGCGGATCGAGCAGCCGCTCCATCGTCATGTAGTGCGCGGGGTTCATGCCGATCTGCCGCAGGATGAATTCGCCGGTGACGCCCTGGTGGTGAATGTTGTGAATCGTGTAGCAGACGCGCGGATGCGTCATGCCGAACTGCTTGTAGGTCTCGAACAGCATCAGCGGGACGAGGCCGGTTTGCCAGTCGTGGACGTGGATGATCTCGGGGTGCTTGTTCGTCTTCAGCATGAACTCGAGCGCCGCTTTGCTGAAGAAGGCGAAGCGCTCGGGATCGTCCTGATGGCCATACACCAATCCGCGATTGAAGAAGTTCTTGAAGAAGTGCGGCTCGATGAAGAAGCACTTCACGCCGTCCACGTAGCCGAAGAACACATCGCAGTGGACCCAGAAGTGGTGATACGGCACCCACAGATCGCTGTAGCACTTGGTGAACCCCCAGATGCGATCGTATTTCATCACGTCATACTTCGGCAGGATCACCTCAACGTGATGACCGCGGATCGAGAGCTCGCGGCTCAAGCCCTGCACGACATCGGCCAGTCCGCCCACCTTGGCAACGGTCGCGTATTCTGATGCGATTTGGACAATATACATAACGGCTCCTTTGTTTCCTCCCTCGCCCGGCAGACAAGAAAAGGATCACGGCAAATTGGGGACAACAGTCATTGATAAAACTGAAGCGTATAAGTTTATTAAAGTCGCACAATTTGTTCAAGCACTTCGGGATGGCGCTGCAGCAGCGGGTAGAATTCGGTCATCACCTTTCGATAGGCATCGGGCCATGGACGATGCGTGCTCCAACACTCCATATCGGCGATGAGTGATGCGGCCAGACAGATGCCAAACGCCTTGCCGCGCGGCGTTCGTCCGCTCATCGCGAGGTCGTGCAGGCGGGTAACGATGGGGATTTCGGAGATGTTCCCCTCCAAATCCGAGAGGGCGTTCCGCAAGATGCCCTGCAAGTGCCGCCAATGCCGGCTGCGCAGTGTGTACAAGCGTTCGGGCAAAGTCGTGTACCGCTCGATCAGCTCCATTTCTGCGCGTATCGCTTCTCCGTCGGGCAGCTCGGCGATGAGACGATTGATAACCCCTGCGTAGCTGCGTTCCCACAATTCATGCTCCTCGCGATCAGATAGATCGCGTTTGTCGATCAAACGCGCCGCTTCTTTCTCCGCGAAGACGATATGGTCAGTCATGTAGGACCCGAGATAGGCGACAGTGATCGCCTTCTCGATCATGAAACGCTCGCGCCGCACGATGGTGTGGATGCGCTGGCGAAGTACGCGGCCGAAGCCGCGGTTGCCGGGATTGCCGGTCATCCGGTAGAGCCGCGCAAACGAACGGGCCCGCAATTCATGCACCAGCGGCGGCGGCAGCAGCGGCGTGGTGATCATGGCGGGCATGTTCCCCCGAAATGAGTCAGGACTCCTTGGGCGGCGCCGACGCGAGGGGCGCGGACACGGTGATGGTTGCGGCGGACGCCGCGGATTTTGAATTCGCCGCATCGGCCTTTGCGGCAAGCGCAGGCGGTCCTTTGCGCCGCAGGTACACCGCGGCGAGCGGCGGCAAGGTGAACAGCACCGAGTGGTCGTGGTTGTGCCAGGGTTTGGGCTCGCTCTTGAAGAGGGTGGCGCGCGCGACATCGCTGCCGCCGAACTCCGCGAGATCGCTGTTGAGAATACATTCATATTCTCCGGCTTCCGGCACGCCAAGTCGATACTGGTTCCGCACGACGGGGGTGAAGTTGAACACGCAGAGGACCGCGTCGCCGGGCTTTTCGCTTTTGCGCTGGAAGGAAAGGATGCTGTTGTCGTGGTCGTGCAGGTCGATCCACTCGAAGCCCTCCCAGGAGAAGTCGATTTCATGCAACGGAGGCATCGCGGCATAGACGCGATTCAACGCGGCTAGAAAATCGTGGAGCTTGCGGTGCGAATCGTACTGCAGCAGGTGCCAGTCCAAACTCTCCGCATAGTTCCACTCGTTCCACTGTCCGATTTCGACCCCCATGAAAAGCAGCTTCTTGCCGGGGTGCGCGTACATATAGGCGAGCAGCAGGCGCAGGTTCGCGAACTTCTGCCACAGATCGCCGGGCATTTTGCTCAACATCGCGCCTTTTCCGTGGACCACTTCGTCGTGCGAGAACGGCAGGATGAAGTTCTCGTTGAAGGCGTAGATCATCGAGAAGGTCAGGCTGTGGTGGTGGTAGCGGCGGTAGATCGGGTCTTTCTGAATGTATTGCAGCGTGTCGTGCATCCACCCCATGTTCCACTTGAGCCCGAAACCGAGCCCGCCGTCATATACAGGGCGGGAAACCTTCGGCCATGCCGTGGATTCCTCGGCAAAGGTGAGAATGCCGGGATATTCGCCGTACACGAGTTCGTTGAACTTCTTGAGAAAATCGACCGCTTCCAGGTTCTCGCGGCCGCCGAACTGGTTCGGAATCCACTCGCCGGGATTTCGCGAATAGTCGAGATAGAGCATGCTCGCCACCGCGTCCACGCGCAGACCGTCGATGTGATACACCTCCATCAGGAAGACCGCGTTGGACAACAGGAACGAGCGGACCTCATTGCGTCCGTAGTTGAAAATCAGCGTGCCCCAATCGCGGTGCTCGCCCTTGCGGGGGTCGGCGTGTTCGTACAAGTGCGTGCCGTCGAAATACGCGAGGCCGTGCCCGTCTTTCGGAAAATGCGCGGGCACCCAATCGAGAATCACGCCGATGCCCTCCTGATGGCAGCGGTCCACGAAGTACTTGAAATCGTCCGGCGTGCCGTAGCGCGACGTGATGGAATAATAGCCGATGGTCTGATAGCCCCACGAACCGTCGAACGGATGTTCCGACAGCGGAAGGAACTCAATGTGCGTGAAACCCAGATTCTTCACGTGCGGCAGCAGCGTATCGGCCATCTCGCGATAGGTGAGCCACCGATTGCCCTGATCAGTGACGCGCCGCCACGAGCCGGGGTGCACCTCGTAAACGCTGACCGGCTTCTTGTGCCAGTCCGTCTTCTTGCGCCGCTCCATCCATGCGGCGTCGTTCCATTTGTATTGGTAGTTGTCCCACACGACCGATGCGGTGCGCGGGCGGAGCTCCGAACAGAAGGCATACGGATCCGCTTTCTGCGCGAGATAATCGTTGTGGCCCTTGACCTCGAACTTGTACAGGTCGCCCGGACGCAACGCGGGAATGAAGAGTTCCCATACGCCGGACGCGCCGCGATTCTGCATCGGGTGATGGCGCCCGTCCCAGCGATTGAAGTTGCCGATCACACTCACACGGATCGCATTCGGCGCCCACACCGCGAAGTGAACGCCCTCGACACCGTTCACCTTAAGCGGGTGCGCCCCCATTTTTTCGTAGGTGCGATAGTGTGTGCCCTCGCCGAAGAGATATTGGTCGAAATCGGTGATCTGGAGCGGGAAACTGTACGGATCGTGCAGCTCCCACACGTGCCCGTCAAACCCCGTCATGCGGAGTCGATACGCGCCTTTTTCGATGCCGGACGTCACCAGTTCGAAAAGCCCGTCCTTGTGCGTGCGTTCCATGCGCACCGGCGCGCCCGCGCGAATCACATCCACACTCGCCGCGAACGGCTGAAAAACGCGCAACACTTGCCGGTCCTGATACGGATGCACCCCCAGCACATCGAACGGCGTGCCGTGCATCCCATAGACAATTGCTTTGACCGCGCCATCCGGAAGTGTGGACTTCATACGCCTCCCTCAAAATCGATTCGGTTCGCACGAAGTGTCATAATCCATTCCGCGCCCGCCTGTCACGGCGAATAATCTCCCTCTCCCCATCTCCTTCGTCCTCTCCCCTCCCCATCCCCCGCCCCCTCGCCCCCCACTCCCCCTCCCATCTCCCACTGGACAGCCGCGCCGGCGCCGCGCATCATGCGCGCATCGCCATGACGACGCTGGTCACGTGTCTCGATGCCATGGACCCATACGCGCCCGGATGCGACGGGCGCCCGGCGGCGCGCGGCCCTGCGCTCGCCGCTCTCAACGCGATTCCCTGCTCGCGCATGCTGATCCTCGAAACCGCCGCCACGGCGGATCGCCGCGACGCGCTCGAACGCGCATTACAATCGGCGCATCCCGATCTCGCCGTCGAATGGCGCCCGCTCCCGCTCGACGAATCCCTGCCGGACCGTCTCGTCGAAGAAGTCGCCGGCGCTTCGAGCGGCAACGCCGTCACCGTATGTCTCAACAGCGGCCCGGATGCGGTGCGCGAAGCATGGGCATTCGTCGCCGCGCGGCATCCTCGCGTACGATGGATCGAAATTCCGCCGGGCGCCGGAACCGCGCCACTACGCGAGGGACCCCCGCCTCTGCCCGCCGCATCGGTGCGCGATCGCGCCGCGGCGATCGAACTCGACGAACGGCCGCCCGCCGTACCGGATGTTTTTTCCGCGTGCAGTCGCCTCGGCCTGCGCGGCGAAGACCCCTTGTTCCGCGCCACGCTCGATATGGCCGCCCGGCTCGCGCCGCACCCCGTGCCGCTGCTGATCCACGGCGAAACGGGAACAGGCAAAGGACTGCTCGCCGCCCTCATCCACGAATTGAGCGGACGCGCCCGCGCGCCGTTCGTCGCGGTCAATTGCGCTGCGCTTCCCGATAATCTCGTCGAGAGCATACTCTTCGGACACCGCAAAGGCGCGTTCACGGGCGCCGCAACCGATCAGCCCGGGAAGTTCGCGCTCGCGAACGGCGGCACCCTGTTCCTCGATGAAGTCGGCGAACTCGCGCTCCCCGTGCAGGCCAAACTGCTGCGCGTGCTCGAAGACGGCATCGTCGAACCACTCGGCGCGGCCCGCGGCCTCGCCGTCGATGTCCGCGTGATCGCCGCCACACATCGCGACCTGCGCGACGCAGTCGCCGAACGCGCCTTCCGCGAAGACCTCTTTTATCGGCTCGGCTACGCGCAACTCGTCCTGCCTCCATTGCGCGCGCGCCGTGGCGACATCAGGATCATCGCGCTGCACCTCCTGACGCAACTCAACCGCACCCTGCCCGCGCCGCGCCGCATGGATGCCAGCGCCGTCGCGCGCCTCGAACAACACACCTGGCCCGGCAACATCCGCGAACTCGCCAACACCATCGGCCGCTCCGCCCTGCTCTGCGATAAACCGGTCATTCAATCCGCCGACCTGCTTATCGAACCGGCGCCCGCGCGACCGATTGAGCGCAACGCCCTCCCCGACATCGGCGCGGGCTTCTCGCTCCCCGCCTACCTGGCGGACCTGCGCCGCGCCATCATCCGCCGCGCGCTCGAACAGACCGGCGGCAAGCGCTCCGAAGCGGCGCGCCTGCTGGGCATCACGCCGCAAGCGATTTCCAAAGAACTCCGTGAAGACTCAACCATCAACCGCGGTTGAAATTTTCAACCTGCGTTGTATTCCGCGCGACCAGATCGGCCGCGTCTTCACCGGCAGCGCGCCGATCGATCCCGTTCATTTCCACAACTTAACGCCATCTGCGTTCTGCCTGCTCAAGACTTGGCATACTCCGTGCATATAAATAACTCGACCAATCGAAAGAGCCACGAAATGAAAACAGTTATCGCGCTCATGAGTGTCCTGTTGTTGGCGGCCGCGCACAGCCGCGCGGAGCACAAGCCGCGCCCGCGCAGCGAGGTCGAGTTCCAGCGCATCGCTTCCCGCGTCTTCGAATCCGCGCGCTACGACGCCGCGCGCCGCGAACTCACCATCGTGTTCGCGAACGGCAGCGCCTACGTTTATCGCGATGTCCCGCGCGAGGTGTACCTCGATTTCACCCGCATCGTGAACAAGGGCGAATACTTCGCCGCCCGCATACGCAAACAGTACGCCTTCGAGCGCGTGGATCGCTACCCGCTCGCGTGGACCGCTCGCGACTGACCCACATTTTCGCTGCGCGCAAGCAGCGATGTAACACACATAAACAGGAGAACGCACATGGTACGCATGAACAAAGTATTGATCGCGGGCAATCTGACTCGCGACCCGGTGATCCGCAAAACGTCGAAAGGCATGGCCGTCGCCGACCTCGGTCTCGCCGTGAAAGACGGCTACCAGGGCCGCAACGGAAACTCCGAGGAAAGCACCTGCTTCGTGGATCTTGTGGCCTGGGACAAGCAGGCCGAGCATTGCGGCAAGTACCTCGTCAAAGGCTCTCCCGTCATCGTCGAGGGCCGTCTGCTGTTCGAGCAGTGGAAGGACAAAGACGGCAACGCGCGCTCCAAGCTGAAGGTGAACGCCGACCGCGTCCACTTCCTCGGCAAGCCGGCTGAAGCCGACGCTGAATCCGGTCCCGCGCGCGGCGGACGAGGTCGCGACCGTGACGAGGAGGAACGCTGACCCGCGCGGCGGCCATCGCATCAGCTTCCCCGCGTCACAGTGATAGGCGCTGGCGCCGACCCTGTCGAGGAATCCATTGACGATGCGCTCGCCCGGTCATACGAGTTGATGTTCCTTCGCTCCGTCGGCGGAAATCACGCGCAATTCAACGCCGAAGTTCCGCCGATCCGTCGGCGGAATGCGTGAAGCAAGATCCGCCGACGGCAGACCGCCGGCGAAAGTGGTTCCGGCTCACATGTTCGTGTCAGATCTTATCGATGGCCGCTCCACGCTTTTCAGCTCGTCTACATCACACCCAATCCCCGAATTGTCGCAGGGGGGAAAACGTCCTATACTCGGTTCATGGATTCTATTCCTGCTCCTGATCCCCACTCGAACGCCCCCGCCCGACCGGCGTCGCCGCCGATGACCGCGGAGGAACTCCGCGTGCTCGGCTGCCTCGTCGAAAAACAATGCACCACGCCGGAATACTATCCGCTCACCGTCAACGCGCTCATCGCGGCATGCAACCAAAAGAACAATCGCGATCCCGTCGTCGCGTACGACGAAGCCACCGTCGTGCAGGCGCTGGACCGACTGCGCGATCGGCGACTCGCCGCGCTGGTCTCAACCGCGGGCGGGCGCGCGCCGAAATTCAAACACCTCTTTCCGGAAACCTATGGACTCGACGCGCGCGACGCCGCGCTGTTGAGCGAATTGATCCTGCGCGGACCCCAAACCGCGGGCGAGCTCCGCGGACGTTGCGAACGATACACCCCGATGGAGGGAATCGTTGAAACGCAGGCGGCCCTCGAGGCGCTCGCCGCTCGCCCCCAGCCGCTGGTGGTCCGGCTGGCCCGGCAGCCCGGACAAAAAGAGCCGCGCTATGCGCACTTGCTTGGCGGACCACCGCCCGCTCCATCCGCGACGCCGCAGGACGCGCCGGATCCGGACGCCGCGCGGGACGAACTGTCAGCGCGCGTGGAAAAACTGGAGTCGGAACTCGCCGCGCTGCGCGCCGAAGTCGCCGCCCTGCGCGAAACCCTCGCCCCGCTTCTTCACCCTTGAGCTGCGTACATCCTGTCGTATAGTCGCTGCACAAGGAGATCCATGCAACGTCTCTGGTATTACACCGTCGGCGGAACCGAACAACGCGGCCCGATCGAGGAAGAAGAATTGCTCGCGCGCGTGCACTCCGGCGAGGTCGCCCCCACCGATCTGGTCTGGTGCGAAGGCATGTCCTCTTGGGCCGCCGTCTCAACGCGGCCTGAATTTCGGATTCCCGAAACAGGCGCCGCCGCTCCTTTGCAGATTCCGCGCCCGGAGTCGGCTGCCGCCCCGGCCCCCGCAGGCGCAGTTGCGATGCCCGATTTCGGCCCCTGGCTCTCGATCGTCGGCATCTCGAATATCCTCGTGGGCGGCATGCTGGCCATGACCTGCGTGGGCATCCCCCTCGGGATTCTGATGATCTTCGCCGGCGCCGCCGCGCTCGGCGCAAAAGCGCCCCTCCAACGCGCCGGCACGGTATCCCCCGATGTCGCGAACGCCCTTGCGAAATTCCGCACGTTCTTCGCCATCACCGGCGTGATTCTGCTGCTCAATTTCGTCGGCATTCTCTTCATTCTCATCAACATGAGCGGCCTCGCCCTCGCCCTCTCGCGCATGGCGGAGACGATGAAGTAGGAGATCGCCGTGTTCGTTCATCTCACCTCCATCCGCCTGCACGACACCGACGCCGCGGGCGTGTTGTATTTCGCCAACCAGTTTCGCATCGCGCACGAGGCCTACGAAGCCTTCATGGAACAAGCCGGCTTCGGCCTCGGCGACGTGCTGAAGAAAGGCCGGATCGGTCTGCCCATCGTCCGCGCGGACGGCGATTACCGCGTTCCGCTCCGCGTCGGCGACCAACTCACGCTCACGCTCCGGCTGCTCCGGCTTGGGCGAACCTCGTTCACCCTCGTCTGCCGAATCGCGAAGGACAACCGAACGGTCGGGTTTGTCACGACCACCCATGTCGCCGTGGACCGACGCACCGGACGGAAAACGGAACTGCCCGCCGGCCTTCGCAAAGCCCTCTCCGCGCTGAAGGACCCCCGCCGCTCCCTCTAACCGCCGTCCCTTCCTACGCCGCCTCGATCCCTAAAGATATAACGATATATGAGCAGCGATTCAGAACTCGCGTCGCGATGGCCGCCCGCCGCCTGGCGCGGCATCGGCTTTTCCGGCTTCAACGCGTTCTCGTGGTCGGTCGCGCTCGGCTCGCCGATGATCCTGTATTTCAAGCACCTCGGCGCGTCCGCCACGATGCTCGGCTTCGTCGCCGCGCTCGCGCCCTTGTTGACGCTGCTGCAAATCCCGGCGTCAACGGCGGTGGAGCGCGTGGGCTATCGGCGGTTCATGCTGCGCGGCTGGACCATTCGCACCCTTTTCCTCTTCGGCATGATCTTCGTGCCGCTGATCCCTGACGCGGTGCCGCCCGCGACGCGCATGGCGATGATGCTGGCGCTGCTCTTCCTGTTCAACGCCTCGCGCGGCATCGCCATGTGCGCGTGGCTGCCGTGGCTGACCCAGTGGATCCCCGAAGGCGTGCGCGGCCGGTACCTCTCCAGCGAACACATTGTGATTTCGCTGACCACCCTGCTCGCCATTGCGCTATCCTCGCTCGCGCTGGGGTACACGGAGTCGGAATCGCGCTACGCCTTCGTGTTCGGCCTATCGTTTCTCGGCGCAACCGCGAGCCTGCTCTTCCTGCGCGCCATTCCTGATGTGCCGGCGCCCGAGGAGGCCCGATCGCGCCGTTCGCCGCCATGGAGAGAGATGGTGTCTTATGCGCCTTTCCGCCAGTTGTTGATCTACAACCTGATCCACACCGCCGCGATCGCGGGGGCGGGCGTATTCTGGATTCCGCTGCTGCGCGATCACTTCCACAAGTCCGACTCGTTTATTCTGATGCTGGTGGTGATCATGTCCGGACTGGCCGCGCTCTGCATGGCCGCCGCGATGCGCATCGTGGACAAGGTCGGAAGCCGCCCGCTGCTCGCGGTGTCCGGGACATTCATGATCCTGCACTTCGGACTCTGGGGCGCCGCCGGAGCAGGCGCGATGCCGCTGAACCTGGCCACTGCGTTTCTGATTCAAGCGTGCGCCGCCGTCGGCCATGCGCTTTTGCACATGCCGACCACGCGCCTGCTCCTGGCGACTGTTCCCGCGTTGGGACGCAGCCATTTTCTAGCCATCTTCACGTCGACCAACGCGCTCGTCGGCGGCTTCACTCCCGTCGCATGGGGTCTGCTGCTGGATGGACTCGCCGGCTGGCGGAGGCAGACCGGTTTCTGGACGTGGAATAATTACAGCCTCCTGTACGGCCTGCTGATCCTGTTGATTGCGCTCGGACTGTTCCAACGCCGGCGCATCGCGGAGCCCCGCGCGATGAAAACCGATGAGTTCTTGAAGGAGCTGTTCATTCGCACCCCAGCTCGCGCGTTGGCCCGTTTCGCCCCGCGCGACAACACTCCCTGAACGCGCGCGGCCCCTACATCGGCACATTTCCAAAAAAGCGCCCCACCCCGGACGCGGCGATGCGGGTGTTCTTCGCGTCGGACGTCGACGACGCGCCGCGGGCCGGCAAGAGCCGCACATGCGGCCTTCGCCCGCACCGCAAGGATCGGAATCGTCAACACGACCGACACGCGAAAGCAATATGTATGCATTACGGCGCTGTGGTATAGTCAGAATGAATGGCCGATCATCGCCCAGCCGATGAAGATGATGATGGAATCGAGGTGGGTTCCCTGCCGGATGACGAGGCGCCCCGCGTCCCCTCAACGCCGCCCGAAGAGCCCGTGCTCGAAATTAACGGATACCAGCTCATCAAGGAAATCCAGCGCGGCGGGCAGGCGACCGTCTTCCTCGCCCTCCAGAATTCGACCGGGCGTCGCGTCGCGCTGAAAATCATTTTTGGCGGACGATACGCCGCGGAAGCGGATCGCGAGCGCATGAATCAAGAGGTGCGCATTCTCGCCGCCCTCGACCATCCCAACATCGTATCCGTGGTGGACCGCGGCGAAACGGCGGACGGCTCCCAGTATTTCGTGATGAATTACGTGGATGGCCGTCCGCTGAACGAATTCCTCGACGACTTTCGCCGAGACCGAAACCATGCGCTCACCCGCGCGGACCTCGCGGACTTGTTGAGGCTCTTCCGGCGCATCTGCGAAGCGGTGAACGCCGCCCACCTGCGCGGCATCGTGCACCGCGATCTGAAGCCGGCCAATATCGTGATCGACGCCTACGGCGAACCGCACATCCTCGACTTCGGCCTTGCGCACGCCGCCGTCGCCGCCGGCGGAGCGCCCAATGCGAGTTCGACCAAGCTGGGCGAGTTCGTCGGCTCCCTGGAGTGGGCCAGTCCCGAACAGGCGCGCGGCGAGGCGAGCCAGATCGACACCCGCACTGATGTGTATGCGCTTGGCGTGATCCTATACGAAATGATCACCGGCGAATTCCCCTACGATGTCTTTGCGGAATTGCGCCACGTGCTGGATACAATCGTCAATGTGCGCCCCGCGCCGCCCAGCAAGATCCTCGTGCGCGAGGCCAGGGGCGGCGATCGCGCGGCGGCCATCTGCGATCCGGCGCTCGACCGGATCGTCCTGAAGGCGCTGGCGAAGGCGCGAGAGGATCGCTACCAAAACGCGGGTGAACTGGCCCGCGCGATTGCAAACTATATCGACGCGCCCCCGCCCCCGCCGCGCGCCAACCGTGCGCCCTTCTTCGCGGGCGCGCTCGCGGCCGCGTTGGTTGCCGGCGGCTTCGCTGCCTGGTGGTTGCTGCGCGCGCCGGCCCGCGAACCGGCGCTCATCGCGCCGAACTATGATGAAGGAATCTTTGGCTTTGCGACAGAGGGCGATTCGGTCGTCTTTATTTTCGAGCCCGCTCGCTATGACGCCGCCCGGCATGACAACGGACGCCTCGTTCACACCGCCGAAATCGGTCCCATCTCCCGCGTCCAGGTGGCGGGCGCGTTTAACGACTGGTCTCGCGACGCGGCGGAATGGCGGCTCAAACCCGAGGGACCCGACCGCTATGCGCTGCGCAAGAAATGGAGCAAGTTCAAAGCGCATGCCGAGTGGCCGTTCAAGTTTTACGTCAACAGCGAATACTGGATCGGCGCGCCGGGCCGCGCGGCAAATCGCGAACGCGTCGTGACCGACAGCGCCACGTTCAATCTCCTGCTGATCAATCCAAGCGCGGCCGATGAATCGAAAACTCGCGCCTTGCGCGCCTATCGCGACCAAATCGACGCGGCTTGGCCCGGCCAAGGCGTCAACTTGGTGTTCGATGCGTCAAATCGCCTTCATTTTTCCTTCGCCCATCTTGCACCCGGCCAGCGCGTGACCGACCTCGAACCCCTTCGCGGCATTCCGCTCGTCTCGCTCGATATCGGCCAGGCCAAGGTCACAGACCTCTCGCCGCTCAAGCAGATGACCACACTCGAGCAGCTCCGCGTGAGCGACGGCACCTTTGACGCCATATCCGGTCCCGCGCTGCGTGCGCTCGAACGGCGCGATTTCGGCGCGGCGCAACGCGAGGCCGCGCGCGCGTTCGACGGCCTCCTCGACGTGCCGGCCCTCGACCGCGCTCACGCCACACTCCAACAGGCCGTCGCGAATCTTCGCGCGCTCCATGAGTATCCCGGCCACCCGATTCCCCATCCCGCACGGCACGGCGGCCACACCTACGCGCTGGTGGTCACGCCGATGCATTGGCACGAAGCCGCGCGCTTCGCCGAGCGGCATGGCGGGCGCCTTGCGACCTCGACCACCAAAACGGAAAACGACTGGTTGATGGAAACCTTCGCCATGGCCGCGCTCGGGCGTTCGCTCTGGCTCGGCGGAACCGATGAAGGCTCCGAATCGTTCTGGCGCTGGATCAGCGGCGAGGGCTGGCGCTTCGAAAACTGGGGCCACCCCGAGCCAAATAACGAACACGGCGTCGAACACGCGCTCGCGATGCGTCCGGATGGCTGGTGGATGGACGCCGACGGCTACTCGCTCCGCCTCCCGTTCGTGATCGAATGGGACGAGTCCGAGACGGAAGCGGACCGATGATCCGCGACGCCCGGGGGAGCGGCCGGGCGGGGGTGAAAAGACTCCGGCGGGCTCGTCCCGCCGGTGAATGAGATGGACGGCTACCCGCACGTGACCTGCTTCCGTACCCGGTGCGGCGGCGCGCCGCACCCCGCCACACCGCTTCAGCCTTTATCCGCCGCTCTCTTTTGCGGATGCCTGAACACCTTGGAATTGCTTTACATTTTACGCAGACTTGCAAATGCGCCGCAGGGGCGTAACCATTAAAACATGAGCCCTATTCCCCCGCCGCTTCCCTCGCACCCCGCGCCAAAGCGAAAAACGCATGCCGCCGTCTGGTTGATCATCGCGCTGCTCGGCATTCTGCTGATCGGCAGTCTGATCCTAAACGCGGGACTCTCCGGCGCGCTCAAACAGAAGCTCTCCGCGCGAAAAACTACGCACGTCCAGCCGGTGGACGAGTACCCGGATCTGAAGGAGATCTGGTCGTTTGGCGACGGCGACGTCAAGGCGGCGCGAATTGCCGTGGAGGGCGTGATTCTGCGCGAGATCGAGGGCGGCCTTTTTTCAACGCCGATCAACATGGTCGAGTCCGTTCTCGCCCAGATTCGCACCGCGCGCGCCGATTCAGCTGTGAGGGCCATCATTCTCGAAGTGGATTCGCCGGGCGGCGGCATCACCGCCAGCGACGAGATCTATCGTGCGCTTGTCGATTTCCGCGAAAGCGACACCGGCCGCGTCGTCGTCGTCTTTATGCGCGACCTGGCCGCATCCGGCGGCTACTACGTCGCCATGGGCGGCACATGGCTTATCGCGCAGCCCACCACCGTCCTCGGTTCCATCGGCGTGATCATGCAGACGCTCAATCTCAAGGGCTTGAGCGACAAGGTGGGCATCACCGATGTCACCATCAAATCCGGCGCAAACAAGGATTTGCTCAATCCGTTCACGGAAGTGGATCCTGCGCAGCGCGCGTTGTTGCAGGAGATGATCGATTCCATGTACGAACATTTCCTTTCGATCGTCGCCAAGAATCGGCCGGCCATCCCCGCCGACCGCCTGCGCGCGCTCGCCGACGGACGCCTGTTCGTTCCTCACCAGGCGCTCGAACTCAAATTGGTGGACCAGATCGGCTACTGGGAAGATGCCCTTGCCAAGACGGCCGAATTGCTCGGCGTCGAATCGGTCAAGGTGATCCGCTACGAACAGCAGATCGATTTTCTCACATGGCTGATGTCTGTGCGCAGCCCGGTTCGCCCTGCCCAGTGGATATCCTCGCACCTGCGCCCGCGCTTTCTCTACTTATGGGCCCCGTAATCTCCCGTTGGCAACCCATGGCGAGGTCATAACGCGTCGGGCTGTTGCTCAAATATTGTCCGATGAAACCCACCTCGCCCGCGCGGGCGCCATTGCGGAATTACCCACCCCGCCCTTCGGGCGCCCCTCCGGTGGAGGGGACTCACACTAAAAGCTCCCCTCCTTCGGAGGGGTCCGCGCAGCGGGGGTGGGTGTTCTGCCCTGGACCAAATCACCATTTATGAACGAATGAAGATGTTATTGGTCTCGGGTATTTTTATATCGCCTGTTGCGGAGCCGCTCGTCGATATTCGACCATTAGATAAGCCGACATGATATATCGCTCGTTAATCACATGCCCCTATTGCGGGCACCGGCGTGAAGAGGCGATGCCGGCAAATGCGTGTCAGTACGCGTATGAGTGTACCGGCTGTCACAGGCTGCTTTACTCAAAAGGCGGCGACTGCTGCGTGTTTTGTTCGTACGGGTCCGCGCCATGTCCTCCGATTCAAGAGCAGAAGAACAGGAGTCGGCGGGACGAGGACACGTGTGGCACTGAATGACGACGCCGTCAACGCTCACCCAAATCCACTCCCCTTCCCAACGGGTGAGAGAGGGTTGGGGTGAGGGCATCTTTCCTCCAGCTCAGCGGCCTGGCAGCGCCCGCCCGGCCGGTCCCTTTCGTTTTTCCATTCGAATGTTGTGGCTCCGGCGCTCCGCCGCCGGAGATTTTCGACTTCACACTTCCTACGACAGAGCGGCGGAGCTGCTGCTTCAAAAGGATGAGTTCTCGCTGAATCGAAGATCGACGCGCTCTCCGCGCGTGTCTGCAGCCATCCCCCTCTCCCACCCCGTGGGAGAGGGTTGGGGTGAGGGACTACGGAATCCGTTCACGCGGCCGCAGCATGTAGCGCGGCGAGCGTCGCGCGGCCTTCGTAAATGGCCTTGCCGACAATCGCGCCGACGAGATTGGCGCGGTCGAGCGCGCGCAGCGCCGCGACGTCGGTTATCGAACTGATGCCGCCCGATGCGATCACGCCGCCCCGAACGGCCATGCAGATTTCGTCCACCGCATGAGTATTCGTGCCTTTGAGCATGCCGTCGGTCGCGGTGTCGGTCGCAATAATCGTTTGCACGCCGATCTCGTCGGCTTGTCGCGCGAGGTCCACCGCGCGCACGTCGGTCGTCTCGGTCCACCCCTTGACTTGCACGCGGCCGCCGCGCGCGTCGATTCCCACCGCGATCTTGTCGCCATAGCGTTCCACGAGCCGGCGCACTTCGTCCGGCGCGGCCCAGGCGCGCGTCCCGAGCACAACGCGGAACGCGCCGGCGTCGAGCAGCCGCGCGACATCCTCATCGGTGCGTAGTCCGCCGCCGACCTGCACCGGAATCGTCAGCGCGCGAATCACGCGAATCACGAGTTCGTACTGCACGGAACGCCCCTCGAACGCGCCGTCGAGATCGACCACGTGCAGCGCTCGTGCGCCTTGTTCCTCCCAGTGCCGCGCCATCGCAACCGGATCCGTTCCGTACACGGTCGCCTGGTCCGCGCGGCCCTGAAGCAGGCGCACGCAGTGCCCGCCTTTGATGTCCACCGCGGGATAAATCGTGAAGCTGCTCATCGCGCCGCCGTCCTTTCATAGGCCCAGTCGGCGAAGTTCTGCAGCAGCATCAACCCGACATTCTGGCTCTTCTCCGGGTGAAACTGAATCGCCATCACATTATCGCGCCACACCACTGACGTGAACGGACCGTCGTACTCCGTCTCGCCCGCCGTCTCCGGCAGATTCGCGTCCGCGCGGAACGAGTGCACGAAATAGAAATACGCCTCGTCCGGAATGCCCGCGAACAGCGGGCACGCCCGCGCACGCTGGCGCACGCTGTTCCATCCGATTTGCGGGACTTTCAGACCCGGCCGGTCGGCGAATCGGCGAATCCGGCCCGGGAACACGCCCAGCCCCGATTCCTCCGGCGATTCCTCACTGCCGTCGTAGAGCGCCTGCAGGCCGACGCAAATACCGAGGAACGGACGCCCTTCCGCGATCCACGTTTTGACCGGCGCCTCGAACCCGCGCGCGCGCAACTTGCGCAGACAATCGCCGAACGCGCCGACTCCAGGCAGCACCATGGCCTCGATCCCGCGCAACGCGTCGGGTTTCGTCACGACGCGCGCGGGGATATCGAGGAAGCGAAACGCATTGGTCACGCTTCCCAGATTCCCCGCCTCGTAATCGAGAATGCCGATCATGGGCTGATGCTCTCCGCGCGAGATTGCCGGAATCTGTTTTTACAGCGTATGGAACGCCAAAACAAATTTTTTACAGAGCATGGAAGTTTTAAAAAAAGTTTTTACAGAGTATGGAAATTTCTGCGCGCCCGCGCGATTCCGCTACAGCTTGCCTTTGCTCGAAGGAACACCTTTTACGCGAGGGTTCAAGGTCGCCGCGGCGAGCAGCGCTTTGGCGACGCCCTTGAACACGCTTTCCAGCGCGTGGTGCGGCTCCTGCCCATAGAGCTGCGCGATGTGCAGATTCATCCGGCCCTGCGTCGCGAAGCCACGGAAGAATTCCTCCATCAAATCCACATCGAAATCGCGGATCTTGCGCTTCTTGGTCGCGAGCGAATAGACGAGATAGGGACGTCCGCCGAGATCGATGGCGACCTGGCAGAGGGCTTCATCCATCGGGACCAGACTCCACCCGTAGCGGTTGATCCCCGCGCGGTCGCCGAGGGCCCTGTCGAGCGCCTCGCCGAGCGCGAGGCCGACGTCTTCGACGGTGTGGTGATAGTCCACTGCGAGGTCGCCTTTGGCCTTTACGGTCAGATCGAGCAGCGCGTGCTTGGCGAGCAGATCGAGCATGTGGTCGAGAAAGGCGATGCCGGTCTGATTCTTGTAGACCCCGGCGCCGTCGAGATTCAGGTCGATGACGATGTCGGTTTCTCTCGTTTTCCTGACAATTCGGGCCGTGCGTTTTTTCATGTCCACGCTAGAATAGCGCAGTTCGAGCCTCCGCCAAGCTTGAAGGCATGAAACAGGAAATCGAACGTAAATTTCTTGTGCGCGACGACGCGTGGCGCAGCGCGGCGGTGTCGGAGGCGCATATGCGGCAGGGGTATCTCTGCCTCGAGCCGGCCCGCACGGTTCGGGTCCGCCTCGCGGGCGACCAGGCGTGGCTGACCATCAAGGGCATCGGCGACGGCATGGCGCGGGCGGAATATGAATATCCCATTCCGCCTGCTGATGCGGCCGATTTGCTCGAACGACTCTGCCATTCAAGCGTGATCGACAAGACGCGCTACCGGATTCCGTATGGGGGTCTGGTCTTTGAGGTGGATATCTTCCATGGCGCCAACGAGGGGTTGGTGCTTGCGGAAGTGGAGTTGCCCGCGACCGACACGGTAGTGGAGAAACCAGACTGGCTCGGGGATGAAGTGACGGGCGATCCGCGCTACTTCAACGCCTATCTCGCGCGGCATCCGTATTCGACGTGGCCGGCCCGATGAATAAAAAAGCCCCCGGCGCGATGCCGGGGGCTTTTCCAATTCGGACGTTGCAGCCCGTTAGTGTTTCTCGATGATCGCTTTGGCGCGGTCCTTGCCGCCGAGGCCGAAGGCGAGCCCGATGGCGAGCGCGACGCCGCCCAACACGGCGGTGACGGCCACCGTCACAATTTGCTGGCTGACCCCCAGCTCGTCCAACGCCATGCCGGCGCCGAGAAAGACAATCGCGTAGCGCGCGACATTTCCGAGCGTGCCCGCGTAGGGCGAACCGCCGGCCGCCTGCGCGACGATCCCGCCGACAAACCGGCCGAGGCTCAACGCGGCCAGCAGGATGATAATGCCGACGAACAGGTTCGGCAGGTAGCGCACGAAGCGGTCCACCAGCGCGGCGAGCTGGTCAAATCCGAGCGAGGAGAGCGCCTGCGACCCGGTCAGCAGCAGGATCACAACCATCACCACCGTGCCGATGATCGCGGAGAGCGGCTGGCGCCCGGCGGCGGGCGCGAGGAACTCGAGGCCGATCCGCGCGGGCAGCGTATCCACGCCCAGACCCGCGAGGAGGTTTTGCACGAGGCCGCGGACGAACCGCGCAACGGCGTAGCCGATGAAGACGATCACGGAGGCGACAAGCACCGCCGGGATGGCTGACAGCACATTTTCCAGCGTGTTGCGGACCGGCACCGAGATCGCCGTGATTTGCAGCGCGTCCAGCGCGGAGATCACGATCGGCACCAGGATGAAGACGTACACGACGACCGCGGCGAGACCGGAAAGTTTTTGCTTCCCGAAAACGGCGCTGATGCCGAGGCGGTCGGCCAGCGTGTCCGCGCCGGCCGCGGCGAGGAAGCTCGACACCACTTCGCGCACGATCACCGCCACGATGTTGCCGATCAGCAGAATGATGCCTGCGGCGATGATATTCGGAATGAACGCAAGAGCCTTCGACAACATATCCTGCAGCGGAGCAACCAGGGCTTCCTGGCCGAGGGCCTGCAGGAAGGGCGGAATGCCGAACAGCAGGATGAGGTAGAACAAGAGGCGTCCGGCCAGTTCGGTGGGGCCGACGGTTTTGCCGTCCACTTCGCGGCTCGGGAAAAAGCGCGCGGCGCGCGTGTCGAATTTCGCCGCGCCCAGCGCCTTGGTCAGCCCGAGGCGCGCGATACTGGCGACCGCCCAGTAGGCGAAGAGAATGACCGCGGCCTTCAACAGGCTCGGCACCACCTTTGCGATGCTGTCCACGATCCCCTGCAACGGACCCGCCACCATATCGAGGCGCAGCGCGTTGAAGAACGCAACGAAACCGACCAGCAGAATGATCCACGTGACGACGCTGCCGACCAGATTCTGGATCGACAACGTGCTTCCGTCGGCGCGTTTGAGCAGATCGCCAAGCCCCCAGTCGCGCGCGGCGCGATCATCCAATTTGGTCAGGCCGAGCAATTTCGTCACCGCGGCCCCGACCAGCCGTGCAACGATCCAAAAGAGGACCAGCAGCACGATAGCCTTGATGACGACGGGAATCGCGGCCGTTGTGCGTTGGAGCATCGGCAGAATGGCTTCCTGCCAGAGCTTGCGCCCTTGATCGACGACATCCCCGCCGCCGGAGCGTACGGCTTGGCCGACATCTGTCACGGCCGCGCCCACGCCTTGTATCACCTCTTTACCCGTTTGAAGTGGCGACACATCGCCATCCTGCGCCCACGCACCCATCGGGCCGCCGACGGCGAGCCAGACGAGCAAACTCATGACGAACACGCTTTTATTCACATCGATCTCCTCTAGGGTTTAGACACAAACATCGCCCCACCCGGACGAATGAGTAGTCGACGTTGACACGACGCACCAGATTCCGCAAGCCCGGAAGGATAAATGAAGCCGTTCCGTTAGACCCGACATTGAACCCCGCTATCGCCGGGGCGCCAGCCCTGTTCCGCAGCGCGATACCGGAGCTGACCCTTGGCTTCCACCCTCGGGCCACACCTCCGTCTTGGCGCAACCGCCCGCCCCAAACACGCACCCCATCCTGCTGTTCACCAATCGCCTAATCGAAAAATCCCAATTTTGATCGCGCGCAAATTGCACAGATTTGAAAACAGCATGACAAGAAAATCGATTTCACTTGAGTTTGATGTGACGGTGTGATTGTTTATACAGATTGCGGACCTGCAATACAGTTTGACTGCGGGGTGGAGCAGCCAGGTAGCTCGTCAGGCTCATAACCTGAAGGTCTTGGGTTCAAATCCCAACCCCGCTACCAATTTTCAGCCGTCGGACAAGAGTCCGGCGGCTGATGCGTTATGAGGTCAGAAAGGGAGCAGTCCGCACATGGAGTTCCCCCGATGTGGTGGACACCCCGGGGGGTGGTGTGGGAAAGGAATGAACGAACACACCTTCATGCCCCGTAGGCAATTCGACTCAGCCTTCAAATAAGCCGCACTGGATCTTTGGAGAACCAGCGGAAAAACCCGCAAAGAAGTCCCCGCCGAACTCGGCATCAGCGAGTGGAGCCTGCGCGATTGGAAACAAGACCACGATCGCGAGAATCGATCCGGTCCGGCCGCCGGTGCGAAGGCGCGCCCCCGCACGCCGGCTGAGCTGGAGGCCGAGAACCTGCGCTTGCGTCGGGAGATCATCAGCCTGCGCAACCAGCGCGATATTCTAAAAAAAGCTTGGGCATCCTCTCCGAACCCCAGACGAACGCTTCGCATATATGAAGACGCTGGCAGATCAATACCCGGTCTCGGACGCCTGCCGAGCCTTGGACATTTCACGCAGCGGGTACTATGCCTGGCTGCAGCGCTCGCCGAGTAAGCGTGCGGTATCCGAGCAGGTGTGGGTAAGCGACATCACCTATGTGCCGAAGGAGGAAGGCTGGCTGTATCTGGCGGGGATCGTGGATGCGTGTAGCCGCCGCGTGGTGGGCTGTGCGATGAGCGATCGGCTCACCACCGAGTTGCCGTTGGATGCGCTGCGGATGGCCTTGACGCATCGCCGTCCGCCGCGCGGTCTGGTACACCACTCCGATCGCGGCTCTCAGTATGCCAGCCAAGCGTATCGAGAGGTCCTGGACCGATGGAGGCTGAAACCGAGCATGAGTCGCAAAGGCAACTGTTATGACAACGCGATGATGGTATCGTTCTGGGCAACGCTCAAAAAAGAACTGATCTATCGGGTCCGGTTTTCGACCCGTGCGGAGGCGTATCGATCGATCGTTGAATACATCGAGGTCTTTTACCACCGGGTGAGGCTCCACAGCTCGCTCGGATATCGGTCGCCTGTGGACTTTGAAACCATGAGCAACTAACATCAACAAGCCCCCCCCGGGGTGTCCACCAAATCGGGGGAACTCCACCAACACTTCGTGCAGCTAGGCCGAGTTCATCGTGGCTTCGCACGCGACGTGACACGGCCCGTGGGCGCCGATGAGTTCGCAGAAATGCTCCGGGAAGGCGTTTTCAATACGCTGCTCGGCCACTATCCTCCCGGCATCGTCGAGGATGCTGACAACCGAGTAGCGTTTGTGGTAGTCAATACCGATGTAGTTCATGGCGGTTACCTACGTGTTCTGTGTCGGGCGCCTGTGGCCGCGCCTTCAAAAGATGATGGGCATTATGCCGCATCTGCGGAGCTCTAACAGCCATTCATGTTATCTGACCCTTTTCTCTTCCCGGGCCAAGCGCAATACAGCAAGTGGATCAGAGCACATTTGTCAAACCCGCTTTTGTATTGAGAGGGCAGACAAGGCATGGTAGGGTAAGAGCAATTAGGCCGTCCGCCTATAAATTGCGGTTGTCCGGCGAAAAAATCAACGCTTTATGGTCCCCCGGCTTATTCACATCATTTATTTCCCCTGGGATGAACAGCATCGGCTAAAAACCGATGAAAACGATTTCGATCACGGGCCTTACCAACGAATGTGTCAATACGCGCCGGATTTTGAAGTGCGGCTATGGACCTTTTCACGGATCCGGGAATTTGCCCAAATTTATTATCCGGATGTGTGGCAGACGGTAGATCGCTGTCCTCACCCGACAATGATGGTGGATATTTTGCGTTGGCTGGTGGTGTATCATTATGGCGGCATCTATTGGCAGATGAGCGCCACACCTTTGGTGGCCATGGAAGTCCTGTTGCCCACGCCCGGCAAAAGCGTCCGGCTTTTCAC
>CALGMT010000085.1 GCA_937958885.1 uncultured bacterium | reverse complement strand
TAGGCGCGCTTCTCCTGCAGAACGCGAAACACAATCTGCCCCATGCGCCGCGCCACAATCAGGATCGCGGTATTTGCCTTCTTTCCGCGCGCGCAGTGGTGGCGGTAGAGCCCGCCGAAGTAGGCGTCGCAGCCCACCGCGACCCACGCCGCCTCTACCAAGGCCCACCTCAGTCACCACCCTCCCGGCATCGTCGATGATGCTGACGATTGAGTAGCGTATGTGGTAGTCAATACCGATGTAGTTCATGGCGGTTACCTCCGTGTTTCTGTGGCGGGCCCCCATGGCCGCGCCTTCAACATATGATGGGCATTATGCCGCATCTGCGGAGCTCTAACCGCCTTTCATGCTATCTGACCCCTTCGCCTCCCCTTCGCCTGCTGGAAACTTTTCGCGCGCGGGCGTAGGATCGCCCGCATGAATACACGCGCGCTCGGACGCACCGGCATCGAGGTCTCGGAAATCGGCATCGGCGCGTGGCAAATGGGCGGCCCGCTCACGCTCGACGGACGCGCGGACGGCCATCCCGATATCGGCGCAGATAACGCCGTCGCCCTGATCCGTTCGCTCGGCGAACGCGGCGTCAACTTCATCGACACCGCAGAGCAGTACGGCGCGGGCGAGAGCGAACGCCGCGTGGGCCGCGCTATCGCGGGCGCGCGCGACCGCTGGGTCGTCTCCACCAAGTGGGGCGCATGGCAAGGCCCCAACGGCGAGCGGATGAACGACGCCTCCGCCGCGCGGCTGCCCGCGTCGCTCGAAGGCTCGCTCCGACGTTTGAAGACCGACTATCTCGATATCTACCTCTATCACGTGCCGCCCGCGGACGGCGAAGCGGAGCGCGCGGCGGACTCGCTGTTGCGTCTCAAGCGCGAGGGCAAAGTCCGTGCCGTCGGTGTTTCGACCAACGATGTCGCGCTTTGTCGTCGGCTGCATGCGCTGGGACTCCTCGACGTGGTGCAGTACGCGCGCAGTTTGCTGCACGCACCGCGCGAGTTGATCGCGCTCCAACGAGAGGCCGGCGCCGGCGGCATCGTGCGCGGCGCGTTTGCGGGCGGACGGTTGAGCGGACGCTACTTTCGCGCGCCGCCGCGCCTCGCAGAGGACGACATCCGCCGCAACTGGTTTTCCGCCGACGAGGCCGCGCGGGCGGCGGAATTTGCGCGCTATGCCGTGTTCGAGCGGTGGACCACGCCCGCGCGCTCCATGCCGCAACTCGCCGTGCGCGCGCTGCTCGACGACCCCGCGACGCACACGATCATTCTCGGCGCCAAATCGCTCGCCGATTACGAATCCGCCATTGCCGCAACTGCATTACCGCCGCTGACCGCGGAGGAGCACGAAGGCATCGCCGCCGCCGCTGCGGCGTTATCGGCATAAACGCGTCACGGCGCGACGCGTCGCATATGGGCGTCGAGGCGCGCGAGTTCGGCCTCGCGCAGCGCATCCGACCAGCCAAGTTCCGCGCCCATCCAGCGCGCCAGCGCCTCGCGCGTTTCGCGATCCGGAGGCGCGAATGTGCCTATGCCCGAGCGCCGCAGCACGAGATCGGTCAGGTGCACGGCGTACTCGTTGCGCACGGCCCGCGCGGCGAGCGCCCGCAGGTCGCGCCCATCGTCCGGCGGCGTACGGAACGGCTCGTCCGGCGGAAGTTGGTCGGATCGGCCCAGCGCGCGCGCGGCCAATCGCGCCGCGCGTTCGCCCACGGTCAGGCCGGTGGTGTATTTCACGCCCTTGATCGAAAAGAGCCCGCGCGGGCCTTCTGTGATCTCGGAATGTTTGTCCGGCTCGGGCGACACGCCGCGCGGATTCGCGGGCTGCACGCCAATGTGCAACAACGTCAGATCCTTCGGCGTCAGATTCGCGCCCGGGAGTACAGCGTTGATTTCGTCGATAAATGCGGCGATCGATTCTGCAGAGGGCCGATAGGTAGAAGGATCGCCGGTGAAGGGTTCATAGACGGTGCCCATCATGGTTCCGTCGCGCCACGGAACGAAAAATAAGTTGCGTGTGTCGCGCCGGACAATAGCGTCCGCATCGCGGTGAATGCGCGCGCTTTCCAGGCCTACGGCGACGTCGCCAAAAAATCGTTTGCGCGCAATGATGTTCCACGCGCCGACGAGCGGTTGTGCGGGCAGGGCGAGCCATTGCCGCCACCACGGGCCGGCGGCATTGATCACGATTCGCGCGCGGATCGCGAACGCGTGCTGATCGAGCTCTTCGCGCACGGAAACAATGTGCACGCCGCCGTTCGCCTCCTGACGCCCCGTTGCGCGGACGTAATTGGCCGCCGTTGCGCCGCGCGCGGCGGCGTCAAACACGAACGAGAGCGTCAGCCGCTCGGTGTCGTGCGCGAGGCCGTCATACCAGACGGCCGCGCCGTCATACGCAGTCTCGGGCAGCAGCGGCCAGATGGCGCGCGCTTCCGCGCGATCGAGCACGCGCCCGCGCGGAAGCGCGTGCGATGGCGAGAGCCCGCGGTTGCGGTCAAAGGAGATCGCGTCATTCAGCGCCAGCGCGAGGCGCATCGCGGCACGGCTCCGGATTCCGGATCCGCGCGTGGGCACGGCGAACGCCTGCGGGCGGACGCAGTGCGGGGCGAGCGCGAGGAATCGACGCCGCGCGCAGATGGATTCCCGCATGCGGGAGAAATTGGCGTGCTGCAAATAGCGGAGCCCGCCGTGGATCACCTTCAGGCTATTCGCCGAGGTTGCGCCGCCGAAGTCCTCCGCATCGATCAGCGCCGTTTTTAAACCCAGCCGCGCGGCCGTCCACGCCGCGCATGCGCCGTGGATGCCCGCGCCGACGACGAGTAGGTCGTAGGTTTCCGATGAAAGTGTCTTTAGCGCCGCGCGCATGAGTTTTTACAGAGTCTGTAATTTACAGATCATGGAACGGGCGCGGCATCATTTTTACATACCATGGAAATCAGGCCTGCGGCGAGGCGAGCAGGGCGTAGGCCTCGCGCAGGGCGCCGCGGTACGCGTCGCGGCTGTGGCGCGCGTGTGCGCGGGCTCGGGCGGCCGCCCCGAGTCGCGCGCGTTCTTCGGGCGCGGCGGCCAGCTCGCGCAGCGCTACCGCGAAGGCTTCGGGTTCGGGGGCGACCAGCCGCGCGCAGGTGTCGTCGAGCGCTTGCGCGTGGGATTCGATGTTCGTCGCGATGAGTGCGCGGCCGGCGAGCAGATACGAATAGACCTTCATCGGCGTATTCACGCCGCGCAGGCGCGGGGAGACCAGGATGTCCGCTTGTTCGAGGTAGTACATGAGCCGATCGAGCGGGCGCGGTCCGGCGAAATGGACGCGATCAGAAAGACCGAGTTCTGCGGCGCGCGCGCGGTAGCGGGCGATGTCGTCTTCGCGACCGCCGATGATGACCAGCGCGAGATCCGGCGCGCGCGCGGCGGCGAACCCGTCGAGCAGCAGGTCGATCCCCTGGTAGTGTTCGAGATTGCCGACGTAGAGGGCCAGCGTGCCGGCGATGCCGAACGCGCGGCGGAGGTCGTCGGTCTCCGGAGGTACGGGTGGCGTTTCGATCGCCATGTCGCGCAGCAGGACGGTGCGCGCGCCGGGGGCGAGGCGGTGGGCTTTGTCGGCGAGCGCCTGGCAGACGGGCAGCACGACATCGGCGCGGCGCAGAGCGAACCGTTCCGCGCCCTCCAGGAACAGGCGAAAGGCGCGGAGCCAGCGCCATTTTTCCATCATCTGGTCCGCCATGGAGGAATCCATGTCGTACACCAGTTTCGCGCGCGCGCGGCGCGCGAGGGGGCAGGCGAAGAAGACCGCTTCTTCGCAGGCGTGAATGACGTCATAGCGCGTTTCGCGCAGCAGCCGGCGGGCAGCGCGATAGAGATGCGCATCGCAGCGCACCTTTGCGAAAGAGAAACCGATGGGAACGCGCCGCACGCCGAACGGGCGATCCGCACGGAGGATGCGGACGCCGGGGATCTCCACGTCGCGGCCGAACGGGAACGTAAGCAGATCGACGGCATGCCCTTCGGCGGCGAGGTTTTCGGCAACCCATTTTACCGCGATCGGCGTGCCGCGCTCTTCGAAGAACGGCTGCGGGGCCAGCAGCAGGACGTTCATCGCGCACCTGCCCGGGCTTCGCGAACGACGCCCCATGCGCCGACGCGATCGCGGCGCGCTACCTGTTCGATTCGTTTGAGCGTTTGATATTTTTGCGAGCCGCCGGGTCCGTCGATGCGCATACCGTGGAGTCGGACAAGTCCCTCCGCCATCAGCAATTCGTCGAGGTCGCCCTGTTCCGTGATCACGAAACCGTAGTGGCGGGGCAGGCGGCTGTTGCCGCGCGCGTCCTCCCAGCGCGTGACGACGGTGAACGTGCCGCGCGCGAGCAGGCGCTCGGTAAAGCGCGACGCTTCTTTGCCGAGCCGCAGCGTGTCGTCTTCATCGAGCGAAAAGTAATCGGCCTGCTCGCGAACGCGGCCGGGAAAGCTCATGCTGGTTTCGGCGGCGTCCACGTAATAGAGGCGTATGATGTATTCCTTTCCGTCGTGAAGAATGTGGAACGAATCGCCGTCGTTTCCGCCGCGCCGCAATAGCCGGCAATTTTCGAGAACGGTCCACCCGCCGGCGCGCCCGATTCGAAGTCCGATAGAATTTTCTACCGAGCGCGGGCCCGCGGCGCGTCCTTGCGCGCGCGTCAAGATCGGCGCGGCCTGGCCCGAGAGGCGGCGCGCGATGAGTTGGTCCTCGGCTGACAACTGGCCGAGCGCGATGCGCACCAGCGTGGCGTCGCGGCGGCGCAGCGTGACGGAATCGAGCACATTCTGGACGAATTCCGCCTCGATTTGCGTGCCTTGCAAACTGGTCCAGACGCGGAAGGTTTCGCCGGTGAGCAACGTCCGTACGGTTTGATCCACTTCCGGCGGTATTGCCGGCTCGTCGGGCGCTTCGATGGGCGCCGCGTGTTTCGGCCTCGGCGGGCCGCGCGCGGCGAGCCATTCGGCCACCTCGGTGTGGTGCATGAACTCCGCGATCTCCGCGGGGGTCAGTCCGGTCTCGTCGAGCGCTTCGAGATCCGCCCCGCGCGCGACGAGCAGTTGGACGGCCGCGAGATGGCCGTCGCGCGCGGCGGCGTGAAGCGGCGTGAAGCCAAATTGGTCGCGTTGATTGAGGCGCGCGCCGTTATCGAGCAGGAGTTCGACCGCGGCGACGTGGCCCGCGAATGCGGCGGCGTGCAACGGCGTCGCGCCGTCGGCGTCCGCCTCGGTGACATCCGCGCCCATGCCCAGCAGCCGGCGAATGGTTTCCAGATCCCCTCGACTTGCCGCCGTATGAAGCGTTTCTGCGGGCGTCGAAGGCGGGGTTGGAGGCGGCGGCACTTCGCAGCCGGCGAGGGCAAGCGCAAGCAAGGCCCCGGCGATGCGCCGGGCGGCGCGGCGGTTCATCAGTTCGCGTTCTCCAATCGGGCCAGGATCAAGTTCACCACTTGTTGAGGCAGATAGAGCGTTACGCGCTCCTTGCTGCGGCCCAGCCCATAGACTTGAAAGGGATCGGACTCCGCTAGTTCGCTGTCCACAATCACGACACCTTCATTCACGCGCACGGCGTGCGCGATGCGCCAGTCGCGTCGGCCTTTCACTTTTCCGAGCACGATATTGTGCACGCGCCAATCAACGGAAAAGGATTCCGGGTCGAGGGAGATCGGCGCAGGCTTTTCGCGGCTGAGCTGCACGGCGACCACGCGATCCGCGGTATCCACCACGAGGGCCGCTTGATCGAAACCCTCGCCGAAATCGCCCCGCAGCGGGTAGTAGCTGAAACTCCGGTCGGGAAAGCCCGGGGTTTCGACCGGGCGTCGAATGCCCGGCGCGGCGCCGAGCGCGCGGGCGGCTTCGGCGGCGGGCATTAGGTAGTAGATCTGGCCGA
The DNA here is from genome assembly GCA_937958885.1 of uncultured bacterium. Taxonomy (GTDB): domain Bacteria; phylum Verrucomicrobiota; class Kiritimatiellia; order CAIVKH01; family CAIVKH01; genus JAMLJG01. The sequence goes on along the minus strand of CALGMT010000085.1, from coordinate 2,350 downwards.
CCAGTTGGAGGTTCGGCGCGGCGTCCAGTTGGACGTCCGGTTGGCCGTGTGGACCGAACAACTTGCGCACGTCTTCCCAGATCGCGCGGTTGCCGAGCGGCATCTTGTTCCACACCGGCGAGAGCGAGAGCTGCGGCGCTGCTGGCGGTGGCCGCGTTTGCGGAGGAGCGAGCGAGGACGCGGGCGCGGGCAACGCCTCGCGTTGCACGTCGTCCGCGATGGGGCGCGCGTTGTCCACGAGCGTGGATTGGCGGACATCCGCGATGAGTTTGTACGCATTCCGTATATGCTCATCGATTCCGACGCTCTCCGGAGCGCGATCGCGGCACGATTCGAACGCCTTGGCCGCCTCGCGCGCCAGCGTTTCCACGCGCGAGAGCACGGCGGGGTTCGCGCGCGTGGCTTGATAGTCTTTGTAGAGGGCGATGGCTTCGTTAAAAGCTCTGGCGCCGCGCACGAACGTTTCGTCGCGCCACGGACCGGAGTGCGCTTCGCGCGCCGGTTCGGCCGACGGCGCAGGCGCGTCAACATTCCAATCGACGTTGACCGCGGAATTATCGTCCTGGACCTCGGCTCGCTCAGGCGTAGGAGCAGAGGGCGCCGCGCCGGGCGTAGGGCGGGGGCGCGGGCGAATCCGTTCGGCCACGCCGAGAAAGAAAAAGCCATAGACGACCGCGGCCATCACAATGAGCAGCAACAACTGAAAAAGCGCGAACCGCGCGCTCGCGCCGGACGGCGAGTTGATGGCTTGAAGACTCGGATTGCTCCTGGACCCGCCACCGGAAATACGGGCGGATTTTACCGCAACTTTCGCCCGCGGCGCGATCTTGAACGCGGGATTCGCGCGCGATTCATCGGCGTTGCGCGGTGCGATGACGCGGCGCGCGGATCGGGCGACGGTGCTTTGGCCGGGTTCGGGCAACGGGTCGCGCGGCAACCGGCCCCGGCGCACCTCGGCCACATCGAGCAGCACTGTGCTCCAATACGGCGGGCGGAACGCGCGATCCTTGACCATCATTTTCTCGATCAGCCATGCCGTCGCCGGCTGAAGGGTCGGCGCCACTTCGATCGGGTCGGGCAGAAATTCATGCTGATGGCGGTCCATCGCGCTGCTGCCGGGGCTTCCAGCGAAGGGCAGTTTGCCGGTGACCATGTGATACAGCGTCGCGCCAAGCGAGTAGATATCCACGCGGCAATCCAGATCCGGCGCGCCATCGGCCTGTTCGGGCGCGGTATAGTTGGGAGTGCCGACGATCAAATCGCCGTCGCCCACACGGCGGCGGTGAAGGCCGATGAACCGGACGAGGCCGAGGTCGACGACCTTCACGACGCCCTCATTTGAGATGAGGATGTTGTCGGGCTTCACATCGCAGTGAATGATGCAATCCTTGTCCCACGCGTAGCCGAGCGCCTGCGCGACGGCATCGACGATGCTGAGCGCCTGCTCCTCCGGGAGCCGCCCGCGTTCGATCAGGATGTCGCCCAGCGAGCGTCCGTCGACGAATTCCATGACAATATAGGGCTGCCCGCCGGACTCGCCGGCGTCGAACACCTGCACGATGCCCGGATGGTTGAGGCGCGCGGCGGCCTTCGCTTCGAGTCGGAATCGCTGCCAGGCGTCCGCGTCGGGCAAGTATTCCGGCGCGAGTGTTTTGATGGCGACGATACGATCGAGCGAGAGCTGGCGGGCTTTCCACACGGTGGACATTCCGCCTGCGCCGATTATTCCCAGCATCTCATAGCCGGCCAGTTGGAAGGTTTCTCTCACGTGGGCACGTATCGTAGCCCCATCCCCATCCCCCGCGCAAAGGGTTTTGTGGGACAGAACGGAAGGCGGAAAACGGAATTCTATATCTTCCGAATAAAAACCGATGATAAGAAACCCACCCCCCGCTGCGCGGACTCCTCCCAAAGGAGTGGAACTCACATGGTCTCCTCCTCCGGTGGGGTGGCCGAAGTGCGCGGTGGAGTTGGGGGGATGGAAAATCGGAAAACGGAAGACGGAAATTTAGGCTCTTACTCGAGAACCTTTTGTAGTAGAAGCTGTCTGGTTGTTGTTTTATACCGCTTCCACGGTGGGGGGACCATGCGCGCACCGTCTACGGCTCGGGCGTTGTTGTTTGCTCTGGCGTTCGTATCCGCTGTACACGCCCAATACGCACACGTCAGCACCGTCCACGACGGCTTCGGCGCACGCTCCACCGGCGGATCCTTCACCCACTGGAGCTCAGGCGCTCAACCCGGCGGCATCCGCATCGCCTCGGCGGGCTCCTCCGCCAACTTCGCGGGCTTCCTGCAAACCTTTGCGTTGAAACCCGGCCTAGATACCGACGGCGACGGCATCCCCGAC
>CALGMT010000084.1 GCA_937958885.1 uncultured bacterium | reverse complement strand
TTTGATCTCGTCCGTGATGTGCGGGATCATCTGGATCGTATGGCCGAGGTATTCGCCCTTGCGCTCTTTGCGCAGCACGTCCCAATAAATCCGGCCCGCGGTAAAATTCGATTTGCGCGAGGTCGGCTGTCCGGTGAACCGCTCGTAGTGGCCGAGATCGAGGTCCGTCTCCGCGCCGTCATCCGTGACATAGACCTCGCCGTGCTGGTACGGGCTCATCGTGCCCGGGTCCACATTCAGATACGGATCCATTTTGAGCATGCGGACATTGAGCCCGCGATCGATGAGCAACCGGCCAATCGACGCGGCCGTAATCCCCTTGCCGAGAGAGGACACCACGCCGCCGGTCACAAATATATATTTCGTCATGGACGCCATATGCGTTAGAGGCTGAATCCCCGCAACGTTTGAGCGAGAATAGCCGTCGTCCAGCCGGAACCAAGCCTTTTGTTGGGACACGTCGGTCGCTGCGGCGGCCCCTGCCGGCTTGTCCGGCAGGTGAAGAAGCTCGGGGGGCTACGGACACGCACAACGCCATACCTGACCGGCCCCAGCCGGTTCATCCGGCAGGTGAAGAAGTTTTCGCGGGGCGCCGCTTAGCGGACAGAACTTTCGCTCCGTCCGGACAAGCTGGACGGGGGCGCTCCTTCGTGCCACGAGATATTTCGGATTTAGGAATTCGGATTTCGGATTTATCCTCCACCCCATGCAGCCCCAAATCGACAGCGTCCGCGTGGTGCCACGCGACTGGCTCAACCCCCTGCCGCTGGCGGAGTTGTTCGCACACGCCCAGCCCATTGAGATCGATCTCGGCTGCGGGAAAGGCCGCTTTTTACTGGAGCGCGCCCGCACCCATCCGGAAACGAACTTTCTCGGCATCGACCGCATGCTGCGCCGCATCCGCAAGATCGACAACAAAGTCAGGCGACTCGGCCTCGACAATATCCGCCTCTTGCGCGTCGAGGGCTACTACGCCGTTGCCTACCTCATGCCCGCCGACGCGATTCGGACCTACTACATTTTGTTCCCCGACCCCTGGCCCAAAAAGCGCCACCACGAAAACCGCCTGTTCAATCCGCGCTTTGTTGACGCGCTGCACCGCACACTGATCCCCGGCGGCTGCGTCCACGTCGCCACCGACCACGCGGAATACTTCGCCGCCATCTGCGAAATCCTGCGCGCCGACGCCCGCTTCGAGGAAATCCCGCCCTTCCGGCCGACCCCCGACGAGCGCACGGATTTTGAATTGTGGTACGAAGGCAAAAAACCCATCGGCCGCATCTCCCTGCGGAAACGCGCGTAATCGTCCTCGTCCTCAATTCGGATTCTACCCTCGAAACACGCGAAATACCGAAAGTGGTGGAGGCAGAAACACGGATGGGGGAAACGCGGAGGGCGCGGATGCGGAGGCGCGCATCCCTCCACGTCCGAGGATGCGAGGCCGAGGCGGAGGCGGAGGGAGACGACGAGGAGGATATAACGGACAGCCCATCGTCAAACGGCCGTTCGATTTACGCGAACTCGGACCGAGCGGAATCGAAGAGCGACAACAGATTCCTGCCGCGGTCGTATCCACGCTCCTGAATCAATTGGAGCGTTTCTCTCCACCAATATGGACTCCGCGCGGCGGAGGTGCTGCTCCAGGCCACTCATGGGGTCGATTTCCGAATGCGGACAGGTCCGGCCACATCGCCCGGGATGGGGTCATCCTGCCGCGTCAGCCAATGCTGCAATTTGAGATCGATCTCCGCCTCCGATGCCTCGGCAAAGCGGCGGCGCAAATTCTGCCGCATGAGCGCAATACCCGCCTCGTGCAATTGAATTGCAACGGCCATTTGCACGCGTGGATCGCGGGGTAAATTTATCCCCGCATCTTAGACCAAGCAGACGTGCAAATCCACGCACAAGTCCTCGCTCTTTTTTCGTTCTAATGCGGCGCGTCGAAACGCCGCGCCCTACCGGAACATGACCTGGTAGGGCGGGGTCTCCGGACCCGCCGCACGACGACCTACGCGGTCAACGCTTGCGCACGCAATAACCCGGCGTGCCGGACCTGCCGATCCAAGACCGACGCAGTCAAGCATGCATCGAGTCAGATGCACGCCTTTTTCCCCACTATGCGAATATTCAGCGCCTGACCCCTTTCGTCCTATGCGAATATTCAGCGCCTGACCCCTTTCGTCCTCCGACTCCCTCTCCCACCTCGTGGGAGAGGGTTGGGGTGAGGGCAACCTTCACTGCCCGACGCGTTCATCCGTTCGCGTCTTCATAAACGCGGAGGATGACGCCGAGGACGAATCAGCCGCCGCGCAACCATGCTACATACACATCCCACCAGCGATCGCCACCGAGGATCCAGATCACAGCGGCGGCGGCCAGATACGGACCGTAGGGGATCTTGCTCTGCCACGCCCGACCGCCCGCGAGGATCATCGCGACGCCAAACACCGAGCCCAATATCGAGGACGCCAAAATTGTGAACACCACGCCCTGCCAACCAAGAAACGCGCCGATCGCGCCGAGCAGTTTCACATCCCCCAGCCCCATGGCATCTTTCTTGAACGCGAGCCGACCGAGCCACGCCACGAGATAAAGCGAACCGGACCCTGCCGCGAGGCCGATAAGGGAAGAAATCAGCGAATCCCCCGCCGAATCCGCGCCGTGCAGCGATGGGACCAGCGCGCTCGCCAACAAACCCGCCGGCATCCCGCCAAGCGATATGCGGTCGGGAATAATCATAAAATCGATATCTACGAACGTGGCGACGATCAGCCCGCCGGCAACGGCCATATACACCAGCGTCCTCGGATCGAGCCCATAACGATTCCACAGCGCGAGAAACAGCACCGCGGTCAGCAATTCGACAAACGGATAGCGCAGCGAAATCCGCTCGCCGCATTTGCGGCAGCGCCCGCGCAGGGCGAAAAAACTGATCACCGGCAGGTTGTCGTACCACGCGATCGGCGCGCCGCACCCCGGGCAACGCGAGCGCGGATGCACGATGGACTCCTCGCGCGGAATGCGATGAATGCAGACATTGAGAAAACTGCCGATGCACGCGCCGCCGAGAAACGCCATCAGCGTGAAATACAGCGTCAGGAATTCGCCGCTCATCGGCCGTACACCGCGAGTTCCAGCGCGCGCCGCATCTCCGGAACCGGCGGCGTGACGCCGGTCCAAATCTGAAACGCGCGCGCCCCCTGATGCAACAACATGCCCAGCCCGTTTGCCGTCTCCGCGCCGCCCTGCTTCGCCGCCCGCATGAAGACCGTGTTCGACACGTGATAAATCAGATCAAATGCGCGCTGCCCGGCGCGAAACGCCTCCGGCTTCAACACGCTCTCGTCGCCTTCCTTCATCCCGACCGGCGTCGCCTGCACCACGAGGTCCGCGTCGCGCGCATACGCGGTCTGCTCCGCGCCGCCCGCCGCGACGCGCGCTTCGACGGAGGGAAACCGCTCGCGGATTTCCGCCGCGACGCGATGACAGCGGTCGATATCCACATCCGACAGCGTGATCGCGCGCGCTCCCTCCTGTGCGGCCATCAGCGCGCACGCGCGGCCTGCGCCGCCGCTGCCCAGAACGAAAACCGAATCACCCGCGACGGCCTTGCCGAAGGCTTCCTCCAACGCACGGATGAATCCGAATCCGTCGGTGTTGTGGCCGATCAGCCGGCCATCCTCCGCAAACTGCACCGTATTTACCGCGCCCAGCAACCGGGCGGACTCGTCGAGGTGCTCGAGCCCCTTGAACGCGACCTCTTTGAGCGGAATCGTCAGGTTCACACCGCCGAACCCCATGCTCCGCATGGCCGGCAACACGCTCATCAGACGATCAGGTTTCACATCGAACGCCAGATAAATCGCATCCCATTCCAGTTTCGCAAACGCCGCGTTGTGCATCACGGGCGACAGCGTATGGCCGATGGGATGTCCGAGTACGGCAAAGGGGCGCGTGTGTCCGGAAATTTTGATCATAAAAAACTCAACGTTTGTAGTTTCTTCCATGCACGTTTTCAATATCTGTAAATTCGCCTACTTCGGGAGCGATGGCGGAAACGGCAGACCTTTCAAATTCTCGGAAAGCTTACCTGCAGAGCAGGTGCAGATGCGACAACGGAAATTGGCGGACTCCGGGCTCAAACGCCACCCTCTGCGCACCTTCGGCCTCCGCGAACGCTGCGAGAGAGGCGTACGTCCAGATATTCGGCGTTGGCTATCGCCCTCGCGCAAACGCGTGCCAGAGCAAATCGAGTCCCGGAGGCAAACCATTCCGGACCATTATACGCGCATCTTCGAGGAGTTCGCGGAATTCGCTCCAAGCGATCTCGGAACGCAGGATACCGCCCCCCATAGCAGTCGGCTCTGCTTTTACACTAATAGCTCGCCGGGCGGGGATGCGGGTGCCAATCCACTGGTAAAAAAGAGTAGAAGATTCGCGTCAACGACCGCCAACAAGGTAGCGCTCTAATTCTGCTTCGGCATCCGCCGCGATTCTGGCGGGATTCATATGAAAAATCGGAGCGTCGTCCGGCATTTGAATCGCGGGCAGTGGAGTCGCGTGCCACCCTTTTCGGATACCCTGTTTTTATCCTCCTGATCAATCGGTTGCGCAAGCAGTTCCCTGGGCGAGCTTCCACGCTCCGCGCCTGAACGTCTCGCCTAACGGAATCATCGAACCTACAACTCAACTTCGCGGCGCACCGGCGGCGCGGTTAGCGCCGTACGCTGCCGCCGATGGTTGGGGCTTGGTCTCATCCAAATCGCTATTGATATCGATGCCTCAATCGTCGTTCTCATGTGCGCATCGTCAATTTGTCAATGCGGGTTATTTCCCCTTCAACCTGAAGAGTCGACCGCGAGCCGCGGCGCGGTGGTCGCGTGGAAGTCGTTCGATAAAGTATTCCATATCCGTTGGGGAGATAACGCCGTGGCGCATGAGCACGGATACAAACGCGATGTCTTTCTCCCGACCGGCTGCCAGTTTGCTGGCGACGAGATCGCCGATTGAAAGGCACCAGCCAGTGGCACCGGATGTGTTTTCATTTTTGATGGGAACCAGCCGCTCGCGCCAGCCGTCGGGCAGAATGGCGGTCTCAGGCGCCACGCCGTGGGCGTAGTATCCGAATTGCCGGTGAAAGGGGGACAATTCACCGATGGCGCCGTCTATCAGGTCCGCCTTCGATGGGTCCGGTAAGGGATAGCAATCCGCTTCCTGCGAGCAGAGCACCTCCTTCGGCGGATCTGGCAAGGCGCCCAGTATGGCCTGACTGCCGATGATCACAATTTCACGCACGTTAGCAACTGCGGTGGCGGCCCGGATTAGGTGTTCAAGTTCATGCCGCTTCATGTTTGCGAAATTCCCGATACAGCGCCCAGCGCTCTTGAGGTGTAAGAATGCCGCAAAAGGGATTGGACTGGCGCAAACGGCGACCGTCTTCTGATGGATCGAGCAGGACGCTTCGGATTTCCGGCCACGGTTTGTCGAGCACGTCGCTCCAAATACGGAGATCCCGGCTGTCGTTTGCTTCACGCCAGCGCCGGCACACGATCCGGGCTTGTTCGACTCCGCGCCTGAGTGGATCCGCATCAATGCGCTCCGCAATGGCGCGCGCGAGCATCAAGCTCCGCTCTTCTATGTCTCGGTGCAACATGGCGTCACACCTGCGCGGCGTCGCGGTCGGCCTTGCTCTTCCGGTGTTTTTTTAGAAACAGGTGTCGGTTCAGCGCGTTGAGGTACGCCTTGGCCGCAGCTTGGACGATGTCGGTGCTGGACCCTTTGGCCTGCACGGCCTCGTCGCCGTAGCGCACGCGCACGCTGACTTCGCCCACCGCGTCCTCGCCTTTCGTGATGGCCTGAAGCGAAAAATCTTCGAGTCTCCCATCCACGCCGGTGATGCGGTCGATGACCTTCAACGTCGCGTCCACCGGTCCGTCGCCGCACGCGGCGTCGGTTTCGACGCGTTCGCCGTGGCGCAACCGGACGGTGGCGGTCGGCACGTTATTGGTGCCGGTGGTGACTTGCAGGTATTCCATCGTCCAGACTTGCGGCACTTCCTGGGCCTGTTCCTGGACTATGGCGATGAGGTCATCGTCATAAACGACCTTTTTCTTGTCGGCGAGTTCCTTGAACCGGGTATAGACGGTATCCAGTTCAGCGTCGCTCACCGAAAAGCCCATCTTTTCGAGGTGTTTGCCCAGCGCATGGCGTCCGGAGTGTTTACCCAGCACGAGCTCGGTGCCGGACAGGCCGATGTCTTCGGGCACCATGATTTCGTAGGTCTGTCGATCTTTCAGCATACCGTCCTGGTGGATACCCGACTCGTGGGCGAAAGCGTTGGCGCCGACAATCGCCTTGTTGCGCTGGACGACAAATCCGGTCATGCGGCTGACCAGTCGGCTGCTGCGGATGATCTCCTTGGTGTTGACGCCGGTCCACACGCCGCCCAGCGCGGTACTGCGCGTGCGGATCGCCATCACGACCTCCTCGAGCGAGCAGTTGCCGGCGCGCTCGCCGATGCCGTTGATGGTGCACTCGATTTGGCGCGCCCCGGCCTTCACCGCGGCCAACGAATTGGCGACGGCCATGCCCAGATCGTTGTGACAATGCACGGAAAATATCACGCCCGGCACGCGCACCTGCTCGACCAGGTACGCGACCAGCGCGCCGAATTCGTCCGGGACTGCATAACCGACCGTGTCAGGAATATTCAGCGTCGTGGCGCCGGCCTCGGCGACGGCGTTGTACAATTCTGCCAGATACACGCGGTCTGAGCGGGTGGTATCCTGCGCGGAATACTCGATATCATCGGTGAATGAACGCGCCAGTTTCACGGCTTTGACTGAAATCTCGATATTCTTCTCGCGGGTCATCCGCATCATGTTGCGGAGGTGGATATCGCTGCCGGAGCTAAACGTGTGGATGCGTCGGCGCGCAGCGGGTTGAAGCGCCTCCCCCGCGCGCTGGATATCAAGTTCCTTGGTACGCGCGAGGGCGCAGATCACCGGGCCTGCGATCGTTTGGGCAATTTTGTGGACCGCCTCGAAATCGCCGGGCGAGGCGATGGGGAATCCGGCTTCGATCACATCCACATTCAAGCGGGCGAGCTGTTTTGCGACTTCCAGCTTTTCGTGGATATTCATTGTTGCGCCGGGGCATTGTTCTCCGTCGCGCAGTGTGGTGTCGAAGATTACGACTTGATTGTTCTTATCCTTGCTCATGTTCGTCATTCCAAGTTGTTCCGTGGCCATCCGAGGTTAGCTGCAAAACCCACCGTTTTCGGCGGTGGGTCTTCCATCGGTTGCCCGGGGTCCGGCAAGGAGGAGGATCAACCCACCGCCGCGCGAAGCGCGAGGGTCAGCGAGGAGAGCGGCCTCGCAACATAGACCGCGTATTCGACACACCAAATGGGCGATCCCGAAGACATGGTGTGACGATACGACGGACTATTGCATCGCGTCAAGATCGGCTGCGGTAGAGGTGCGGGCGCAGCGTTCGCGGACCCGTTTTAGGTGCGTTAGGTGCGCCCCCATTGATCAGCCCGCGAGCAAATATCTCGCACCGCCTGCCAATATGCCGCATGACTTTATGGAGCGTGCCGAAGCCACGGATTGCAGTTTCATCACTGCCGACACCCGCCGCGCCCCCTTTCGCACCCGCGAAGACCGCTTCATCAAGCTTCGAGAATTCGGCACATGCTTCGATAATTTGGCACATATTTTATTTGATATATAGCAATATGGCTATATTGTTATACCCATGAGAACTCCAGATTTTATCGCGATGAGTTATCAGGAGGCTGCGGCGCGGGCGCGCGTCATGAAGGCGCTGGGACATCCGGTGCGACTGCTGATTGTCGATGCCTTGCACAAGGGCGATCGCTGCATCTGCGAGCTGGCTCCGCAATTCAAGATTCGCCAGCCGACGCTGTCGCGCCACATCAACGTATTGCGACAAGCCGGCTTGATCTCGGAACGCAGGATCGGTCCCAAACTAATGCTGCATCTGATTACTCCCTGCATCGTGCGCGCGTTCGACTGCGCTTTGGAGGTGGTTCAATCGGATCTCCGACGCCGATCGCGCGTCTTGGAGGGAACGAAGTCATGAACCGCGAAGTTAAGGCCTTCCTAATCCTGCTCGGCGGCTTCCTCGCCTTCTACTTTATGCCGATCGATACGCCCCGCTTCCAGGGGGCAATACTCGAGGCCTTTCGCCTGCTGAACTGGTATGCCCGCGAGCATGTATTACTGTGCCTGGTCCCCGCGTTCTTCATCGCCGGCGCGATTGGCGTGTTCATCAGTCAAAACGCGGTGATGAAATATTTCGGACCAAAAGCCAATAAACTGCTGTCATATGGCGTGGCTTCAGTGTCCGGCACGATCCTCGCGGTGTGCTCGTGCACGGTCCTGCCGCTCTTCGGCGGCATTTACATGCGCGGCGCAGGGCTTGGACCCGCGGTCGCCTTCCTCTACTCCGGCCCAGCCATCAATGTGCTGGCCATCGTGATGACGGCGCGCATCCTCGGCGCACCGCTGGGTATCGCGCGCGCAATCGGCGCCATTTTCTTCAGCCTGCTCATCGGCGCGTTGATGCACCTCCTATTTCTCAAGGACGAGCGGGCGAAGGCGGCCGCGGGCGCGGATGTGTATCTGGAAGAGGACGACAAGCCGCCGCGCCCGCTCCGCCATACCGCGCTCTACTTCTTCGCGATGGCCGCTGTTCTCGTCTTCGCCAACTGGGCCAAACCGGCAGAATCTTCCGGAATCTGGCACGCCATCTATGCGGCAAAATGGTGGCTCACCGCGGGATTCGCCGCACTCACGGCCTACTGTCTTTGGCGCTTCCTGGAGGTTAAGTCGTGGCATCTCGCCGCGTCGGCCGCAGGCGTGCTGGCCCTCGCCCTCTTGTTCCCGCAGCATCCCGTGGTGCCGTTCACGGGCGGCGCCGTCGCCCTGTCGCTGCTGACCTGGTTCAACGGCCCGGAAATGAAGGACTGGGGCAGCCAGACGTGGGGCTTTGCCAAGCAGATCACGCCGCTGCTCTTCGGCGGCGTCCTTGCCGCGGGCTTCTTTCTCGGCAGCCCCGAAGCGTCCGACGCGGGCGTCATTCCGAATCGATGGATTCAGGCCCTCGTGGGCGACAATCCGGCATTCTTCTGGGGCATTCTGAACGGCGCGGGCGCTCAACCGCCGGGCTGGCTTTCGACACTTTGGCCGGTTTGGACCAACTTCTTCGCCTCGCTGACCGGCGCGCTGATGTACTTCGCCACGCTGACCGAGGTGCCGATTCTGCGCGGCCTGATGGACAGCGGGATGGGCCAGGGCCCCGCCCTCGCGCTCCTGCTCGCCGGTCCCGCCCTTTCGCTGCCCAACATGCTGGTGATCAATTCGATCCTCGGCCCCAAAAAGACGCTGACCTTCGTCACCTTGGTCGTCGTCATGGCCACGATCTCGGGTGTCGCGTTCGGCGCGTATATGAAATGAGCGGACTCGTCTCCAGACTGCCGACAGGTATCTTCGGCTTGGCGATCGCATCCGCCTGCGCGGGGGCCGAGCTATCGGTCGCGCCTATGTACACGCTGGACCAGGCCCTGGCGGTCGCGCGGGAGCGCAATCCCGATCTGGCCGAAGCGCAAAGCCGGCTGGCCGAGGCCGAATCTCGCTCTCGCCAGACAGCGGCGGGTGCCCTGCCGAACATTTTTCTGCGCGGCGCTTACGACTACTGGACCGAAGATCAGCGGCTATTCCCGGCGACGCGAAACAACGCCCCCGGCGTCTTCGGCGACCAAACCCTGGCGGCGGAGGCCATCGCGCGGCTCCCCCTCTACACCGGCGGCCGCGTCTCCAATGAGAAGCAAGCCGCGCGCTTCAATATCGCGTCTGCCGCGCACGCGAGCGATCGAATCAAGGAGCAACTGGCCTTCCACGTGACGGCGACGTTTTACGCGCTGTTAGCGCAGGAGCAAGTGCTCCGCTCGCTCGAATCGGGCGTGCAGGCGATGGACGAACAGCAGCGCGCCATCGAGGCGCTGGTGAACGCTGAAAAGGCGGCCAAGGTGGATGCGTTGCGGGCGACCGTACGCCGGTCGGAATTGTATGAGCGCCTGGTACGCGAGCGCAACCAGCGCCACGTCACGCAGCGCGCCTGGGCCGCCCTGCTGGGTCTTGAGGACGCCGCCGCGCCGGAAGCGGACGGGCAACTGGCGCTTCAGGAAGTGCCGGCGTGTCCCGATGCAGGCGTGTGCATGGAGAAAGCGCTCCGTCAACGCGCGGATTATCTCGCCGCCCAAGCGGCGGTTTCATCCGCCCAAGCATCGGTCCGTTCCGCCCGCGCAGGCTATCGGCCCACCTTGACGGCGCAGGCGTCGTACGGCGCGCGCTGGATGCTGAGTCCCACAGACCAGCCGGCGGGGACAGATGATCAGGAGGTGCTGGGCCGCGTCGGCGTGGTTGCGGAGGTGCCGCTTTTTGACGGACGCCTGACCAGCGCCCGGGTCGCCGAGCAGACGGCCCGTCTGCAAGGCGCCATCGAGCGGCAGCGCAAGTTGGAATTGCAAATCCGATTCGAGGTGGAAAGCGCGCTGTCAGAAACAGCCTCGGCGCTCGAGCGCGTTGCGGTTTCGGAGCAGTCGATCCATCAGGCGGCCGAAAGTTTTCGCATCGTGAAGGAAAAATATGATCTGGGCAAAGGCACGCTCACCGATCTGCTCGACGCCCAAACTGCGCTGATCGTGTCCGAGACCAGCCATGCCCGCGCGCTGGCGGACCTGGCCACAGCCGATGCGCGCAGAAAACTCGCGGTAGGAGAGCTCGTGCCATGAAACCTTTGTTTGGCCTCCTGTTGAGCGCGTCCCTGCTGCTGGCCGGATGCGGGAAGAACAAATCTGCGTCTGTCGCCCCTGCCCCCGCCGCGCGCCCCGCGGCCCCGGTGCAGGCGCAACAGGCTGTTCGCGGCGAGCTATCGAAATATGCCATATTTACCGGCGCCATCGAGCCCGTCCGCGTCTCGCGAATGGCATCCCCGGCGGAGGGCCCGATCGTCGAGTGTCCGGTGCGCGAAGGCGCTCGGGTCGTGAGCAGCCAATTGCTGGCCCGCGTTGGCCGCAGTCGAATGGCCGAATCGAATCTCGACGCCGCCCGCGAGGAATTGAAGCGCCAGCAGGCGGAGTTCCGCCGCGTGGAGCAACTGGTCCACAGCGGCTCGCTGGCCGGCGAGCAACTGGATATCGCGCAGGCGGCGTTGAAGCGCGCCGAGGCGCAAGTCGCGGCGGCGGAAACCGGCGCCGCCGATTATGAAGTGCGCGCGCCGTGGGACGGCATCGTTTCGAAAGTCTTGATTGCCGAGGGCAACTACGTGGCGCCCCGCGCGCCGCTGGTGGAGCTGTACGATCCCGACAGCCTCTGCGTTCGATTTGCCGCGCCGGAGCAAGAAGTCAGCCGCCTGAAGACGGGCATTGCTGTCAACGTTGCGCTGGATGCCTATGCCGGCAAAACCTATCGGGGCGTGATCGAGCGCGTCTTTCCACAACTGGAACCTTCAACACGCACGCTAACGCTTGAGGCGCGCATGGAATCCGATGACCTGCTGTTCAGCGGTCTTTTCGCTCGCGTCGCGGTCCCGCTGGAAACCGTCGAAAACGCGGTCATTATTCCCAGCGGCGCATTGCTGGCTAAACCGAGCGGGGAAACGGTGGTTTTTGTGGCCGCCGAAGGCCGCGCGGTGCGGAGAACGATACGCGTTGGTCTCGAGACCAATGGACGAGCGCAGGTGCTGGACGGCGTCGTCCCCGGCGAAACGGTCATCGTGCGGGGCCAGGAGAATCTCAAGGACGGCGCTCCCATCAAGATCGTCGGCCCCGGCGCAGGAGCGGGATCCGATCCATCCTCTTCGAAGCCGGCGGAGGGCATCGCTCGACCGTGAAGATTACCGCCCTATCCCTGAAGCGCTCCGTCGCGGTGGTGGTTCTGGCCATCGCCGCCATGGCGATGGGCCTCTTCGCGCTGTTGAATCTCGATGTCGATTACCTGCCCGACATCAAGTATCCGATGGTCAAGATCCACATCTATTGGCGAGGGGCTACGCCGGAAGAGATCGAAACGAATATCGCCGAGCCCGTTGAGCGCGGTATGGCCACGGTGGATAACCTCGATTATCTGGACGGCTCCTGCATCGAGGGCATGTACACGCTGCTCGTCAACTTCCGCTACGGCGTCGACGTGGATGTCGCCTATCAGGATGTGCTGGCCGTCATGGGGCGCGTGGCCCGGCTGCTGCCGCCCGACATCGATCCGCCGCTGATCATCAAGGCCGATCCCTCTCAATTGCCGGTGATGGAAATTACGATCGCGTCCGATCGGCACAGCCTCGTCTGGCTCCGCGAGTGGGCCGACAACTGGCTGGCCGACCGATTGTCCGCCGTGCCGGGCACCGCCGGCACGGAAATTGTGGGCGGACTCAAGCGCGAAATCCGCGTGCATCTCGATCCCGTTCGCATGACCGCCTACAGCCTCACGCCCGAACGCGTGGCCGCGGCGCTGCGAGCGGAAAACCGACAGATTTTTGCCGGTCGCGTGACCGTGGAAACGCGGGAGATCATCGCGCGGACCATGGGCGAATTCGAAAGCCTCGACGAGATTCGGAACACCGCGGTGGCGCGCGGACCGCAGGGCGAACTCGTGTACATCCGCGACATCGCGCGCGTGGAGGACAGCCACGAAGAGCTTCGCGTCTCCACCCGCTTCAACGGACGCCCCTGTGTCAAGGTCAACGTGCTCAAACAGGCCGAAGCCAACACGGTGACGGTGGCGAAAAACGTCAAAGACAAGCTGGAGGCGCTGCGCGGCGAGATGCCGGAGGGCATCCGCTTCGGGGTCGTGGAAAATCAGGGCGACTATGTCATGGGCGCGGTCCTGAGCGTACGCGATTCCGCGCTGCTCTCCGCCGCGCTGGTGATCCTTGTGGTCTATTTTTTTCTCGGCCATTGGCGTCAGGTCGCCGTGATGGTGGTGGCGCTGCCGCTGACCCTGCTGGGGAATCTCTTTGTGATGAAGCTGGCGGGCTTTTCACTGAACATTTTTTCGCTCGGCGGCCTGGTGGTCGCGCTCGGCGTCATCCTCGACAACTCCATCGTGGTGCTGGAAAACATCACGAGGCAAAAGCACGAAGCCGAGCTGCTCCATCACGGCGAACAACCCGATTTGGTGACCACCGCCACCGCGCAGGTCGGCCCGGCAATCGTCGCCTCCACGCTGACGTTTCTCGGTCTGTTTTTGCCCTTCCTGATCGTGCCGGGGCTCGCCGCGCTGCTGTTCAAAGAATTGGTGCTCGTCGTGGCCTCCATCGTCGCGCTGTCCTTGCTGGTCGCCACGACCGTGACGCCGCTGCTGACCGAGTGGTGGGTGGTGCGCGCGCGGGCGCGGCATCTCACCGGACTGGCTGCCGCTTTTGACCGACTGGTCGATCGCATCATGGCGGCGTATGGGCGCGCGCTCGGGCTGGCCCTCCGTGCGCGCTGGCTGATCATCGCGGCCGTTGTGGTGCTGTTTTTTGCCGGCCTTCACTGGGCCCGCCAAACCGGTTCCGAGTTCCTCCCCCAACCGGACGACGGCCGGGTGATGGTGAAGCTCAAGATGCCGGCGGGCACCTCGGTCGCCGAGACGGATCGCATTCTGGGTCTGGTGGAGCAACAGGTGCAGGGATTGCCCGAGATCGAGAGCGTATTCACCATGGCCGGGGGCCGCGTCTGGGGGTTGGCGACCTATGAAATCGCGCAGGAAGGCGAAGTAGACATCCAATTGGTTCCCAAGGCCGAGCGGAAGAACAGCACGGCCGAATTTGTCGACAAAATCACCCCGCTGATCAAAAAAGTCGTGGCGCCGGGGGCCAAACTTCCGGTCATGCAAATGAAAGTCAAGGGCATCCGGCAGATCGGCCTGCAAACGGTGGAAGTCAAAGTGCAGGGGGCGGAGATTCAACCTCTTTTCGCCTTCGCCCAGGAAGCCGCGCGCGCCCTTTCGGAGGCGCCGGACCTGGTCAATGTCAACATCTCGATGGACATGACCAAGCCGGAATACCGCATCCACGTGGACCGGGCACGGGCCTCCGCGTTGGGGATTCCCGTCAATCAGGTGGCCGCCACGCTGCGCGCCCTCATCGGCGGCGTTGTTTCCACCGAATATCGAGAGGGCAGCGAATACTTCGACATACGCGTCATGGTTCCCGAGCCGAGTCTGAAGAACAAGGAAGACATCGAAAACCTGATTCTCGAAACCCGGCAGAACCGGCCGATCCGGGTGCGGGACGTGGCGGATGTAAGGCGCGCGGTCGGTCCGGTCGAAATTACGCGCGAAAATCAAATCAAGCAGGTCATCGTGCGCGCCGACGGCGCGCCGGGCGTCAGCGCCGGCGCGGCCATCGCCCGCGCGCAAACCCTCATGGCCGCCCTGCCCCGCCCGGATGGCGTCTCCTTCGCGATGGGCGGGCAAGCCGAGATGATGGCGGAAAACAAGCGGACCATGCGCACGATCTTGTTTTTCGCCGCGCTGTTCGCCTACGTCGTGCTGGCGATTCAATTCAATTCCTATGTGCTGCCGCTCCTCGCGATGCTGGCGATTCCGTTTTCGCTCACCGGCGCGTTCGGCGCATTGTATGCGCTCCGGATTCCCATCGGCGTCACCGTGATGATCGGCCTGGTGGTGATGATGGGCGGCATTGCCTCGCAAGGCGTCGTGCTGTTGACGTTGGCGGAAGAAATTCGCGGCCAGGGCGCATCCGCCCTCGAGGCCATTCGCCAGGCGGCGCCGCTGCGTTTGCGGCCGATCCTGATGACGCAACTCACCACCGTGCTGGGGTTGTTGCCGCTGGCCCTGAATTTGGGCGAAGGCGGCGACATGCTGAAACCGATGGCCATCGCGGTGATCGGCGGATTGTTGTATTCGCTGGCGCTGACCCTCTTGTTTGTTCCCGCTGCGTATGCGCTCATCATGAAAAAGAGAGAGGTCCGCCATGTTTAAAAAAGTGCTCATCGCGACTGATCTGTCGCCCGCTTCGCATGCCGTCGTGCAGTGCACAACGGGTTTGCGCTCGCTGGGCGCGCAGGAGTGCCACCTGCTGCAATGCCTGAACCTACGCCGCGCCGAAGCGCCTGGAACCGAGCAGGCCAAACAGCTCTTCAGCGAGGTCATGGAACGACAGAAGGCCGTCCTCGAAGCGGCCGGCTTTGCCGTGCGAACCGAAGTATCGACCGGCCACGCCTATTCGGAGATCAATCGAATTGCCGAGGCGCAGAATTGCGGACTTATTGTCGTCGGCTCGCACGGCGAAACCTTGATGAGGGAAGCCCTGCTCGGAGGCGTCGCCTGCGCGGTGATCCACCACGCCAAACGCCCGGTTCTGATCATCCGCGTGCTGGGCCCATCGGAGAAGGCTGCGGATCAACCGTCGGCGCGCTCGTGCGACTATCTGGAACACGTTCTCTTTCCCACCGACTTTTCCGACAACGCGGCGCATGCGTTTCGCGTGGTCCAACACCTCGCGGAAATGGGCGCGAAGGAAATCACGCTGTGCCACGTGCAGGACCAACGGCGAATCGATCCCCACTTGCTCGACCGCCTGGAGGAATTCAACCGCATCGATCGCGAGCGCTTGGCCGCGCATCAACAGGCGCTGACCGCGTCCTCAAAGCTCAACGTTCATCTCGATATTTCTTACGGCCATCCTGTCGCCCAAATCTTGAAACTCATCGCCGATCGCCATGCGAGCTTGGTGGTGATGGGCAGCCATGGACGCGGTTTTCTGAACGAGGCGATGCTGGGCAGCGTAAGCCATCAAATTGCGCGCCAGTCGCCGGCGCCGGTGCTTCTCATACCAGGAGTTGAGTCATGAACGATACGACACGTGAGCTCGTCGCCATTGCAGCCGCTATCGCCGGCAAATGCCAGCCCTGCTTCGCCTATCACCTCAAGCAGGCCCGGACCCTCGGCGTTCCCGACGGGGACATCCGGGCGGCCATCCAACTGGCGCGGGACATCCGCGCCTCCGGCGACAAACACATGGATCAGTTTGCCGAGCGTCGCTTGGCCGGCGCTGAGGACTCGGCATGAAACTCTGGTGGAACCGCGTCGTCGACTTCCTGCTTTGGATCGGCATCTGTCTGATGCTCTCGACCGGCTTCATCCTGCGCTACCGCCTCCCGCCGGGCAGTCGGGGCGGGCGCGGATTGCAAATCTGGGGCTGGACGCGCCACGACTGGGGCGATTTGCATACCTGGCTGGCCTTCACGGTGATCGCGCTGGTCATTCTCCATCTCGTCCTGCACTGGCGATGGCTTTGGTGCAATGCCTTCCCGAGATGGAAATGGCCGATGTTGACGGGGTTAATTGCCGGCCTTCTGCTCGCGGTGTCCGCGTGGGTACTGCCGGTCGAGCGAAGCGCCGGCGATGAAATTGAACGCGGCGGCTATGGTCGCCGCCAAGGTTGGGAAAGGAACATGCCATGAAAAAGATACAAATTCTGGGCACTGGCTGCCCGAAATGCAAAACCCTCACTGCGCACGCAGAGGAGGCGGTCAAACAACTCGGCATTGAGGCCAGTATCGAGAAGGTCGAAAAAATCAGCGACATCATGAAATTCGGCATCATGACCACGCCCGGCCTTGCGATCGACGGCGTGGTCAAGTCCGCCGGCAAGGTGCTCGCCGTCGAAGACATCAAGAAGCTGCTGGCCTGACATGATACCGGCGGCGATCTGATGCCCTTGGTGGTGGTATGCCTGCTGCTGGGTGCGGTTTATCTTTTGAAACGTCGAAAACCCAAAAATGGAGAACGTTCCTCGGTCATGAAAATGGACAAACGAATCTGGATTGTGATCGCCCTCGCCGCCGCCGTCGGCCTGGTGCTGGCCAAGCGTCAGCGAGAAAAAAGTGAAATTCCGCCGCAGGCGGCCGCGCCCGCGGAACTCAGCAAACCCCTGCCCCGCCTCGTGGACCTCGGGGCCGGAAAGTGCATCCCCTGCAAAGCCATGGCGCCGATTCTGGAAGAGCTGCGCGCGGAATACGTCGATGTGTTCCACGTTGAGTTTATCGACGTGTGGGAAAATCCCGACGCGGCCAGGCCGTATGGGATCAACCTGATCCCGACGCAAATCTTCTTCGACGCCAACGGCGTGGAGCGATGGCGCCATGAAGGGTTTTTGGGGAAGGCGGAAATCCTAGCTAAATGGCGCGAGCTGGGCGTGGTGAACTGATCATGCAGGAGCTCCTGTCCTCGCTCACGAACGCCGTGCAGGGCGCGCCCGCCGCCGCGCTTGGCGCGGCCTTTGTCTGGGGCGTCCTCAGCATCTTGCTCAGTCCCTGCCATCTCGCCAGCATTCCGCTCATCATCGGCTTCATCGACGAGCAGGATGTTAAATCGGCCGGGCGCGCGTTCCTGCTCTCGCTGCTCTTCTCGATCGGCATCTTGATCACCATCGCGTTGATCGGCGCGCTCACAGCGATGGCGGGCCGCATGATGGGCGACGTCGGGCGCTGGGGAAACTGGTTCGTGGCCGGCATCTTCTTCGTTGTGGGGCTGCATCTGCTGGGCGTGATCCCGCTGAACATCAGCGCCGGCCAGGTCGGAATGAAACGCAAGGGCCTGCTCGCCGCATTCATCCTCGGACTCATCTTCGGCATCGCGCTCGGCCCCTGCACCTTCGCCTACATGGCCCCGATGCTGGCGGTCACGTTCAAGGTCGCCGCGGATCAATTCGGATACGGCGTGCTGCTGCTCGCCGTCTACGGCATCGGGCATTGCGCGGTGATTGTGCTCGCCGGAACCTCAACCGAAATGGTCGAAAAAGCGCTGAACTGGAACAAGGACTCCAAGGGCGCCATCGTGCTGAAGAATATCTGCGGCGCACTGGTCATCCTCGGCGGCCTCTGGCTGCTCTATACAGCGCCATAACTGGCGCGCGCCATCTCCTGGGACGCAGATCCCTCGCAGCCCGACTTAATCGTCATCGTGTTCGAGATGATCTTCGCTGAACGGGCTTGCTGATTGCGTAGCGCGGAAATCAGGTCTACGAATCTTGCCTTCTGCCTCGGAAATCCAAACGCCCGCAGCGACGGAACCCACGCACAGCACCACGGTCGCCGTCGCCGCGTGGCGCGTCCACCGCGCGTTTCGCGCGGCGGCGAGCAATCCGATCGTCGCGACAACAGCGGAGGCATACATCACCTTGGCGCCGGCCTCCGCACGCTCTTTTCGTGTTCCTCCAAATAATGTTCCGCCTTCGCATCCAGGAACGCGGCCACACGACCCCTCTCATAGCGATCATAGGCCTCCTCGCCCATGTACCTACCAGCGGCGTTGTCCACCCGGCCGACGCAGCAATCAGTAAACCCGCGATATGTCGGACACGATCCAGTATAGAGCCCGATCAACAGCGGAACCGGGGCAAATACAGCCCCCCAATAAAGGCAAGTGATTCAAGGCCAGATGCAAATGTTCGGGCGTCACGTGATGCACACTCTGTATTCGACTCATGGGGGATGCGTACGCGTCGTGATGGCGACGCACGAACGGGATATGCGCAATTTTTTGGCCGGATGCGCGGGAGGGATCGCGATGCGAATTGCTCTTTACCGCGCGCGGCGGCAAACGGTCAAGGCAAGAAGGCCCAATGCGCCTAATGCAAGTGTGGAGGGTTCAGGCACCACGGAAATATTGTTGATAAACACATCATAGGCGGATCCGCCAACGGTCCCTCCGGCATTGTTGTTTTGAACGCCGAAGCCATAGAGCTGCTGATTGACACTGCCGCTCCAGTTGGTCGTCGTCCCGTTGCGCAAGGTCAAGGTCGCGGTATAGGCGAGCGGCCCGGTCATCGTGACGGCAAAATTGAGCCCCTCATCGCTGAATGGAATGCCGGTGTAATAGGTGCCGGTTGCATCGGTGTATTGATACTCGTTGGTGCCCCCGATGAAGAAGAGCTGCAACATCGGGCTCTGCGAAATGCTCAACAAAGCCAGCGTGACTTGAGCGCCATCTACGATCCACCCATTGTCTAAATCGGCCGAGAAGGTTTGTCCGGCTCCCAAGAAATTTCCGCCGGCGAACATCCGGACGCCCAACGCCACATAACCGTTATTGGCGTAGATGCCCCACGCGGCTGAACCCGCCGAATCGATGTCGCCATCGGATGCCACACCCCCGGTGACTCCATCATCAAGGCCGTTGCCATTGTTGATGGAGCTTCCGATAAAGTGGCCATAGCTGTTTGTCGGCGGAGTCGGGTCGAGCTGCCATCCATCAAACCCCGATCCTCCATTTGACCCGTTTGTCCAACCGCCGGAATAAGCCGGGTCGGAGGCCGAGTCGGTTGCGGTCCATGCTGCCACGCGCAGTGACCCCAGGACCAGATACCCGATGGAAAGAGCGAGCAAACGCAGTGCCGAAATCTTCATATGCAGCTTTCGTATCTCCTGCAAAGAAAAATTGTCAACTGGGATTTTGCCGCTAGTTAGAAAAGCGTTCACAGGTCCGCCTCCCTCAAGGTGACAGCCCGCGCGCAAACAGAAGGCCGAGCGAAAGCAGTGCAATGGACACCGCCGCATTCACGCGGCCAAACCATACCGCCATCCGCCGCAGTCGCAGCGCTTCGCGCTAAATGAGTCATCGCAGGGTAATAGAGCCTATCCCAAAACCCTTTGAACATTAGAAACGCGCCGAAGTCTGATGACGGCATGCTCACACTGGCTAATGCTCAATTGGATTGACTGTGCTGTCATGTTCCCTACGCATCGCGTGACCCGCGAGGCGGAAGACCGCCGGCGGATAAGCGAAGGGTGCTTCGAGGTATCTTCTGGATTCTGGACAATGGCGCCAAGTGGAAGGATCTGCCGGCAGCGTTCGGAGCCAGGAGCACCGCTCACCGCTGGTTCAAGAAATGGGCGGAGGCCGGCGTCTTCGAGCAGATCATGCGCTGGGCGGGCCGCTGCGTAGAACGGCGAGACGGCTATAAGCTGTACGAGTGCTTCATCGATGGCACGTTCGCCAAGGCGCGCGGCGGCGGAGATGGGATCGGGGCCACAAAAGCCGGAAAATGCATGAAAATCATGGCGCTGGTGGATGCCCGGGGCTTGCCGGTAGCCGCGACCACCGGTTCGGCATCCCCGAACGAGAGCCGTCTGACCCAAGGGTTGTTTGACTTCATGCTGACGCGAGGTATGCCGGAGCGCATTATCAGTGATCGAGCGCACGATAGCGATCGACTGGACGAGGAAATGGCCGAACGTGGCACCGAGATGATTGCTCCGCACCGATCCAATCGGAAGCCGGAGCATGTCACGCAGGACGGTCGACCGCTGCAACGCTACGCGTCGATGGACCGTTGAGCGCACCAGCAGCTCGATGCAGAAGTTCCGCCGCTTATGCACCCGATGGGAGAAGTCCATCGTCCTCTATCAGGAGTCGCAGGCTCAATCGCGGCACCGAATGTGCTCGCGGATTGCGCCTTCAAAACATCAACCGCGACGCCGAGCGCAGCATGCGCGGGCATCAACACTTAACGCGCGAGACATCGACCGCTACTTTGGCGAGGCCGCCTTGCGCGGTTTCCTTGTAACGCGCGTGCATGTCGCGACCGATGTCGCGCATGGCAATTATTGCCTGGTCGAGCGAAATCTTATGATCGCCAGCACTGCCCAACGCCAAGCTGGCCGCGTGCACCGCCTTCACGGCGCCCATGACGTTTCGCTCGATACACGGGATCTGCACCAATCCGCCGACAGGATCACAGGTCATGCCTAAATGGTGCTCCAGCGCAATTTCCGCCGCCATTTCCACCTGCTTCGGCGTGCCGCCAAACATTTCGACCAGCCCGCCGGCGGCCATGGCGGACGCGGATCCAACCTCGCCCTGGCATCCCATTTCCGCGCCCGACAGCGACGCATGAAGCTTGATCAGGCCGGCGATGAGCGATGCAGTCAACAAACCGCGCGCGATCTGCTCGTTGGTCAGGCGATGAATATCCTGGCTGGCGGCGAACGCGGCGGGCAATACGCCGGCGGCGCCATTCGTCGGCGCCGTGACAACCACGCCCCCGGCCGCATTCTCTTCATTAACGGCCAGCGCATAAGCGTGCAAACGCAACTCCAGCGGATCGCTTAGCGGGCCTTGCTGCGCGTCGGACTTCATGCGGCGATAGGCCTCCGGGGCGCGTCGGCGCACGCCGAGCGGGCCGGGCAACTGTCCCTCGGCGGTCAGGCCGCGCTCGATACATTCGCGCATCGTTTTCCAAATGATTCCGAGCCGCCTGAATACCTCCTCTTGCGATAGCGACTCGTTGGCGAGCTGCACATCAGACCAGCGCAGCTTTTGAGCCGCACAGATGTCGAGAATTTCCGCGGCGGACGAGACGAGGTAAACCGGCCGCGCGGGCGCCGCCGGACAATCTCGCTCCCGGGAGCCGTCCGATCGGATGCGCTCAACCAACCCCCCGCCGACTGAGACATAGCGCTGATCGAGACGGATAGCGCCATCCGAATCGAAGGCCATGAGGTCGAGCGTGTTCGGATGCGGGAGATCGGGCGTTTCAGGCAGCCATTCGATGTCGGTTTCCGGATTGAACAAATGAGCCGGCAAAACCCGTGCGAGGGCTCGATCCGTGGCATGCCCCCGTCCTGTCGCGCCGAGCGAGCCGTGCAATCGCACCCGGATGCGTTGGACCGCGGGGTTGTTGCCCAGCGCGGCCAAAAACAACTGCGCCGCGCGCATCGGCCCCATCGTATGGGACGAAGAGGGGCCTACACCGATTTTGAAGATTTCGAAGACGCTGGTTTGGACGCATCCGCTCAAAGCATAGGTATTATTACCCGGATCGAAATGTTTGGCAATAGGCGATTTCTAGGCGATCCGCGTGAGAGGCGAGCGGATCGCCCCGCGAGTCGGCGCCGGCATCGCGCTGCGACGCGGAGAGTTGCCGTCGGCTGCTTTTCTGCTACAGTCTCGGCGCATTATGGCGATCGAACCGCAGCACACGATCGTAGTGATCAATGCCGTCGAGTGGTCGGCAGCCTATCCCCAGTCACATCCGCTGCGGAATGTCGGGGAATGGTTTGCGCGGTATCTGCGGCGCGTCGACGGGGTGACTGTCGAAATCATGTCCGCCGCAGAGGTAAAGCCGGACGCCATCGCCGCGCCGGGGATCAGCGGGATCATCTTGAGCGGATCGCCGCGCGACGCGTGGGCGCCGGATCCGATCAACGCAAAGCTCGTCGATCTCATTCAGCAATGCCATCGGCAGTCGCGTCCCTTCCTGGGTGTTTGCTACGGACACCAACTGATGGGCGTCGCGCTGGGCGCTCGCGTCGGCCGGGAACCCGCCGGTGTCGAGCTCGGGAATGTGCCGATTTCTTTGACAGAGGCTGGCCGGCGCGACCCGTTATTCGAGGGCATTTCAGACGAATTCTCGGCGCTACAGAGCCATCAAGATGCGGTGCTATCGCTTCCGGACGGGGCGGAGCTGTTGGCAACCGGACAGCACACGCGTATTCAAGGCTTCCGCTGGGGGGAGTGGTTGCGCGGTGTGCAGTTCCATCCGGAACACGATCCGGACATTTTACGATTTATCTGGGAGCCGCGTCGCACGACATGGCGCGAACGCTGCGCGTTCGACATCGATGCCCGGCTGCGCGAGATGCAGCCGACCCCTTGTGGACCGAAGATTTTGGAGAATTTTGTCCGATTTTGCAAAAGGAGAAATGCATGAGTAGCTCGTTCTCGTTCCCTACCTCGATTATATTCGGGGCGGGATCTTTGGCGGAACTGCCCGACCGATTAGGCCGCATGGGGGTCAGGCGCCCCCTCGTGGTGACGGATCCCGGCCTGCTTCAAACCGACGCCTACCAGCGCTTCGAGCGCGTCAGCCAAGGCCGATGGCCCGTCTTCAGCGGCGTGCATCCCAACCCAATCGAAGAGGATGTCGAGGCAGCCCTGGAAGCCTACATGAAGGAGGGCGCCGATAGCGTGATTGCGCTGGGAGGCGGCAGCGCTCTGGATGTCGGCAAGATTGTGCGGCTGCGTATCAAGCGCCCCAACCGAACGCTGCGCCAATTCAATTTTGACGACGACTGGAGCGGGCTTCCGCCTTGTGTGACCATCCCGACCACCGCGGGTACGGGCAGCGAGGTGGGCCGCAGCTCAGTGATCATCATCGACGGGAAAAAGAAGGTGATTTTCCATCCGGCCCTTCTCGCGAGCTTGGCCGTGTTGGACCCCGAGCTGACGTTGGGGCTCCCGCCGAAGTTGACCGCCGCGACCGGCGCCGATGCGCTAACGCACTGCATCGAATCGTTCACCTCGCCGGTTTTCCATCCGCTCTGCGATGGGATTGCGCTGGAGGCGATTCATAGGATCGGCGCCGCGCTGCCTCGCGCCGTCCACAACGGAGGCGATCTCGACGCGCGCGGGCAGATGCTCGTGGCCGCGATGATGGGCGGCATTGCGTTCCAGAAAGACCTCGGCGCGACACACGCGCTAGCGCATCCGCTGTCCAGCATTTGCGGCCTGCACCACGGGACGGCCAACGCGCTTTGCCTGCCGGTCGTGATGGAGTTTAATGCCGCGCGAAAGCCGGGGTTGTATCGCCGTGTGGCGATTGCCCTGGAGCTGTCGGATGTCAGCGATGCAGCCGCCTGCCGCCGCGTGCGGGAGCTGTTGCAAGACATCGGGCTCGGCGGCGGCTTGCGCGCGCATGGGGTGACGGAGGCCCACCTCAACGATCTAACAGATCAAGCTTATGATGATGCGTGTCATCAGACAAATCCTGTACCGGTAACCAAAGCGGAGCTGCGAGCACTCTATGAACAAGCCCTGTGAAACCCGATTGTTTATCGACGGAACTTATGTGCCGGCCGCCAAAGGCCGCGTTACGCCGCTCATCGATCCCGCCACCGAATCGAGCTGGTGCGAGGTCGCAGCCGCCGATGCGGACGACATTGAGCGAGCGGTAAACGGCGCACAGCGCGCGTTCGAAGACGGCTGGCGCGACCTGGCGCCGGGCAAGCGGGCCGAGATCCTGTTCAACATCGCGCGTCTCATCCGCGAGCATCAGGAGGAGTTGGCGCAATTGGAGATGCGGAACATCGGCAAGCCGATTTCCGATGCGCGCGACGAGGTCGGACTCAGCGCGCGAATTTTTGAATATTACGCCGGCGCGGTCACCAAGTTCTTCGGGCAAACAATTCCCGTCGCGCGCGGAGGTTTCGATTTCACGCTTCGGCAGCCGATGGGCGTCGTGGCCGCGATCACGCCTTGGAATTTTCCTTTTCCCATCGCGTCCTGGAAGGTGGCGCCTGCGCTGGCCGCGGGGAATTGCGTGGTTCTCAAGCCCGCGTCCCTTTCGCCGCTAACGGCGCTCCGGCTGGGCGGTCTTGCGCACGAGGCCGGCCTGCCGGCCGGCGTGTTGCAGGTGCTGGCGGGGTCCGGAGGCAAAATCGGCGACGTCTTGGTTCAACACCCGCTCGTGCGCAAGATCTCGTTCACCGGCTCGACGGAAATCGGCGCGCACATCATGCAGTTGGCGTCGAGGGATATTAAGCGCGTATCCCTCGAACTGGGCGGCAAATCGCCCAATATCATTTTCGCCGACGCCGACCTCGACCAAGCGGCCGCGAGCTCGCCGATGAGCGTGTTCGCGAATTGCGGACAGGATTGCTGCGCGCGCAGCCGGGTGTTTGTCGAGCGCAAGGTGTACGACGCCTTCGTGGAGAAGTTCGTCGAGGCGACGCGTCGCCTGGTTGTCGGCGATCCATCGCGGCCCGAAACGCAGGTCGGCCCGCTCGTGTCGGCCGCGCAACGCAACTCGGTCGAGGACTTTTTGGTCTCCGCGCGCGAGGCGAATCGGACGTTCGCGTGCGGGGGCGACCGGCCCGACGGCAAGGGCTATTACCTCCGCCCCGCCGTCGTGCTGGGCTGCGAAACGACGGACCGGATCTGGCGCGAGGAAGTTTTCGGGCCGGCGGTTTGCGTGCGCGCGTTTGACGACGAGGAGCAGATGCTCCGCGAGGTCAACGCGTCGCCGTACGGCTTGAGCGGCTCGCTTTGGACCAATGATTTGAAGCGCGCAATCCGCGTGGCCAAACGCGTCGAGAGCGGGGTGTTGAGCGTCAACTCGCACTCCAGCGTGCATGTCGAGGCTCCGTTCGGCGGCTTCAAGCAGAGCGGGCTCGGACGCGATCTCGGCATGGCCGCTCTGGAGGGCTACACCGAGCTCAAGAATGTCTATATCGCCCTGTAGGCAGGAGTCCCCCATGAAAAACCCCGAACCCACCGCGATCGAAACCATCAAGCGCAAAATCCGGTCGAAAGAAATCGACACGGTCATCGTTGCGTTTCCCGATGTACTGGGACGGTTGATGGGAAAACGGGCGACCGGCTCGTTTTTCCTGAACAGCGTGTTGGAACACGGCACGCACGTCTGCAACTACCTGATGGTCGTGAATATGGAAATGGATCCGCTGGACGGGTTCGCGCTGGCCAACTGGGATAAAGGGTTCGGGGATTTCGCCCTTGCGCCCGACCCCGCCTCGGCGCGGCTGGTCCCATGGCAAGAGGGTGCCGCGCTGGTGTTGTGCGATCTGCGCCACCACGACGGCGCGCTCGTGGAGGAGGCGCCGC
Source organism: uncultured bacterium (assembly GCA_937958885.1). Lineage (GTDB taxonomy): Bacteria > Verrucomicrobiota > Kiritimatiellia > CAIVKH01 > CAIVKH01 > JAMLJG01. The sequence goes on along the minus strand of CALGMT010000084.1, from coordinate 6,093 downwards.
GAAGCGTACTGCGGCGTCAGGTGGAGCGTCTGGCGGCGCAAGGGCTCTCCTGCAAGATGGCGAGCGAGCTGGAATTTTATCTTTTCAATCAAAGCTATCACGAGGCGTTCGCGAGTGGATACACCTCGCTGCGGCCGTCCAGCGATTATCGCATCGACTACCACACGATGCAGCCCACGCGCGACGAAGACCTATTCCGAACGATGCGCCGCATGCTCGACGAGGCCGGCATCGTGGTGGAATCCACCAAGGGCGAGTGGGGCTGCGGCCAGCATGAACTGAACATCCTCTACGACGATCCCATCGCGATGGCGGACAAGCACGTGATCTTCAAACAAGCGGCGAAGGATATGGCCGCGCGGCACGGCAAATGCATCACGTTCATGCCCAAATACACGAGCAAGGATGCGGGCAGCAGTTGCCACATCCACCTCAGCCTGTGGAAAAACGGGAAGAATTTGTTCTGGGACGCGAAGCGGAACGAAGGCTCCCGCGTCTTCCGCCAATTTCTCGGCGGACTCATGAAATACACGCCGGAGTTGGCCTATTTCATGGCGCCGACCGTGAATGCCTACAAGCGTTACCAGCCGTTGAGCTGGGCGCCGACGAAGATGGTCTGGGCGACGGACAACCGCACGTCCGGTTTTCGCGTGGTGGGGCACGGCTCGTCGTTCCGGATCGAGAACCGCATGCCCGGCGCCGACGCCAACGTCTATCTCGCTTTTGCGGCGATGATTCTGGCCGGGCTGGCCGGGATCGACGAGGATCTCGATTGCGGCCCTGTTTATGAGGGCAACGCCTACATCGACAATTCCTTGCCGGCGCTGCCGATCTCCCTGCGCGACGCCGCGGAACGCCTCAACGGCAGCCAGTTGGCCCGCCGCGCGCTGGGGGATGCCGTGGTGGACTTCTATGTGCACACCGCCCGATGCGAGGCGGACGCCTACGATCGGGCCGTAACCGACTGGGAGCGCGCCCGCTATTTCGAGCAAATCTAGAAGCACAAGCGCTTGGCGCCTGCCCGTTGCAAGCGCGGCCGACGTGCTCCGCGCGCGCTACTTGCTGAAATACTTCTGCGGCAGATAGGTCGCGATCTCCGGGATGAACATGATCACCACGAGCCCCAGAATCATCACCAGCACGAACGGGAAAATCGACTGGTAGATGTCTTTGAGCGTGATCTCCGGCGGCGCCATGCTGCGCATCAGGAAGAGATTGTAGCCGAACGGCGGGGTCAAATAGGCAATCTGGCAGGTGATGGTGTACAGCACGCCGTACCACACCAGGTCGAACCCCAGTTTTTTGACCAGCGGCACATACAGCGGCGCAACGATAACCAGCATCGCGGTGTCATCGAGGAAAACGCCCATCAGCAGAAAGGAGGCCTGCATCAGCGCGATGATCGCCAGCGGCGACAAATGCCATTGACCCAGAAAAAGTTGCTCCAACGCCTTGCCCGCGCCCAAGCCGTCGAAGACCGTCGAGAAGAGCAGCGCCGACTGAATGATCCACATGAACACACAACTGACCCCCAATGATTTACGGGCGACGGTCACCAGCGCCTTCCAAGTCAATTTCCCTTTCGCCCAAGCCGCGAGAATGGTGGTCAGCATGCCGATGCCGGACGATTCGACTAGGCTGGTGATGCCGCCCAAAAAGAGGAGCGTCATGACCGCGAAGATGAGCATCGGGATCACGCCGGCCCGCAGCAGTCTGAGCCGCTCCTTCATTGAAATCGCCGATAGTTCCTCGCGCGACATGGCGGGTCCCATCTTAGGATTGATCGCGCAGCGGATTAGAATGTAGAGGATAAACAATACGCCCAGCAGAAGACCCGGCAGGATGCCCGCGAACCAGAGGTGGCCCACCGGGACGCGCGCGATCATGCCGTACAACACGAGCACCACGCTGGGCGGAACGATAATGCCGAGCGTGCTGCCGGCCTGAATCACACCCGTGACCATGCGCTTGTCGTACCCGTGCCGCAGCATCTCGGGCAGCGCCACGGTCGCGCCGATGGCGAGCCCCGCCACGCTCAAGCCGTTGATCGCCGAAATCAAAATCATCATCGCGATGGTGCCGATCGCCAGTCCGCCCGGGATGCGGCCCGACCAGACGTGGAACATGCGGTACAAATCGCTCGCGATGCCCGTCTCCGCGAACATGTACCCCATAAAAATGAACATCGGGAGCGTCAGCAGCGGATACCAATTCAGCGTCGTGATCACCGCGTCGAACGGCATGGAAGCCGTTTCCGGGCCCCAGAGCGTGATCGCGGAGACGATGCCCACGAAGCCGATGACGCCGAAGAAGCGCTGCCCGGTGGCGAGCAACACGAGCATGGTCGTGAACATGAAAAGGGCAATTTGTGCGTGGCTCATTCGAGGGATCGCTCCAAGGCTTTTGAAAGGTCGCGGAAGAATGTCGCGATGACCTGCAGCAGCATCAGCAACACGCCGACGGTCATGATGAGTTTGATCGGCGTCATCGGCGGCGCCCACGCGGAGAAGTTGACCTGTTTGTTCGTCCAGGCCCAGTGCGTGTTGCTCACCGCGCCCGTGAACAAAAAGACGAGGTAGAAGATGACGAGCAAGCCGGTAATGCTGTCCATGATCGCCTTTGTGCGGGGCGAGAACCGATTGTAGAACAAATCCATGCGCACGTGGTAGTCGTCCTGCTCCGACAATGCGCCGCCCAGGAGATAGTAGGCCGACATGGTGAACATGGCGACCTCAACGCTCCAGATGTGAGAGACCCCGAAGAACAAGCGGGCGGCGGAAGATTCAATGAGGATGGCCAGCAGAACAAACGTGAGAAACATGGCCACGACGCCCGCGGCCTTGCCGATCTTGTCCACGACGCGGACGTACCCGCGAATGGCTGCCGGCATTCGTTTTCGATCAGGTGCGGCTGCGAACAAGGTCTCTTCGGATAACATCGTCCCTCTGGTAAGTATTTGCTTCAAAAGATCCATCGCCGCCAGCCTGGCACATGGTCTAGAGCATCAACGGTGGCGGCACAGAAATGCATGTAGCACCTCATACCGGGCTCCTGCGCGCCCGCTGTTTTGTTGGACGCGCAGGAGACGCCGATATGCAGGCAACTATTCCCGCCCCTGCGTCCTTGAAGCGGGAGGTGATTTCATCAGGAACAGCGGTATGGCGGACCGGCCTTCTCCATGATCTCCGCGTATTCTTTGATGATCTGCACGACCTTCGCCGTGTTCGCGCTCTTCTTGGCCGTGTCGTCCCAGAACTTGTAGGCCGCCTTGCGCACGGGGTCCCATTCCGATTCCGGAATCGACGTCAGCTCCAGTTTGCCGCCTTTGACGCGGTAGTGCGCCTCGCCCCACCAGTACCAGTGCAGCCGGTAATAGTGCGAGTAGTCGATGCACATCTTGAACAGCATCCGGAGGTGCTCCGGCAGCGCATTCCAACGTTTGGTGTTCACCAGGTACGCGCCGGCCCACGCGCCCGAGATGGGGTTGGTTAGGTAATACTTGGTCACGTCCGCCCAACCGACTGTGTACACTTCGGTAATGCCCGACCAGCACACGCCATCCAGCTCCTTGGTCTGAATCGCCATCTGAACGTCTTCGTAGGGCAGGGACACCGGCACCACGCCGAACTGCTTCATAAACTGACCGCCGGTCGGGAACATGTACACTCGGAGACCCTTGAAGTCGTCCATCGAGCGGATCGGTTTCGTGGTGGCGAAATTGCACGGATCCCACGACCCTACGCTGAGGAAGGTGACGTTATCCACCTTGGCGTAGGCTTCTTCCCAAATTTTGTTCAGGCCATACCAATTCCACAGCGTGGGCACATCCAGCGAAAACTGCGACGCGAACGGGAAGTACGCGCCGAAGATGGACACATCCACGGGAGATTGAGCGGAATCCTCGTCCGTCTGGATGGCATCCACAATCCCGCGCTGCAATGCGCGAACCAGTTCGCCTTGGGGCGCCAGTTGGTCGGCGTAGTAAAGCTCGATGACCATCTCGCCGTTGGCTGCGATGTTGAAGGCATCGACGGACGGCTTAATGACATGCTCGCCCAGCGCCGATCCGGCGTACGTTTGGAGCCGCCACTTAAACTTCGGCTTTTTATCGGACTTTTTATCTTGGGCATGCGCCGGCATGCCCATTGTCGCCAACGCGCTTGCGGCTATGGTTCCAGCAAGCGCAGAAGCGCCGCCTTTGATTGCTTGTCTTCGCGTGAATTGCATCGGACCCTCCGTTTTTCCGTCAGCGCACGAGTAGCCGAACGCTTGACTATAGATATCTAGAGGGCCTCCCTATCGGATGTCAAGCACGCGATCGAGGCCATCGCGATGGTATTTTCAAGGTCATGCAAACAGCGCGCGAGGCACGCGGGGCACTCAGCGTCTAATCGTCGTCACGACGATGTGTGCGGGTCTCGTGCACCCGTTCGACAGAAAACTCATTCCGGAAATCCGGCCTGCGAATCTTGCCGCCCGCTTCGGAGATCCAGACGCCCGCCGCGACGGAACCCACGCACAGCGCCACGGACGCCATCGCCGCGTAGCGCGTCCACCGCGCGTTTCGCGCGGCGGCCAGCAGTCCGATCGTCGCAACGACGGCGGAGGCGTACATCACCTTGGCGCCGGCCTCCGCGCGTTCCTCGTGTTCTTCCAAATAGTGTTCCGCCTTCGCATCCAGGAACGCGGCAACAGGCCCTTTTTCGTAGCGATCGTAGGCCTCCTCGCCCGTGTACATGACCAGCGGCGTCGTCCACCCGGCCAACGCGGCGATGAGCAACCCCGCGATCAGCGTCGTCCGCGAGCCGGTGAAGAGACCGATCAACAGTGGAATGAGGGCAAACGCGGCCCCCAGGAAGGGCAGATGATTCAACGCTAAATGCAGATGTTCGACTGTCATGCCGTCAACTCCTTTTAGATTCGCAAGCCTTTTCGCGCGAGACGTTCAAGCGTCGCGCGCGCGAACAGGGCATCCAACTGTCGCCGTTTTTTCGACCATTCTGAATGAAACGCGCAGGGCGTCCGGTCGCTGCATCCGGGCAACCCCAGGAAGCAGGACGTGAACAGGGCGTCTCCTTCAATGGCAACCACGATGTCGCCCAATGATATTTGATTGGCGGGCCGAGCCAAGCGAACGCCGCCGCCCGCGCCGCGCGCGGTGTGCAGGAGCCCTGCCTCCCCCAGCGCCTGCAGGATTTTGGACAGAAAGTGGAAGGGGGCCTTGAGATCGCGCGCGATCACTTTTACCGAGCACGCGGTTCCCGGCTTCTGGCGCGCCAGATAAATCATCGCGCGCACGCCGTATTCGCTCGTTTTGGACAACAGACCCATTAACCGCTCGCCTTGGTTTGCACCTCGCAACGCATGTCGCATATCAAAAAAACCGGACCTGCGCCAATCGGGATTCTCCTCCGCATGCCGCGGATCGCGCGAGGCCACGCCGTGGAGCGGCCTGCGGGTATGCAGCTTGAACCCGACATCGAGCATCAACGGCCCGACCCAAACGCGATGCGCGTCGATTGACGCGAGTTCCTCGATGATGGCAGACTCTCAATCGATTCGTTCGTAGTCTCGGGACACGCGAGCAAAACCATTGCCAGTCGCCAGACGAATACGGCGGGTTCGTTCGGCCAATGAACCGCGCCGGGCGTTTCGGGATGCTTGCGATGGGCAGGCGTCTGACAGGCAGCTCCGGCATAAGGCAGAAAAACTGATGGTGCAGCGACAGCGTCGAGGCAAACCGCCTTCGCGTTGCATTGAAAGGCGACAAACGAACGTTCCGAGGTTCGAGAAGGCCGCGGCTTAATGGTTTTGCGGCAATCGTGGGCTGTGCGACGGCGTTCTTTCTCCTTTGGACAACCCGTTCGGACGGCGAAGAACGAGCGGGGTCCACGAGCGGGGCACGAGCGGGGTCAATCGTGCACTATACACTATATCATGCCGCCGAATCCTTGAGCAGTTGGATGTTCAGCGCCTGGCTTGCCACCAATCGCTTCAGTCGCCAGTTCTTTTCCTACAGCGCATTCAGTCGCACAGCCTCGCCTTCTTTCCTGCTGACGTACTGCTCATCCGTTTGACCATCGGCAACCCGGC
>CALGMT010000083.1 GCA_937958885.1 uncultured bacterium | reverse complement strand
CAATAAGCGCGTTCGCCCGATGCCGTTCCGGCAGGGAACCCCGCCCTCCGCGACGTCGAGAATCGGGCTGGCAAAGCTGTCCGCAATCATGGTGTAGCACGCGAGGTCGCGAATGCCGATGTACAGTCGGTAGGTGAAGCCGGGCATCAAGGGCAGCGCGTCGAACTCGACGACGATTCGGTTCGCGCCCTTCGAGAGGTCAAGGTGGTGGCCATCCGTGTACATACTTGCGCCGATCACGGGGAACTCGCGCTCTGCGGCCGAGAAATTCAGCCATACACGCGCGCCGCGGATATCCATGTTGCACTCTACAGGGATTTCGATACGGACCGGCTCGCCGGCAATGAGGGCTTTGTCGATCGGCTTCCCGCGTTGGATGATTTGAACGTCGGTAATCATCGCCGGACGCCCGCCGGCGGGGGCCTCGCCGGAATCCTCCACGCGCGTCCACTGCGCGGCCATGAAGCGTTTGTACTCGCGCACAACCGATGTGGTTTCGCCCTGCTGCACGATGCGGCCTTTGTCGAGCCAGACGACGCGGTTGCACATGGCCTGAATGGTCAGCATGTTGTGGGCGACGATCATGATCGTCTTGCCGGAATGAATCAGGTTCAGCGAGAATTCCTGACACTTCTGCTGGAACGCGGCGTCGCCGACGGCCAGCACTTCGTCCACCAGCAGGATGTCGGGGTCCATGTGCGCCGCGACGGCAAAGCCCAACCGGACGAGCATCCCGGAGCTGTACATTTTGACCGGCGCATCGATAAACGGACCGATGCCGGCAAACTCGATGATGCGCTCCATCAGGGGGTCGATTTCCTTGGAGGTCATGCCGAGGACGGCCGCATTGATGTACACGTTTTCGCGCCCGCTGAGCATGGGATGAAATCCCGCGCCGAGGGCGATAAGGGCTTGAAAGCGCCCGCGCAGGCTGACGCGCCCGCGCGAGGGGCCGTAGATGCCGCTCAAGATTGAAAACAGGGTGCTTTTGCCGGCGCCGTTCCCGCCGATGAGGCCGACGCACTCGCCGCGTTTGACCTCCAGCGACACATTGCGCAGCGCCCAGAACTCGGAGGCGCGCAACTCATCATCGCGGACCGGTTTCGATTCGGGCGGGAGCCCCGCCGCGTCGGCCATACGGCCCTGCAATCCCTCCGACCGGTGGCGATGCGGGATGAGCGCCGCGCGCGCGATGTCCACGAGACCGTAGATCATGACCTTCTTGAGCGAGCGCGCGAATTTCTTGCTCACGTCTTCGACCAGGATGGAGGTGTCGGGCGCCATGAAGCTCACAACCGCTCGGCCAGCAGAGGTTCGCAAACGTGGAAAAAGCGCCAGCCGATCGCGAAGACCAGGAAGCCAAGGACCGCGGACGCGAAGTAGCCTGGGCCGAACGCATACGAGCCCGTGTCGATGAGCGCGCGGGCCGCGTCGATCGAATAGGAAACCGGATTGAGTCGGTGCAACCAGAACAACCCGACCTGCCAGGCCGTCTCGGCTCGATCGATGGAGGGCGTCGGATAGATCGTCGGGACCAGGAACATGCCGAACTGGAAGACAAACTCCAAAATCCGGCCCATGTCGTGCATCATGGTGTTGATCGGCGCGAAGAACAAGCCGATGCCCACCGCAAAAAACAGCATGGGGATCAGGGCGATCGGCGTCAGGATGATTTGCCAATGCGGCACATAAAAAAAGGTCGCAAAACTCACAAGCACGACAACGGTCCGAATTAAGGCGCCGATCAAGGCGCCACCCACCGCGCTCATCACAAGGACTTCGCGCGGAAAGTAAACCTTCGAGACCAGCGCCCCGCCCGCATTGATAGCGCCGGTCGCCGCGAGCACCACCTGCGTGAACGTGCCCCAGATCGTCACGCCGACAAGCGCGAACAAGGCGTACGGCATCCGGATGCCTTCCATAGGAATATCGACAATGCTGGCCTTGCGGAGCAGCGCGAAGACCATCGTGGTGGCGATGGGCGGGAACGCAATCCACAGCGCGCCGAGAAACGACTGGCGGAATTGCGAGGTGAAATTTCGCATGACGAGGCGATGCACCAGCTCCCGAAACTCGATCAGCTCGCGGGCCATCTGACGCCAGGCGGAAAGCGCGATGCGATCGCGTCCGGACGCATCGTACACGCTGATCTGGCGATCGCGCGCTGGAGGAGCCTCGTTCATGTAGGTTGATACTGCTGGTCCCGCAGGTTGGCCAGCAAAGCCGAGGCGGAGCCGGCCAGGATCATCGTGATCGCGTTCCATGGAATGGGCGAAAAGAAGCCGCCGGCCATGATAACAATCGCCTGCACTTTATAGGTCCAGCCCAGATCCGAAATGGCGGGCCACACCTTCTTCATCCGGCGCTGGATCAGGACGCCGGAAAAGAAAAGCGTCAGCACGAGGGAGGAATAGAGGCCCATTCCGATCAATCCCATCTGCTTGCCCGCATAGAGGATTTCGTTGTGCACCTGGCCTGTCGCATAGGGGTATTTTTCGCCGACCAACGCATCGTCGGCGTTCACCCCGACGCCAAACACGGGGTATTCCTTCACCAGCGCCCATGTTTGTTTTTTCTTCATGCGGCGCTCCCAGGCGCTCTGCTCGTCCTGGTCCATATCGCTGAGATCGCGGAATTCCTGCGCGGGGTCGTCGTCCTTGCCGAAGAACAACCGCGCTTGTTGCGGGATGCTCTTGAAGCGCTCGATGTTGCCCGGACTGACTTCCGCCATGATGAAATAGATGGCGACCGCCCCCAGCACGAGCGCCAGCTTGTGCTTGGCGGCATATTTCGGGATCAGAAACAGGCCGGCTACACCCAGCGCCACGACTCCCGTGCGGCTACCGGTTTCGAGCACGATGTACACGCAGACGATAGCGGTGGCCAAGCTCGCCCAACTGATCCATTTTCGGCCGCTGTGTAGAAAAAAGTACAAATAGATCGGGATCATCAGGGTCATCAGGTAGGCGAAGCCGTTCGGGTTCTCGATCATCGACACCGCCGGGCCCATGAGCCGGTCGCCCGCGTACGTGGCGCCCGCGGACGAGAGCCGCAATCCGCCCTTCACCCACCAGAGCACGGAGAAGAACAATGTCGCTTGCACGGCCCAGACGCGCGGCACCGTCGTCGCCATCGCCTCGACCAGAATGAGGACGATGGAGTTTTTCATGATGATGTCGATGTTGCCGTTCCAGGCGCTGCTGGTCTGCATCACGCCCACGTTGTTGGAGATGTAGCCGAAGAACATCAACAACAGGGCGAAGATGGTGGCGGGGCCCAATCGGATCAACTGGCGGCCCGCCTGCGCAAAGGAGAAGAAATGCAACGCGACCGCGATGAGGATGCTCAGATTCGCGATGCGCAGCGGGTGCAGAAATGTGAATCGGTTCTGCGGCTGCACGCAGAGGATCACGATATAGAAGAGCAAGAATCTGAATGCCCATCGGTCCATTAGGAAAAAGCCTCTGAAATTGAGCGCATGCGGACAGACTTCGTCCCGGTCAGTTCCCGCTGAACCAACCCGCCGATACTATACTCCGTCGAGGACCCCACAAGGTCCGTCCATCTACAACAATTTGCGCAGCAATGGATTATCTATCAGATTCGCGATGCGTTTCCGCCGTTGTTCGGCCTGTTTGAGCCGCTCCCGCAGGAAGCGGCGCCGCGCTTCATCGCCGCCACTCTGCTCCACCATCGCAAGGCTGCGTTCGATTTGGATGCGGGCGGACTCCAGCTTCTTTCCGAGCGAGAGTAGCAGGCCCCCATTCAAAATCGCTCTGAAATCCGTTTCGGCTTCGTAAAAATCGCGCCGGTCGCCCTTGACCCACACCTTGCGCACCGCGCCCCACGCCTCGAGTTTGCGGGAAACGACGCTGACGCTCGCCTTGCTGACACCCAGCTCGGCGGCCAATTCGTCGAGCGAGCGGGGCGCGGGGCTCATATAGAGCAGCATATAGAGTTGCCCGAACAGGCGGCTCAAGCCGAAGGATTGCGCCGTGCGCCCCCCCGCCTCCACGAGTTCCCAGACCGCCGCCGCCGTCTGTGCATCCCGAGTCATTCGTTTAGAACGTACTAAACGCAGTAAATTACGTCAAGCGCGCCCCCGGCGCGCGATCGTCTGGTATTGGGCGCCGAACGGGATGTGCGACAGGCGCGGTTCGAGCGGACGCAACCGCTTCAACGCCGCGGGGAAATAGAACCAAAACGACTGGTCGATCACCTCCAGGTTCGCCGAACAAAGGAGGCGGCGGGTTTCGGGCGGGGTTAGCGTGACGGCATCCCGATCGAACGGAATCCGGCTCATGACCCATCGGGTGCCCGGATTCCATGGATTGTTCTCCCACAGCGCAAACCATGCGTCCGGGTTCATGCGGGCGCGGATCCACTCGAGGATGGCGCGCCGCTCCGCCGGCGGGATGTGATGGAAAACCCCGTTACAGAAGACCAGATCGAATCGCTCGGTTTCCGGCAAATCGCGAGGCGCGCAAAATATGACGCCCGCATGCTCGGCGCGCGCCCGATGCAACGAGGCTTCCGACGGATCGACGCCCCAGACGCCTGCAGCGCCGGGCAAAGCGCAAAGGTGGCGTATCGATCCGCCCGTTCCGCATCCGAAATCGAGTATGCGTCCGGCTGGACGGCGATTGCGATCGAGTGTTTCGCGAAGAATGCGGACACGCGCTTCGGCAAAATAGTCCTTCGTTTCGCCGGATAAATCTAGTCCGCGTTGAAGCGCCGCGTCATAATCGCGGGCGTACGCATCGAACGCGGAGGCCGGGTCGGTGGTTCCATCGGACATGGACGAAGGTTCTACTTTATCCCATCCGCCGGATCGAGTATCAATTCGGTCCGCTTTACGGGGACAGGATGGACACACACACGGATACGCCCGGCCACGTGATCTCGCTCGTCATACCGGCGTACAATGAGGAGGACGCGGTTGTCGGCACACTGCAGCGGGCTGTTGCGGTTGCGCAAAATCGCGCCGCGTATCCGGCAGGCGTGCGTCAGCTCGAAATCATTTTGGTCAGCGACGGCAGCCGCGATCGGACCGTCGAACTCGCGCGATCCGTGCCGGGCGTCCGGCTCGTGTCCTACGAGAAAAATCGGGGCTATGGAAAAGCCATTGAAACCGGATACGCGGCCGCCTCCGGCGACTTGCTCGGCTTTATGGACGCGGACGGCACATGCGACCCCGGCTTCATATTCGATCTCTACCGGGAATTGCAGCGAACCGGGGCGGACATCGTTCTGGGATCCCGATTGCATCCCAACAGCCGCATGCCCGCCATCCGGCGCGTGGGCAACACCCTGTACGCCCTCCTGCTCTCGGCCATTTCCGGGCAACATATACGCGACACGGCATCGGGAATGCGTCTTTTGAAGCGTTCGCTCTTGCCGCGCGTCCTGCCGCTGCCGTCCGGCCTTTCTTACACACCCGCGATGAGCGCGCGCTGTGTTCTCGACCCCGGCATCGTCATCCGCGAAATTCCGATGCCGTATGAAGAGCGCCAGGGCGAGAGCAAGCTCCATGTCCTTCGCGACGGGATCGTTTTTCTGCAAGTCATTCTGATCACGGCCCTGTTCTACACCCCGCTGAGGATGTTCGGATCGTTCGCGCTGCTCTCGGCCGGATTTGCGTTTCTGACGACGGGCATCGCGGCGCACCTCGCGTTTCATCTGGCCGCTGTGCTGTCGGGGATCGGACTTTTGTTCCATTTTTTTTCGAAGAAAGTCTTGCCCGCTTTCCCAACCTCCTCTTTGCAGAGAGCCATTGACGCCGTTTTCTCCATTCCGGTGCTTGCGGCGGGCGGGGTGCTGGCCCTGGCGCTTTCCGGTCTGGCATTCGCGCCGATCGGCCCCGTCCCGGTTCGCGATCTGTTGATCACCGGAGGATCGCTTTGGTTGATGCTCGCGGCCGGTCGCTTCATCATTCGCCAGATGGATGAATGGAAAAATCGCGAGTTGGATGCGGCGCATTTGCTGGCCGGCGCGGATGTGGTCCAGACATCGTAATGGCGCCGAGCCCGTCCAACGACACCGAGGCGCGTGCGACGCGCATTGGCGCCGGCGTCTGCGCCGGGATCGGGATTCTGGCCGTCGTCGCGGCGCGAATGCAGGCGCTCCCGCTAGCGGCGCTCGGCCGGATGCTGTCCGGGGACGGCCAGCTATCGGCCGAAAAATTGCACCAATTTTCGGCGGGACAGCAGGTGTTCGGCGCTGCGCTGGCTGTCGCGGGCCTACTGGCGATTGTGTCGCCGGCCTTGATTCAACGAACACGGGAGCTTCTCTTCCATTCTTCGCGCGCTGCGTTCCTGACGGCGCTGCTCGTGTGGGGTGCCGCGAGCGCACTCGCGACCTACTGGATCGTGTTTGACGGCATCCCGCATGTCACCGATGCAATCAGCCACCTGTTTCAGGCGCGCATACTTGCTGGCGGACAATGGGCGGCCGTTGCGCCGGAATGCCCGCTCGCTTTCTTCCAGCCTCACGTCATGATGACGACGGACGGCGCATGGTTCACAAAGTATACGCCCGGTCATCCGTTGTTGCTCGCCGCGGGACTGCGCGTCGGTTCCGAATTCGCGCTGCCGCTCGCCGCGCATCTGTTGCTGCTTGTTTCCACCTATGGCCTTGCCCGCCGTTTTTTCGACGATCCCGTCGCCCGCGCGACCGCGCTCTTGCTCGCCTGCTCGCCATTGAACATCTTGCTGGCGGGATCGCTGATGTCGCATACGACATTCCTCGCCATGTTCCTCGCGGGCGGATGGGCGCTTTCGGCGTCGGCGCTCGGCCGCGCGCCCGTTATTAACGCTACAATCGCCGGATTCGCTTTTGGCGTCTCGCTGCTTATTCGACCGCATGAGTTTCTGATTTCGGCGGCCGCTGTTGGCCTCGGCCTCCTGGTGGCACGCCCGGCGTCGATTCCGGACCTCCTGCGCCGCGCGCCGGCGATGCTGCTCGGGCTGTTGCCGTGCCTGCTGTTGCAGGCGATATGGAACATCGAGATTTACGGCCGCGCGCTCGCGCTGGGCTATGGTTTCACCGGCGACCGATCGCTGTTCCCGATGTTCCAATCGACCTTCGGTCTGCATGCCGGATTCGGCTGGCCAGAGGCCGCGCGGCTCACACTGCATCGATTGATTCGGTTCGAACAAGCCGCGCTCGGCTGGCCCGTGACGTTACCCCTCCTGCTGCTTGCGGCGCCCGCTTTACGCGATCCGCGCGTGCGGTTTCTCGCCGCAGCAGCTGCCGTGCACGCCGCAGTATATTTCTTTTACGACTATCTCGGTCACGAGTATGAGGCGCGGTATTTATTTAATACGCTGCCGGTGATTCTCGCCATACTCGTGTTCGGAATCGCGCGCTGGTCTGTCGGCGCGCCCGCGCGGCGGGCGGCGGTTTTCATTGTGGCAATCGCGGGTTTCGCGCATGCGGCGGGGGCCTATGCGCCGCACGCATTGAGGCCGATCTACGGACCGGACTATGAGCAGGCCAACCGCTGTTTGCACGAGCGGGCGAGCACGGAATTGCCCGAGCGCAGCCTCGTGCTGATTGCCTGCGACACGCCGGCGACGCGCTTTCGCTATTCTGCCGGTTTTCTGTTCAACGACCCGCAGCTGACGGGCCGGGTGGTGTATGCGCGCGCAGGCGGCCGCGACCTGGAAGCATGCCTGGCCCGCGCGTTTCCCGATCGCGCGCTTTTCCGCTACCTTGCAGACGAAGACGACTGGTGCCAAGGCGTGTTCGAACCCGTCAGATCGGATCAATCTCCCAGTCGGTAGCGCAGAATGCACCAGAGCGCGCGGACGCCGTCTTTCCAGTTGATCTTCTTGCCCTCTTCGTAGGTGCGGCCGTGGTAGCTGACCGGGACTTCGTAGATGCGGCAGCGTTTGCGGGCGATTTTGGCCGTGATTTC
>CALGMT010000082.1 GCA_937958885.1 uncultured bacterium | reverse complement strand
CGGTTTCACCGTACACCTAAAATCCAGCCTTCCACGGCGGCGAGCTGCTTTTCTGGGCCTGTGAGAGCGGGATGAAAATAGGCGGAAAGCTTTCCATCCAGATCCGCCTGCCGAAGCCACGCGGCGACTGCGTAGGCATCTTGCTGGTCGGCAGTTCGCGTCCCTTTGGGAAAGGCGCGGTTCCACAACGAAGGATAAACTTCCGCTACTACAGACTTGCCGGCAGGAATCGACCACCCGTCGAATGGCCAGACGTGCACCTTGGCGCCGCACGCCTGCCGAATACGCCGCAGCCACGGCAGTCCCGCATGCGTAGATTTTGCAACCGAACCCTGTACGTCAAAATGAAAAACAGATTTAGCCCCGCCTGCGCGAATTTCAGTCAGGCGCCGCCATCGCGGATCGCCGGTCCGTGCACCGGCATTTCCACATGATCCACCGCGAACATGATCAACGTATGTGCCTTCGACATCTGTAGGCCAATGCCAATGAAAGTCTTCGAGAAACGCATCCCAACGGCGGTCGAGCTGATGGGCCTCGAAATACTGAATCGGAAACGAAAAGCCGTGATCGATCCCGATCAGTCCAGACTTCGCGTCTGTCAGTTCCGCAATCAGCCACGCCGCAAGACCACGGCGAGTCCAATATTTTTTTGAACCCGGCGGAGGAAGGACTTCTTCGGGTGCGATCGCGTGAGTAGCCCGATAAACGCGCAAGCCTTTGAGGCTGGATTCGGCCGTTTGAGCGCCCGAATAGTCGATGCCGATGTATTCGTGAAACATCATCACTTGCACCCCGCTCACCGGGAATTCCATCCCCATCGGTTCAGCACCGCGCCAACCCGATGCGACACCCCTCGTCACGCACGCGGTGTCAACCGCTTGTCGGCCGCGAGGAGCGTCGGATCTCCGCGAATGAAGACGGTCTTTCGTCGAGCAGCCTCGCCTCGTGTAATTTGAACCGCCGCGCGCGGGACGTCAAAAAGATCGGCCAGAAAGTCTCGTAAGGCTTCGTTCGCGCGCCCCTCAACCGGCGGGGCTTGAAGCCGAATCTTGAGCACATCGCCGTGCAGTCCGACAACCGCGTTGCGGCTCGATCGCGGCACGATTTGCAGCTTAAGACAAATCCCGCCCTGCTCTGAGGTCCACCAGTTCACGCTCAACCAGCTTGATGATCCCGCATAACGCAATCAAAAGGGAGTGGTCATGTTCCCATGACGCACCTCTCGAAAGAATGCGGGCTTTACGCATCATGATGCGAATGAAATTTGAATGCTTCTGCATTCTGATTTCTTCCCCTTTGAAACAACGAATGTACAGTATTCGACCATGTTGAGTCAGCCGCCCGATTGGACGTCGCTTGAACTGGACGGGGAGCTGCACGTCGATCCGTTGACGCGCATGCTGTACAGCACAGATGCGTCGGAGTTTCAGGAGCAGCCGGCGGCTGTCGCATTCCCGCGATCTGAGACGGACGTCCGACGCCTCATCGCGTTCGCACGGGAACAGCGGATCGGCCTGATCCCGCGCGCCGCAGGTACCTCTCTCGCCGGCCAAGTGGTGGGTGCGGGCATCGTTGTGGATGCGGGGCGGCACTTCAGCCGCATTCTCGCGATCGATCCGGCGCGGCGGCGGGCCCGCGTGCAGCCGGGCGTGATACGGAACGATCTGAACGCGGCCCTTCACCCGTACGGTCTGTTTTTCGCGCCGGAGACCTCCACGGCCGACCGCGCGATGATCGGCGGAATGGTCGGGAACAATTCGTGCGGCGCAAACTCGATCGTGTACGGCAGCACGCGGGATCACCTCGTCTCCGCACGCGGGTTTCTCGGCGACGGGTCAGAGGTCGTTTTTGAGCCGCTCGATGAGGCGGCGTTTCACCGCAAATGCGAAGGACCCGACACGCTTGAAACAGCGATTTACCGCGGCGTCCGCGATTTGCTTCGCGACAAGGCGAATCGCCGACTGATCGCCGATCAGTTTCCCAAACCGTCCGTCACGCGGCGCAACACAGGGTATGCACTGGATGCGCTGATGGATGCAGGCGTGTTCGATCCTTCTTCAACAAAGCCGTTTAATTTGTGCCGCTTGATCGCCGGATCGGAAGGCACGCTGTTTTTCGGGGTGGAGTTTGAGCTGAACTGCGAGCCGTTGCCGCCTCCCCCCACCCTGCTCTGTGCGCATTTTTCATCTGTCGCGGACGCATTGCGCGCAACCGTGCCCGTCATGTCTTTCGCTCCGAGCGCTGTCGAACTCATTGATCGCTTCATTCTGAAATGCACCGCGTCGAACAGCGAACATGCGCGCAATCGGTTCTTCATCGAAGGAGATCCGGGCGCATTGCTCCTGATCGAACTGCGGCGCGCGAACACCCATGAAGCTGAGCGTATTTTAGCGGAGTTGGCGAACGTGTTGCTCGCGAATCAACTCGGCTATGCCTATCCGATTCTCACCGGAGAAGACGTCGAGCGCGTCTGGGCCCTCCGGCGCGCGGGGCAGGCGCTGATGATGAACATGCCGGGCGACACCAAGCCCGCCGAGGTCGTCGAAGATACCGCTGTTGCCGTGGAGGATCTCTCCGCCTACATGGCCGAGTTCGACGCGTTGATCTCACAGAAACACGGGTGCGCGTGCGTTTACTACGGACATGCGGGCGCCGGCGAAATTCATGCACGTCCTTTACTGAACCTTAAGACCGAGGAAGGCCATCGGCTTTTCCGCGCCATCGCGGAGGACGTGGCGGCGCTGGTGAAGCGGTACCGCGGCTCTCTAAGCGGCGAGCATGGCGACGGGCGATTGCGCGGCGAGTTCCTGCGCTTTATGGTCGGCGACGCGTGTTATGCGATGATGCGCGAGATCAAGACGCTGTTCGATCCGGACGGCATCTTCAATCCGGGCCGCATCATCGACGCGCCGCCGATGGACCAGTCGCACCGCTATCGGCCGCATCACCCCACCCCGACGTATGAAACGTTTTTCGACTTCAGCCGAGAGCGCGGGGTGCTTCGCGCGGCGGAGAAATGCAACGGAGCGGGCGTCTGCCGCAGGACGCATCTTGCGGGTGGCACGATGTGTCCGAGTTACATGGCGACCCGCGAGGAGAAAGACACGACCCGCGCGCGCGCGAATCTGATGCGACATGTGCTGACCCATCCGCCGGACCCGGCACG
Organism: uncultured bacterium; assembly: GCA_937958885.1. Lineage (GTDB taxonomy): Bacteria > Verrucomicrobiota > Kiritimatiellia > CAIVKH01 > CAIVKH01 > JAMLJG01. The sequence continues at coordinate 25,879 of CALGMT010000082.1, read as the reverse complement.
GCCGTTTGCGGATGATTCGCTGCTGGAGGTGATGGACCTCTGCTTGTCGTGCAAAGGCTGCACGTCGGAGTGCCCAACGAATGTCGATCTGGCGAAGCTGAAGGCGGAGTTTCTGCAGCACTTTTATGATGCGCGCGGGACGCCATTGCGCGCGCGCATGATCGCCTCATTCGCGGCGCTTGCGCGATGGGGGTCGATCGCGCCCGCGATCTGGAATCACCTGCTTGAGGCCCGCTGGTTTCGCCGCGCCGTTGGATTCGACCTCCATCGTCCGCTGCCGAAATTGCCCGGCCGCGCCGCCGCTGCAGCGTTCCGAAAACGCGAGCGGCATAAAGGCGACGCCGCTCCGCGCTGCGTTTATTTTTTCCTCGACGAGTTCACGCGCTTTCAGGATGCCGAGCCCGGGCTGGCCGCTATTCGCGTGCTGGAGCGGCTTGGGTATCGCGTGGCAATTCCGCCGCACGCCGAGAGCGGGCGCGCAGCGATTTCGAAGGGCTTGCTCCGCCGCGCCCGGCGCATCGCCGCGCGGAATGTGGCGCTTTTGTCTCCGCTGATTTCGAGGGATGCGCCGCTGATTGGGGTTGAGCCTTCGGCCCTGCTGACCTTTCGCGACGAGTATCCGGAATTGCTCCGCGGCGCGGCGCAACAGGAGGCGCGCGCCTTGGCCGCGAAGGTCTTGTTGATCGACGAGTTTCTCGCGCGCGAGCTATCGGAAGGCCGGATCGACGCCTCCGCCTTTGCGCGCGCGAATCGCACGGCGCATCTGCACGGACACTGCCATCAAAAAGCCCTCGCGTCGCTCGCGCCCAGCGTGCGCGTCCTGCGCGAACTCGGCGGATACACGGTGCGCGTGATCCCCGCGGGCTGCTGCGGGATGGCCGGCTCGTTCGGTATCGAGGCGGAACATGCCGCGCTATCGATGCAGATCGGGGAGTTGAGATTGCTGCCGTATGTGAGGGGCGTACCGGACGGTGACGCCATTGCGGCGACCGGCATCAGTTGCCGTCAACAAATTCGTGACGGCGCAGGCCGCGCTGCGCACCATCCGATCGAGCTGCTAGACGCGCTTATGGGTTGATCGCCCGCAGCATTTCGGCGACGGCTTCGCGCAAGCCGACGAACACCGCTCGCGAAATGATGCTGTGGCCGATGTTCAGCGTGTGCAGATGCGGGATCTTCAGAATCGCCGCGACGTTTTCGAGGTTGATGCCATGTCCCGCGTTCACCCGAAGCCCGGCGCTGTTTGCGAGCAAGGCCGCGCCGATCAGCCGATTGAGTTCGGCCTCCGCCTCCCGTTCCGCGCCGGCCGCCGCGCAGTCGCAGTAGGCGCCGGTATGCAATTCGATCGCCGGCGCGCCGAGCGCGACGGCCGCGTCGATTTGCCGCGGCTCCGGCGCGATAAAAAGGCTGACCTCCGTGCCGTTGTCTTTCAGCGCGTCGATGGCGGGCCCAAGCGACTCGCGAAGCCCGTCGGCGTCGAGGCCGCCCTCGGTGGTGAGTTCCTGACGCCGTTCGGGGACGATGCACGCCTCCTCCGGCTTCAAGCGCAGCGCAATGGCCAGCACCTCCTCCGAATTCGCCATTTCGAGGTTGAGCGGCAATCGCCGCTCCGCGGCGAGTCGTTCGACGTCATGCGTCTGAATATGACGGCGGTCTTCGCGCAGATGGACCGTGATGCCGTGCGCGCCTGCCTGTGCGCACAACCGCGCGGCTTCGACGGGATCCGGGTATGCGGTGCCGCGCGCCTGACGGAGGGTGGCCACGTGATCGATATTAACGCCGAGATGGATCATGGGATCGGGAGTTTTGAGAAACGGTTTCGGGGTTAGAAAATTTCCACCGGTGCGGCGGCAATGTTAAGTCTGCGCATGCCGGCATCGAAGAGCACGCATTGATTGCGGCCCTTGCTCTTGCCGACGCGCAGCGCGAGCTGCGCCTCCTCGAACAACCCGCGCGCGGTCCCGCTGTGGTCGGGCCAGCCGGCAACGCCAATCGTGGCGGAAATGCGGAGACCCGTTCCGCCGAACGAGACCCGCCGAAGGCCGGTCCAGAGCCGCTGGGCAACCACAAACGCCGCGGCGGGAGGGCAATCCAGCGCGACAACGAACTGGTCTTCGTGCCAGCGCGCGATGAGATCGGCTTCCCGCGTATTCCTCTGGAGAAATTCGGCGAGCTCGCGCAGCAACTGGTCGCCCATGAGATGACCGTATTGTTTATTGTAGCGGCGCAATAAATCCACATCGAGCACGAGGATCGAAACCGGCAGATCATCGCGCCGCCGCACAGCGACGAACTTCTGCAGCGCCGCGCCCATGCGATTCGGCGCGAGGACACCGGTCAGCGGGTCGAGCAGCGAGCCGGTATCCACATCCCCGCCGGTGTGCGCGGCGGCGGCTGCGGGTTCCGGGGCTGCCGCCGTATCTGGACCGCGCCATCCGCTGCCTTCTGTTCGCGCGCGTTCGAGCGCCTGCTCGGCTTTCTGATAGAGCTCCGGCGCGCGGTCGCCATCTTCCGGATAGGTTGCGATGCCGGCCAGCGCGTCGACGCGCACAGCCAGTCCGTTCGCCAGCGGGACAGGCGTGTCGGACAAGTTGTGCAGGACGCGCGGCAGCAGCGCGGCGCAGGCTTTGCGCCCCGCGCGAACCAGCGCGCCGAGCTCGTCTTCCTGAAGCCGCATGGCTACATCGGTCGCGCGCAGCGATTTTTCCAGACGCTCCCGCAGGCGATCCATCATCTCGTTCATGGCCTCCTCGCCGTGCACGTCGCGCAGCGTCGGCCATCCGGACGGGGTGATGCGAAGCACCGTGAATGGCGTCGGATCGCGATGCGCGGTTCCGAGCCATTGCGAAATGCGCAATTCAAATGCGGACTTGGCGGCAGGACCGTGTGTCTTCACCTCCTGGGACCGGCGCGCGAGCATCTGGTAGCGCAGATGACTGGCCAGCGCCACGATCACGGCGAAGCTCGCGACCGCCACCAGCAGGCTCTGTCCTATGATCGTCAGCCACTCGGGCATGGCGCGTCGCGTATGCGGATCGGGCCGCCGGGCGGCCCGGACCTCACACGATGGTAGCCCCCGTTGTCGCGTCGAAGAAATGGCTCTTCTTCATGTTGAGCACGAGCGTGAGTTCCTGGTTCACGGCGGCCTGTTCCGAACCGTTCACGCGCGCAATGAACGAGTGAACGCCGGTATTCAAATAGAGGTACGTCTCCGCGCCCATCGGCTCGACCACTTCGACGCGCGCCTTGAGCTGCTGATCAGGCGCCGGGTTCGTCACATAGAGCGCGTCGGCCACGTCCTCCGGACGAATGCCGAATACCATCTCCTTGCCGACATGTCCGTGCAGGCGGGCGGCATGCTGGTCGTCGATGCGGATCGAGCCCTTGCCCTCGTTGAACCAGAGTCCGCCGGCTTTTTGTTCGATTCGGCCCTTGAAGAAATTCATCGGCGGACTGCCGATGAACCCGGCGACAAACTGGTTCGCGGGCTGGTCGTAGAGCTCCAAAGGCGGCGCGACCTGCTGAATGAAGCCGTCTTTCATCACGACAATACGGTCGCCCATCGTCATCGCCTCGACCTGGTCGTGGGTGACGTAGATCATTGTCGAGGACAGGCGTGTATGCAATTTGCTGATTTCGGTGCGCATCTGCACGCGCATCTTTGCGTCGAGGTTCGACAGCGGCTCGTCGAACAAGAACGCCTTCGGCTTGCGCACGATCGCGCGCCCGACGGCAACGCGCTGGCGCTGGCCGCCGGAGAGTTCCTTCGGCTTGCGCTCGAGCAGGGCATGGATGCCGAGGATGTCGGCCGCCTCGCGTACGCGGGCGTCGATTTCGGCCTTCGGATAGCCGCGCAGTTTGAGGCCGAACGCCATGTTTTTGTACACGCTCATATGCGGATAGAGCGCGTAATTCTGGAACACCATGGCGATATCGCGATTTTTCGGCGGAACATCGTTCACTTTTTTGCCGTCGATATAAATGCTGCCTTTCGAGATTTCCTCGAGCCCGGCGACCATCCGCAGCGTCGTGGACTTCCCGCACCCGGAAGGTCCGACGAGGACCACGAATTCCTGGTCCTCAATGACCAGGTTTGCATCGTTCACGGCCACCACGCCGCCCGGATAGATTTTCCATACGTTTTCGAGCAATACCTTGGCCATGTTGTATCTCCAGCGTTCCTAGCCGCGGGCACCATGCCCTAGATCGCGTATCGCGATCATTCCGGCGAGAGCAAGACTTTGATACCACCCGGCGCGCCCCGATTCAAGGCTCGAAGCGTTTATGTCTTCGCGGACCGCTCCGAAACGTCAGGACGGGAACGTTGCGCGGTGCGCGCGGAGAAGCGCGGGGAACGGACAGGACGCGCAGCGCGATCGGTCGTTCAGGCAGTAGTCGTGAAAAATCTGGATCAGGCCCTGTCGCCGCGCGCCCGTGCGATACCACGAGCCGGGATGGTGCGGACCGAACAAATTGAATGCCGTTTGGCGCAACAGTTGATTGTCGCCCTCCGGCGCGAGGCGGTCCAAAAGCCCGGACGAAAACGGCGGCACGCGGGCCTGCGCGGCGAGCAAAGGGATCGCCACATTCGTGACGAACAAACGCGCGCGCTCCTCGCCCACCAGCGCAACCGGTTCGGCCAGCGCTCGGCCGCCCCATCCCAGCCGGCGATCCCAGTAGGGATCGCGCGCGGCGGCCAGCGCCCGCTCCGCCGCTTGAATCGCCCGAGGCGCGGTCGCGCTTTCCGCAACGCGCATCAGGCCGTCGGGCCGCGCGATGAACAGCGCGGCGGCCGCAGCCATCCGCCGGGCGGGATGATTGGCGGGTCGCAGGCCCGCCGTTCGCCACGCGCCTTTCTCCATCAACCGGTCCGCCCACCGTTCGCGATGTCGGAACCACAGATCCCACAGACTGCGCACCTGCGCGCGCGTCGCGCCGTCCCAGCGCGGCGCAATTCGCTCGGGCAACAGACCGGCGACGCCGAGCAAAATCGCCTGCGCCGCGAGCGGGTCGCCGGCGGCGCGTTCGCGCCACTCGGCGAGCGGGACGCGCGCGGCCAGCGCGCGGAACGGGAGCTTGTTGTGTTTGTAGCCGAGCACCGCGAGGGTTTCCTCGTAGAGGCATTGTTCCGGCCCGACCTCCTCGATCCGAAGCGAGAGCCGAACGGCCTTTCGGCGAAGCCGCTCGTGGCCTGCGGCATCGAGCACCTGTTGTTTCGCGTCCGGCGTCCACCCGGCGAGTTCCGTCCGGCACGGCGGCGTTTCCGCGCGCGCGGCATAGGGATAGGCCGCCACATCGATCGTGTCGAACGAGAAGGCGGCGCGCGCGGCCAGCGGCGCGCGGAGCGCGATTTGAACGGCGCCCGGCGGCAATTCGCCCGGCGCGAGCGCGCCGTCGAAGAAGGTCACATGCGCGCGCACCCCGGCGTAGCGCGGGTCTTCGCGATGCGCGTGCGCGAGCCAATCGCGGGGATGAATATGGATCTCCACATCGCCTCGCACGCGTCGGCGCCCCGCACCCACGCGCAGGACGGCGCCAAGGAAATCGGGTCCCGCCTCCAAGTTCCACACCCCCGCGTCCTCGACCTCGACCGGTTCCCCGTCGTGCGCGGCCAGGGTTGACGGCCTCAACGACGGGTCATACCACACGCATTGCAAGTGCCGCTCGGTGTAGGGGAACACGCGAAACCGCGCAGAGCGCTCCCGCACGCCGGGAAACGCGGAAGCATCCCCGCGATAGCGCGCGGCCAGCGGAAAGAAGGCGTCTGCATTCATCGCGGCGGAGGGGCGGCGGCCTCGCGCAAACGGTCGCGCGCGATCCGCACATGCGCATCAAAACCGGGCGGCATGCCGGGCCGGTCAAAGCGCTCCACGATTTGACGATAATACTCGACGGCGAGCGCCGGCATGCGCGCGCTCCAGAGCAGGTCGCCCGCCCCGCGCCACGCCTGGATTACCTCCCAATCATCGTCCGGATATAGGGCGGGCACGATATCGTACGTTTCGAGCGCCTTTTTCCAGTCGCCGCGTTCGGCGTGCAGGGCGGCCACCGCGCGAAGCGACATTGCCGCCCACGGACGCGCGGTCGGATAATTGGTGATCAGCGCGGCATAGGCGGTGAACGCTTGATGCAGCAAGAGCGCCCGCTCGACCTCATTGGTGCTTTCGGACGCCGGAATCTGATAGGTCCGCACGATACGATTGTACTCGTAGCGCGCCTTCGCCTGCGCGTCTTCCTGCGGCGCACGCGTCGCGCAGGCCGCGATCAAACAAGCGGCAAGTAATACCATAGCGAATGCGAACGCGACGCGCATGTGTCCAGTGTAGAGCGACGGGCGTCGCCAATCAACCCCTCCGGCCGAGAACTATCGCGACTCTTTGAAAATGTCCCCTTGCAGACTCAACAGAAATGTCCCCATGGCTACGGACGAAGGGCCGCCGCTAAGGGAGAATTTCGAATGAGTCAGAACCGCCGGCGTCTTCTCCGTCCCCCGTCCGGTTTGTCTGGTCGGAGCGCGCGTTCCGCTCGCCATTCCAGCGACGCGCCTTGTGATACATGAACTATGGTCTTCGAAGAACGCCCTCTCCGCGGCATGCTTGATTCGCGGCGGCGGCTCGGCAAGGATGCGCGGCGGTGTTGCGCCGCACTTCCATTTTCGGTCTGTTCTTCGCCGCATGGGCGGCGGCGCCAGGCACATGGGCCGACATGCCGCCTGTCGCGCCGTCAACACCACGTCCCGATCGGCGATGGATCGATACGATCGACCGGTATCACGAAGCCGCATGCGGCTATGTCGTCAGTTGGGGCGAGGGAATGGACGGGTGGCTCGCCGATCGTTTGCGCGATCCGCGCCAATCGTCCGATGGAAATCAGCCGCCGCTGGTGTATGAACCGGCGCAGGCGGAAGAATCAGAAGGTTCGCGCGTGATCCTGACGCCCGTCGTCGAGGCGCGGGAACACAGTGGGCCGTCAGTCGGCCTAAAGCTCCGGGCCAAATTGAGCCTGCCGCGCGTTTCCGAGCGCGTGGACCTTATTTTTGACAGCGACTTCGACGATAGCGATCTGACGCCCAACATCAGCCGCGCGGGAGATGTCGGACAGCGCACGCCCGACCAAGGCGCCGCTACGGTGCGCTTGCGCCTCAACGATGTGTACAAATTCAAGACCAGCATCGACACGGGCCTGAAGTTCAAACCGGAACCCGTGCCGCGCATCGGCCTCCGCGGCCGCCTCACGCGCCCGAGCACGAATCTCCTCGCGCGGTACACGCAGATCTTTTTCTGGGATGGCAAAGAAAGATTGGGGCTGCGTTCCACCCTCGACCTAGAGCAATCGAAAAAGAATGTGTATTTGAGGCGATCCAGCACCAGCATCCGATGGTCGGAAGGCAGCGACGGTGTGCGGGGCGGACAAACCTTCCAGTTCTACCGGTTCTTGAGCGAACGCCGCGCGATCGGCCTTTCGATCGGCGCGTTCGGCCCGCTCGAACCCAGCGCCCATGTGGAAACCTACAGCGCGCGTCTTTCGTGGCGACGCCGCATCCATCGCGATTGGCTGTTCATGGAGATCGAGACCGGCGTGGACTGGCCGCGCGAGCGCGACTATCAGGAGGTGTACCTCGCACGGGTGAAGTTTGACATCGTGATCGGCGATTGGATCGAGGGTCCGAACGGCGGACGCCTCAAACGGCAAGCGGTGAAATGAAGGCGGCTATCCGCGCCGGTGTTTCAATGCGGCGGCAAAGACCTCGTAGCGCTTCTTCAACATCTGGTGCTCGCGCGTCAGCGCGGCGAGTTTTCGCGCCTGCTCCTCGCGCAACTTCTCCGAAGATGCCAGTTTAGATTCGAGATCCTGCGCGCGCGCCGCCGCTTCGTCCCCGGTGACCGGCGCGGCGATTCGCTTTAACTGTGCGTTTTCCGCGGCAAGCTGCTCCACCTGCCGACGCGCTTCCGACATCGACTTCACCAGCGTCTGGTAATCGCGGGTGACGCGTTCCAGTTGGTGCTTCTGCTCCGACCCTGCGGCCAGTATCGCGTGCAATCGCTGGCGCGCATCGTTCACTTCGCGCTGCATCTGCTCGCGCTCGGCGCGCAGTGTCTCGATGGTGCGGGCCAGTTCCGCGCGATCTTGATCCGCCCGCGCAGCGCGATCGGAGGACGGCGGAACGCCAACAGGCTGGGCCTCAAGACGCGCGGCGAGCCGGTTGACTTCCAACTCGGCCTCAGCCCGCTTGCGCTGTTCTTCCGCCAGTTGTCTCGCGAGTTCGCGTTTTTCTTCGTCGTCGGATGCCGCGCCCGCGCGCGCCGCGCGCAACTCGTTGCACTCGCGCTCGAGGTCTGCGATGCGCCGGGCGGCGGACTCCGCCTCGGCCCGCGCCGCCGCGCCGTCGCGTTCCGCCGATTGCGCACGGGCCTGCGCGGCGGTCAGCGTTTCGCGCAATTCCTCCATCAAGCGCTCTCTGCCTCGATCGGCTTCCGCAGCATGCTGTTGCAATGCTTTACGTTCTGTCTCCCATGAAGCACGCGTGGTATCGGCCTCTGCGCGCGCGGCGTCCCGTTCCTGGAGCAGAACATCCACCTGCTGTTGCAGGGCGCGGATTTTCGTTTCTGAAGACGCAGTCACCTCCGCAACGCGTGCTTCCAGCTCCGTTATCCGACGCTCGGCTTCCGCAAGTGAGGCGCGCGCAGCATCCCGCTCGGATTCAACGGCTGTGCGCTTCTCGGCAAGCGCCGACTCCAGCTCCGTAATTCGCTGTCCTTGCCGCGCAATCTCGGCGCGCGCGGCATCCGCCTCGGCCGCGCGCGTCTCCGCCTCCGTGCGCGCGGCGTCCCGCTCCTTGAGAAGGACGTCTGCCTGCTCCTGCAGGGCGCGCGTCTGCGCTTCGCCGGACGCGGTCACCTCCGCGCATCGAGCGTCCAACTCCGCCATCCGGCGCTCGGCTTCCGCAAGAGAGGCGCGCGCAGCGTCCCGTTCGGACTCAAGCGCCGCGGCCCGCTCCTGCGCTGCGCGTTCGGCATCGACGAGCTTGCCGCGCTGCTCCGCAAATTCTATGCGCAACGAATCTCGCTCGGCGGCCAACGCCTCGATACGGGCTTGCTGTTCGGCACTAGCCGCGCGGGCAGCTTGGATATCCGCTTCCAGCGCGCGCATCCTTTCCGAGGCGGCGGTCTCCATCTCGCGCAGGCGAGCTTCCAGCGCGCGGCCCTCACGCTCTCTGGTCTCCGCCAGCGCGCGCGCCTCGTCGCGCTCCCGACGAAGCAATTCGGATGCCGTCCGTTCGCCCGCCAGCGCACCTTCCGCGCGCGCCAATTCCGCGCCGAGCGCCGCCGCGCGCGCGACCGACTCCTCCCGCACCGTCTCGGCCTGCTTGACGCCCGCCGTGAGCGCGGCCACCGCCTCCTCCAGCTTGCGCATCGCATCGACCGCGCGCGCGGCGGACGCGCGCGATTCAGCGAGTTCATCCTGAAGTGCGGCTTCGCGCGCCTGCGCGGCGCGGGTCAACTGGTCGGTGCCTTCCTGAATAGACTTGATCGCGCGATCGCGGGATTCCTCGGCAAGTTTGAGCGCAGCGGTCAGCGCCTCCTCGGCGTGCCGACTCTTGTTCAAGGCCTCTTGAGCAGCGGCGGTTTCCGCAGCGCGACGCGCGACTTCGGCCTTGAGGTCCGACAGCTCGCGCGCCAGTCGGTCGCGATCGATCCTCAATTCCTCGACCGCCGGGTCGGCCGCCGGGGCCGCCGCTTGTTCCGCGCGAAGGCGGGCCTCGTCTGCCAAGGTGCGCAACTGATCGATCTCCGCGCGAAGGCCGGAGATTGTTTGCTCAAGCGCTTCGTTGTCGCGCCGCAGCGCGTCCGCCTCGTCGGCGCGCTTGGCGCGCGCATCGAGTTCGGCGCAGGTGTGTTCAAGAGAGGCGATGCGCGCGCGATCGGCGGCATGAACATCGGCTGCTTCAGAGGCGCGCGCGCGCGCCTCATCGAGTTCCTTGCGAAGCAACGCGAGTTCCTCCTCGCGCGGATCGCGCGCAGGCATCGACTCCGCAGGCGCTCCCGCAAGAATCGCGATTTCCGCTTCGGTCAACTTCGGCGGCAACGGCCCGGGCGGCGGCGCCTCATCGGGCGCGGGCATCTCCGGAGCAGCCGCGGTCTGCGCGGAAGCGATCTCGGCGCGCAGGCGCTCGCTTTCCTCCCGCGCATCGGCCAGCGCGCGCTCCAGCTCGGCGCGGCGCGCGTCGAGTTCCGTATTCGCGCGGCGCAACAACTCAACCTCTTCCGCGGCGCGCGCGGCCTCGCGCGCCTGTTCCAAATCGGCCTCCAGGCGCTCGATCCGGGCCGCGCGTTCGGCGGCTTCGCTTTCCAGCACCTGCTTTTCACCCAACAGCGAAGCGACCCTCGCGGTCAGCGCCTCGACTTCCTCCGACGATCGGGATGCCGGCGGCGGTGCGGCGAGCGCAGCGATTTCTTCTTCCGAAATCTTTGGCGCCTGCTGCTCCGGAGAAAGAGTCGGATCGTCGGGAATCTGCGGCATAACGATCGATTTGTGGCAATGCGGACAAGTGGCCCTGCTTCCCGCGTCCCGCTTTTCCATCCGCAATTTGCCTCCGCACTCGGGGCAGCGGAACTTATATTCGGAGGAGCCGGGCGCCACGGGAACGGGCCGGTCGAGGCTTTGCGCCTGCGCGCCGGGTTCGGGCGGCACCTGCAAGCGCGTTTCGCAGCGAGGACACTGAATGAAATATCCCGCAGCCGCCGAATCGATCTTCAGCCGGGTCCCGCACGCGGGGCAATTAAAGACGATGTCCGACATGGCGCCTCAAAGGACCTCCATTACTTCGGATGCCATCGTGGTTTTCAAGTTCCAAGTTCCGATCCGCGCGCATTTCCGCGCACTGGACAGCGGGGGCGCCGGCGGTATGCTGCCCGCATGAAGAAACCGGCGCACAGCATCCGGGACGCGGCCCGCCTTTCCGGCGTGGAGGAAAGCCGCATTCGCTTCATCGAGCGGATGTTTCCGGAAAATTTTCCGGACACCGCGCGCGGCTATGCCCCGCGCGACCTTGACCGGTTGCGCGAGATTGACGCGCTGATCCGGCAGCACGGCAACAACCTGTCGGCGGTCCGCGCGGACCTGCGCGGACGCCATCCTGCCGCAGGCCGCGCGCCGCGCGTGATCACCGTGACCAGCGGAAAGGGCGGCGTCGGCAAGACCACCGTCGCGTTGAACCTCTCGCTCGCCTTTGCGCGGCGCGGCGTGCGCACGCTGCTGTTCGACGCGGATCTCGGCCTCGCGAATGTTCATGTGCTCGCGGGCCTCTCGCCGCGGCAGACGATCGTGGAGCTGCTGCAGGGGCAGGCCACGATGGACGAACTGATCCACGAGGCGCCCGGCGGCTTGAAGGTGATCTGCGGCGGAAGCGGCATCGGCGGACTCGCCGACCTCAAGATGGAATTTGTGCGCTATCTCGGCCGCGAAATCCGGCGTATGGCGGAGACGGCGGACCTCGTGGTGATCGATACGGCGGCCGGTCTCACCGCGTCGGTCCTGCATTTCATTTCGCTGGCGGACGATGTGGTGGTGGTGGCAACACCGAACCTCGCCTCCACGCTCGACGCGTACAGCTTGATCAAGGTGGCGCAGCAGGAGCGCGTGCCGGGCCGCATACGACTGCTGGTCAATCACGCCGCCGATGAAGCGCAGGCCGCGCATGTGCGCGACAAAATCCTCGCCTGCGCGCGAAAGTTCCTCGCGTTCGAACCCGAACCCCTCGGATTCATCACGCGCGACCCGCTGATCGAATTGTCCACGCAGCGGCGCGAGCCCTACCTGCTCGCCCACCCGGACACCGATAACGCAGATCGATTCCTCCTGGCCGCCGATCTCCTGCGCGCGGCGACGCCGGACCCTGCGGCGGCCGCCCCCGCCCTCGCCGCGCCATGAACGAGCCCAGCCCCATCCCGCCCGCCGCGGATGACGACCTCGACGCGCCGCTCATCGCCCCGGATGCCGTGGAGCGCCTGCTGCCGGGCGGCGCGTCCGAATCCCTGACGCCGGATGCCGACCTGTTGGATCCGTCGGATTACGCCGCATTCTACGGCTTCGATACGCATCCGTTCGCGGACGCGCTGCGGCCGGATCTATACTTCAGGACCGAGGCGCAAGACGCGGCGCTGGGCGCGCTGCGTCTCGCCGTCCGCGACGGCATGTCCGTCGCGCTCGTGACCGGGCCGAGCGGGTCGGGCAAGTCGCTGCTCTCGCAACTCGCGCTTCGCGGGTTCGATCGCGCGCGCGTCGAGCCCGCGCTCATCCTCGTATCGCCGGGCATGGGCAAGACTGCGCTGTTGAAGTTGCTGGCGGCGGAACTCGGGCTGCCGCTGCCGGAACGACCGACGCCCGCGCAGGACCTGCTGCACGCCATCCACCAACGCGTGCTCGCGCTCTACAGCGAGGGCCGCCGCGCGGTCGTAGTGGTGGACGAATGCCACTTCCTGACAGCGGACAGCCTGCACATGATCCGCACGCTGACCAACCTGGAAACCGAGTCGGAGAAACTCGTGACCGTGCTCTTGTTCGGCGAATCCGCGTTCGCCCGGCGCCTGCGCCATCCGCGCTACGCCTCGCTCCAGAGCCGGATTGTTCTGCGCCATGCGCTCGCGCCGATGGATCGGCGCGACGTCGAACAGTATGTGAAGTTCCGCGTCATGATGGCGGGCCGGCTCGATCCGCTGTTCGCGCCCGATACATTTGACCCGCTGTATGAGGCGACCGGCGGCATTCCGCGCCGCATCAATGCCTGCTGCACGCGCGCGCTCATCGCGGGCGCCGCGCGCCGCGCGCCGATCATTGACGCCGCATTGATCCGCGGCGCGGACGCGCCTTGACTCCCCCTCTTCCGGCGGGATAATCCCAAGTTTGCTGTTGAGCCTCCGCATGCGGCAATCCATTTATAGAACCGGCCTCTCGGTCGCGCTGGCCTGCGCGGTGGCGGCGCGCGCGCCGGCGAGCGTCAACCGCCGCACGCCGGTGGTGGAGGCGGTCGAAAAGGCGCTGCCCGCCGTGGTGAATATCGGCACGGAACGCATCGTCCGCGTGGTCTATCGCGACGCATTTTTCAATCTGCGCAGCCTCGCGCAAGGCGGTCTCTTCCCGAGCGAGATACTCCCGCCGCCGCTCGTGCGCGAACAGCGCCGCCATTCGCTCGGCTCCGGCGTCATCGTGGACGAGGACGGCTACATTCTCACCAACTACCACGTGATCGAGCAGGCGTCGGTCATCCGCGTCGCCCTGGCGGACGGCGAGTCGTATGACGCCGTGCTGCTGGCGGGCGATCCGTTGAACGATCTGGCCCTGCTGAAAATTTCGGCGGATCGCCCGCTGCCCGTGATCGACTTCGCGCAGGATGACGACCTCCTGCTCGGCGAGACCGTGATCGCGCTGGGCAACCCGTTCGGCTTTTCGCAAACCGTCACCGTCGGCGTCCTCTCGGGCATCAACCGCGAGGCGCGCTATCGCGATAATGTGGTGTATCGCGACATCCTGCAAACCGATGCGGCGGTCAACTACGGCAGCTCCGGCGGCCCGCTGGTCAACCTCGATGGCGAGCTGATCGGCCTCAATGTGCAGATTCTCCAACAGGCGCAGAACATCGGGTTCGCGATCCCGGTCAAACGCGTGCGCGCATTGCTCGGCGGCTGGATGGCGCCGCGCATCCTTCGCCGCGGCTGGCTCGGCTTCGAGCTTTCCACCGCGTCGGAACGCCCGACCGTAGGCGCGGTCGATCCCGACGGACCGGCTGCGGCTGCCGGTATCCGCACCGGCGCCATCGTGCTCGCGCTGGACGGCGCGCCGGTCGAGGACGCGCTTTCGCTCCACCGGGCGCTGATTCGCCGGCCGATCGGCGAATCGGTTCGCCTTCGGTTTCTCGACGGCGCGGTTGAGCGCGAGGCGGAGATCGCGCTGGTCCCCGTCCCCACCCGATCGGGCGATCAGCTCGCGCGCGAGCGACTGGGGCTCGTGCTCTCCGCCGACACGCCCGATCAGGCCATGCGCGCGGGCTTCCCGCACGGCCTCGGCATCGAGGGCGTTCTGGCCGGTGGGGCGGCGGCGGCGTCCGGCATGCGGCCCGGACTGCTGCTGACGCGAATCAACGACGTGGAAATCCGAACCGGCGCGGACGTCGCCGCGGCGCTCGAAAAAGTGCGGCCCGGCGAATTCGTCAAGCTCCGCCTCGTTCGCCTCGACGAGCAGGCGGATTTTATCGTGGCGGAAGTCACGTATTGGGATATACAGGCCCGCTGACGCCATGATCGAAGTCTCCCATTTGACCAAACACTACCCGGGCCGCGTCGCGGTGGACGATGTCTCCTTCGCGGTGAGCCCCGGCGAGATCGTCGGCTTTCTCGGTCCGAACGGCGCGGGGAAATCGACCACGATGCGCATCCTCGCGGGCTACCTGCCCGCGACCGGCGGCGTGGTGCGCGTGGCCGATCACGACGTGGCAGAGGAGCCGATCGAGGTGCGGCGCCGCATCGGGTATCTGCCGGAAAACTGCCCGCTTTACGGTGAGATGCGCGTGGATGAATACCTGCGGTTCCGCGCGCGCCTGAAAGGCGTGCCGCGCGCCAAGGTGCCCGCCCGCATCGTCGAGGTGAAGGAGCGGTGCGGCATCGCGGATGTCGGCAATCGGATCATCGGCCAACTCTCGAAGGGCTATCGCCAGCGCGTCGGCCTCGCGGAAACGCTCGTGCACGATCCCGATCTCCTCATCCTCGACGAACCCACAATCGGCCTGGATCCGAACCAGATCCGCCTCGTGCGCGGCCTCATCGCGGAACTCGCCGAGCGGCACACGATCCTGCTGTCCACGCATATCCTCTCCGAAGTGGAGATGACGTGCAAACGGGTGCTGATCATTCACAAGGGCCGGATCGTTGCATCGGACACGCCGGATCGCTTGCGCCGCCGCATGACGGGCGAGGCCTCGGTGATCGCGGAAATCGCGGGACCGCGCGGCGAGGTCGAGCCCGCGCTGCGCGGCATCAGCGGCGTCGCGGACGTGCAGGCGGAGGGCGGCGATGCCTGGGTGCGCTACATGCTGCGCGCCCCGCGCGATGAAGACCCGCGCCCCGCCATCGCCGCGCTCGCGGCGCAGCGCGGATGGCCGCTGCGCGAGCTGCACCGCGAGGCCGCAACGCTCGAAGACATTTTCGTGAATCTGACGCAGACGGACGAGGCGGAGGCGCAACCGTGAACGGGTTTCTCGCAGTATGGCGCAAGGAACTGACCGGCTACTTCCTCTCGCCGGCCGCCTACATCGTGACCATTTTCTTCCTGATCGTCATGGGCGCGATTTTCTCCCTGCTCGTGTCGGTCCTCGCGGAAGGCCCGGCGGGCGTCACGGTGATGAATCTTTTGTTCGGCTCGCCGTTTTTCTGGATGACGATGCTCGCGCTCGTGCCGGCATTGACCATGCGCCTCTTCGCGGAGGAGAAGCGCAGCGGGACGATCGAGACCCTGATGACCGCGCCGGTGACCGACACCGCCGTCGTGCTCGCGAAATTCGCCGGCGCGCTCAGCTTCTATGCCTTCATGTGGACGCCGACGCTGATCTATCTTTTCATCCTCCGCTACTTCAGCGCGGACATGGCCCCGCCCGACCCCGGCCCGCTCGCGGGCGGCTATCTGGGGGCGCTGCTGATCGGCATGTTCTATCTCTCGATCGGCCTGTTCTGCTCGGCGCTCACGAGCAACCAGATCGTCGCGGCGATCACCACCTTCGCCGCCATGCTGCTGCTGTTCCTCGCGGGCCTGCTCGACTACGTCGCGCGCGGCGACCTCGTGCAGGCCGTCAGCGCGCACCTGTCGTCCTACAGCCATATGCTCGAATTCTCACGCGGCGCGATCGATTCGCGGCCCGTCGTATATTACCTCTCCGGCACGGCCCTTATGCTTTTCGCGACCGTCAAAATTGTGGAGGCGCGAAACTGGAAATGAGCGAACGCCCCGCCAGCGACGCCGCGCGCGGCATTCGGCGCGGCATCCGACGCCGCCTCGCGTTCGGCCTCGACACCGGCGTCGCGCTGCTGCTCGCGCTCGCGCTGACGGTGATGGTGAACTATCTCGCGCACCGCCACTACGCGCGAGCCGACATCAGCCGCGCCCGCTTCTACAGCCTGTCCGAAAAAACCCTCGGCTTGCTCGGCGCGATCACCGCCCGCGTGGATGTCGTCGTCTTCTTCCAACCGGATCACGCCGCGTATGACGACGTGGTCAATCTGCTGAAGGAATATCAGCACGCCTCCCCGCATATTCGCGTCGAACGCGTGGACCCGAACCGCGACATCGGGCGCAGCGAGGCCCTGGTGCGGCAGTACGATCTGACGCATCTCAATCTGGTTGTCTTCTCGACCGGCGGCCGCACGAAAATCGTCGGCGGCGACGAATTGACGGAAATCGACTACTCGACTGTGCTCTACGGCGGCGCCCCGCGCGCGTCCTCGTTCCGCGGCGAGCAGGTCTTCTCTTCCGCGCTGCACAGCCTCACCCAGGAGCGCCGCCCCGTCGTCTATTTCCTGCGCGGTCACGGCGAACGCGACATCAACGATCGCGACCCCTATACCGGCTTTTCCGCGATCGCGCAGCACATCCGCCGCGACAACGTCGAGGTGAAAGACCTCCTGCTCGGCGAGGCCCGCCAGATTCCGCCGGATGCCGACGCACTCGTCATTCCCGGCCCGACGAAACAACTCGCCCCGCAGGAGATCGACCTGCTCCGCGCGTGGCTGAACAACAGCGGACGCCTGATCGTGCTGCTCGACACGGGACCCTCCGCCGGATTGCGCCCGCTGCTCGAGGAGTGGAATATTCGTCTGCAGGACGACGCCGTGGTCGATCCCGCCCGCACGCTGACCGGACTCGATCTCTTCGTTAACGATTACGGCATTCATCCGATCACCCGAAACCTGCGCGACGTCGCGTGCGTTTTTTATCTGCCCCGCTCGGTGGAGCCGGCGCCCGCCCCGAACGACGCGCCGCTCCCGGCCGACAGCCCGCGCACGACCGTGCTCGCCCGAAGCTCGCCCGAGAGCTGGGCCGAGAGCGACCTCGAACAGAAACCCATGCGCTTCGACGCCATGCGCGACCGGCGCGGCCCGATCTCCATCGCCGTCGCCGCGGAGCGCGGCGCGGCGCCGGACCTCGACATGAACCTCCGCCCCTCGCGCCTTGTCGTCATCGGCGACACGGACTTCCTCTCCAACGGCGCGCTGAGCGGAGGGAATGCCGACTTCTTTTTGAGCGCCCTGAATTGGCTGCTCGAACGCGAAGCCCTGATGGCGATCGCGCCGAAGCCCATCGACGACATCCGCCTCGTCATCACGCGCGAACAACTCGCGCGCGTGTTCTGGACCGTGGTCGTCATCGTGCCCGGCCTGATCGGCGTGCTGGGCGTCGGCGTCTGGTGGCAGCGGAGGACCTGACCGCATGCGCGCCGCCACACTGTTTCTCCTTATTGCGGTGCTCGCGCTGGGCCTTTACATCCGCCTATTTGAGCGCAAGCAGGACTCAACCGATCGCAAGCGCGAAATCGCGCGCCGCGTGCTCCGCATCAATCCCAGCCGCATCGACGCGTTGCGGGTGGCGCGCCCGGAGCTGCAGTTCGCCGCCGAGCGCCGGGACGGCGAATGGCGCCTGACCAGCCCCGTCGCCGCGCGCGCGGATGCGGGCGCGATCGCCCGCCTGATCGACACCATCGAGCTGCTGGAGCGCAGCGATGTGATCCGCGGACGCGAGTGGCGAAAAAAGGGGATGACCCTTGCCGACTTCGGACTCGATGATCCCCGCGCGCGAATCGTCCTCTCCGGCGGCGGCAAGGAGTGGACGCTGCTCGTCGGCCGCGATGCGCCGGTGGGCGGAAATCTGTATCTCAAAGAAGCGAGCGACTCGTCGGTCTTCATCGCCCCGACGAACCTGCTGTCCGATTTGCCGGCCTCGCTCGACGGCCTGCGCGACCGCCGCGTCTTTTTGGGCTTTCCGGGCGACGTCTCCCGCATCGACCTGCGTCGGCGCGAGGGGCTGCTTAATCTCGCGCGCACCGATGTCGGCGTCTGGCGCATGCAGCAACCGTGGACGGGGCGCGCGTCGGGCGCCGGCGTGCAAGACCTTCTGGATCAGTTGTTCAGCGCCCGTATCGCAGAATTCGTGGCCGAGTCTTTCGAGGCCGCGCCGCTCTACGGGCTCGACGATCCCGCGGCGCAAGCGACGATCATCGGCGACCGGCGCTACGGCGAACAAGCGCTGCTCATCGGCAAACCCGTCGCGCGGGACACGAATCTCGTCTATGCCACACGCGTCGGTGAAGGCACGGTGTTCGCCGTGCCGCGCGCGCTGCTCGATGCATTGCAGACGCGGGCCGACGGCCTGCGCGACCGGCGACTGCTCACCTTGCCCGCGCAAGATATTGCGCATATCCGCATCGAGGAGGGCGAACATGCGCTCCGCCTCGCGCGCGAAGAGTCTGGCGGATGGGAAATTCGCGAGCCGATCCTTCAGAAGGCCGACGAGCAGCGCGTTCTGGAGGGGCTCGCCGTCTGGACCGGGCTTCGCGTCGAAGCGTTTGTCGACCAGATCGACACCAACCTCGCCGCGTGGGGCTTCGCCCCGCCCGCGCGTACGATCGCCTTTTCCCGGCGCGCGCCGCCCGCGGACAGCGCGGCGGGCCGGGTCGGCGCGGATGACGAAACGCTGGTCGCGGTTTCCACGCTCCCCCCGAGCAACGGCTTGATGCTGGTCCGCGTCGGTGTCGAAAGCGCCGCCGCATGGATTCGAGCGGATGCCGTCCAGTCGCTTCCTCTTTCGCCGCTGTATTATCGCCATCCCGAGGTGCTATCGTTCGACGTAGCCGCGGCGGTCAGCCTGGCCCTCGTGCGAGACGGACGCGAACAAGCAGTCTTGCGCGAAAGTGCCACGAACGAATTCCGCGCGGCGCTCCCCAGCCAGACGCTCGAACTCGACCACATTCGCGCGACACTGGAGACGCTCGCGAGTCTCCGCGCGGCGCGTTATGTCGCCGCCGCGGAAGCCGCGGCGGAGTTTATGCTCGATGCGCCCTCCGCGTCCCTCACCGTGGGCACTCGGGGCGGGCTCGCGCCGGTGCGCACGCTCTTGCTCGGCGCGGAGGATGAGCATGGCGTCTACGCCATGCTGCGCGGAGGCGACGTGATCTTCCAACTCCCGCACAGCACACGCGACAAATTGCTCCGGCCTTTGTATAAATCGGCGCAAACGACCAAGGAACCAACGGTTGCCCCGACACCCGCCGCCAGCCCGCCCATCGGATCCGCCGATCCCGCCCTCTGACGCGGGAACACGCCCGCCTTGCTGGCTGCGCTGGTGCCGCCGGCTCCATCTCTGCGCGCGATGCGTCTGCCTCGCCGCCGCCCTGTTCGCGGGTCCGCTCCTTTATCTGTGGATCGCGGGCCTGCCCGGTCCCATCGCGAATCGGCTGCTGCGCCGGCTGGATGCCCATCCGTTCCTCGTCACCGCGGAGCGGCTCGGCATCTCGCCGCGGGGAAATCTCATCGCGCATCAAGTCCTGATCTATCCGGACGATTCATTCGCCGAACCGATCCTGGGGCTGGAGGAGTGCGTGGTACGCCCGAACTTCGCCGCTCTGCTCCGCGGCCGGTTAGAACCGAGTCGCCTGCGGATCGAATCCGGATTTATCCTTTTTCCTCCCTGGACTCGAACCTCGTCACCGCGCGCGGATGCACGATTGCACCTGACCGGCCTGCGGGCGGATCTCCGCCCGAGCCTCGATCGCATCGACATCGTATTCGCAAGCGCGCGCTGCCATGCGCTGGACCTCCATGCCGCCGGATCGCTCGCGGGCCTGCAGACCCGAGCTCCGGGCGGGGCGCGGATCGCGGATCATCTTGCGGCGGCCATCGACGCCATACGCCAAAGCCCCGCGCTGCTTCCTTCCTTTGTGAATGCGCTGGCCGACACGGAGACCGACGGGCCGTTGACGCTCCGTTTGGAAATCGGCGGATCGGTCACCGGCGCAACGGTGGCAGCTGTCCTCGAAGGCGAACAGTTCTCCCTGGGCGGCCAGCGGATCGACCGGGTGTCGGGGCGCGCCTCGTGGCGCGACGGCTTGCTGCACATTGAGTCCATCCGCGCGCGCGGGCCCGACGGGTTGCGCTTCGAACTGCAGGCAGAACCGGCTCCGCCGACGAATCTGCCCGCCGGGCTCGTGGGAATGTTCGCCTTCGATCGTTTCATTTTGCGCGGCGTGCGCTTCGCCAACGGCAGCGGACATTTTTCGAGCGAAGACGGCCGCCTTCATCTCCGCGACTGCGCGACGCGCATCGGCGCGGAAGGCGAACGCGGGACCGCTGCGGCCACGCTGGTGTGGGACCCGATCGAGGACACGCTGGCCGGAGATCTCGACCTCGCGCTCGATCCCAACGACTTCGCGCCATTCCTCAATTCCAACCAGCTTCGCATCGCGCGCCGATTCGGTTTTGAGCGCGAACGTCCGCATTTCACCGGCTCGTTCCGCCGGACAACTCGTCCCGAAACGAACATCACGGTCGCCGGCCGATTGAGCGCCGACTCGTTCACCTATCGCGGCGTGGCGATCGATTCCATGCAGGCGGACCTCGTGCACACGGGAGATACGATCCGCCTCGACGGGTGGCGATTCGCGCGGCCTGAGGGCGTCACCACCGGATCGCTCGTCGTGCCGCTGCATCAGCGCGATATCCACGTGTCGCTTGACAGCACGATGCACCCCGTCGCTATCGCCGGCATGGTCAGCCCGCGCCTCCACCAAGCCGTCTCCCTGTGGCGCTTCGACGGCCCGGTCGCGATGCGCGCGCGCGGCATGGTGGACGGCAGCGGGCTGGAAGAGATCACGGATCTCGTCCTGGAAGTGGACGGACGCCGGATGGGCCGCGGGCGATGGATCGCCGATGAAGCGCAATTCACGCTTCATGCTTACCACGGTGTGTATGCCACGACCAACTTGACCGGCCGCGCGTATGACGGAACGTTCCAGGGCACGGTGCGCGTGGAGCCGCTTCCGGCCGGGCCTGAACACCGCTTTATCGTGCGCGCAACGCTCGCCGACGCCGATTTTGCTCGCATCGCACTAGCGTACGCGGAAGCCGGCGAGGCGCCGCCCTCCGGACGCGTTCACCTAACCCTGCAGGTCACCGGCCTGGTGTCCGACGCGTTCGGACCCGTCACGCGCGGCAGCGGTTCCCTGTTCATCAAAGACGGCGCGGTATTTCGAACACGCCTCTTCGGCGGCCTTTCGGAATTGTTATCCCGTCTGGTGCCGGGGCTCGGCTTTGTGGCTCAGACGGATATGGCGTGCACATTTCGCATCGAGGAAAGCGCCGTTTTTTCCGACGACATCCGTCTCGAAGGCGACGTCATCAGCATGCGCGCGGAAGGCGAGATCGAATTCGACGGACAAGCGCGGATGCGCGTGGAGGTTCAACTCCTGCGGCGCGGTCCGGTCGCTGCGCTCTTGCGTTTGTTGACCATGCCGGTGACCAAGCTCTTCGAATTCCGCATGACCGGCACCCTCGACGATCCCAAATGGCGGCCCATCAATCTGCCGAAGGAGTTATTCCTGATTTTCGATTGAGTCGGGACAGGAACGCGGCCGCGCGCAGCGTTGCTACCGCATCACATCAGAATCCGGTGTCACGGCTCCGTCGCGGCCAGTGCGGCATCGAGCGAGGCGTCGATCACCAGCGGCTCGCCTGCGACCTTGCGCGCGGAGGAAATATCCTTCAGCCCGTGGCCGGTGAGCACGACAACCACCCGTTCCTCCGGGTGAATGAGGCCCAGCGGCGCAGCCTTCTTCACAGCCGCCCATCCCGCCGCGGCCGCCGGTTCGCAGAACACACCCGCGCCCCGCGCGAGCTCGGGTATCGCCGCAAGGATGTCCGCATCGCTCGCCGTCACCGCCGCGCCGCCGGACTCGATCACCGCGCGCACCGCCGCAAGCCCGTCGCGGGGTTCATCCACGGAAATGGAGTCGGCGCACGTCGTCGCGCGCACCCTGGCCACCTGCACGCGCATCCAATCGACTTGGCCGATATCGCGGACGTGCTGGACGGTTCGCGCCACCGCGTCGCTGGCGTCCGACTGCGCGCAGAGGAGCTTGGGCCGACGCGAGATCAGGCCCATTGCCGCGAGGTCGTAGAAGCCCTTCCATAATCCGCTCAAAATATTGCCGTCGCCGCAGGAGACGGCCACCCAGTCGGGCGCCTCGCGACCGAGTTGCTCCCAGATTTCAAACGAGCACGTCTTCTTTCCTTCGCGCGTGAACGGATTGCTGCCGGTGTTGCGATTGAACCATCCGCGCCGCGCGCAGACCTCCGCGCATAGATCAAAGGCCTGGTCGTAGGTCCCGCGCACCGCGATAACCTTCGCGCCGAAGACCAACAGTTGAGCGATCTTGGCCGGCGGCGCGGACTCCGGGACAAACACCACGCACCGCATGCCCATACTCGCCGCCAGACACGCCATCGACGAGCCCGCGTTGCCGGTCGTCGCGCCCGCCACTACCGACGCGTTGCGTTCCTTCGCCACGGCCAGCGCCACCGCGCCGGCGCGATCCTTGAAGGATGCGCTCGGATTGAGCCCGTCGTCCTTCAGCCACAGGTTCGGGAGGCCGGCCCGCGCGCCGAGCGAAGGGCGACAGTGCCCGTGCCGTCGAGAATCATTTCGCGGATGGGGTCGGTGACTTCGAGGAACTCAAAAATCGCCGTGCGGCCGCGGTATCCGGTCTGCAGGCATTTCGGACAACCTGCGCCTTTGTAGAAGATCCACCGCTCCGGGTGCGGATCGACCAACCCCGCGATGCGCAGGTCCTCGACGGACGGCTCGACTTGCCGCTTGCAGTGCTCGCATACGATGCGCATGAGGCGCTGCGAAATCACCAGCGAGATCGTCGCGGCGATCAGATAGGGTTCGACGCCGATGTCGCGCAGGCGCCAGAAGGCGGACGGCGAGTCGTTGGTGTGCAGCGTGCTCAACACGAGATGTCCGGTCAGCGCGGCGCGCATCGCGATTTGCGCGGTCTCCGCGTCGCGAATTTCGCCGATCATGATGATGTCGGGGGCCTGCCGCAGGATCGCGCGCAACGCATTGGCGAAATCCAGGCCGATCGACGATTTCACCGCCATCTGGTTGATGCCGGGCACGAGATATTCGACGGGGTCCTCGACCGTCTGGATGTTCACATCGGGCGCGCGCAGCCAGCTCAACGCGCTGTAGAGCGTGGAGGTCTTGCCGCTCCCGGCCGGGCCGGTCAGCAGGATAATGCCGTTCGGCTGCTTCAGAATGCGCTGGAACCGCGCGAGCATCCCGGGGTCGAAGCCGACGTCCTTCATGTCCACCAGCAGCGACTCGCGATCGAGGATGCGGAGCACCATTTTTTCGCCGTGCACGCAGGGCAGCGACGAGACGCGCACGTCGATCACCCGTCCGTGCACGGAGAACTTGAAGCGGCCGTCGAGCGGAAGCCGCCGCTCGGCGATGTCCATGTTCGACAGAATCTTGATGCGGGTGACGATGCCCGAATAGAGCGCCTTCGGCGGCGGCGTGACCTCGCGCAGCGAACCGTCGACGCGAATGCGGACCTGGACATCCTTTTCCTGCGGCTCGAAGTGAATGTCGCTAGCGCGGTCGCGCACCGCCTGCAGCAGAAGCAGATTCACGAAGCGGACGACCGGCGCGTCGTTCGCGAGCAGGCGGAGCTGGTCATCGCCTCCCTGTTCTTCCTCGTCGATCGATGTGACGACATCGTCCGCGCCCGCATCCACAATTTCGAGGAGGTTGCGCTCGATGTGCGCCTCCTCGATGTATGACCGGTCGATCACATCCAGGATGCGGCGTTCGGTGCTGACGGCCTTCTGCACATCCGCGGCGGTCAGCGACCGGATCGTATCGAGCGCATACAGGTCGAGCGGGTCCTTTATTACGAGCGTGATGAGGCCGGACCCGTCGCGGCGCAGCGCAATGACGCCGTATCGGCGCGCGACGGATTCGGGGATGAGTTTGACCTCCTCCTTCTCGAGGCGGAGATCGTCCGGCAACTCCTGAAATGGAATCTCGAGCTGGGCGGCGAGGGCGCGCGCACTATCGTCGTCGTTGACATACCCGCGCTCGCGAAGCACCTCGCCGAGCGGACGTCCGGCGGCGTCCGGGGCGCGCATGGCGTCGGCGAGCTGGTCCGGCGTGAGCCGGCCCAGTTCCACCAGAATGTCGCCAAGTCGCTTCGCTTGCATCGCGGGTTCCGTGTTCGATCGCTATCGGGCGTTAAGCGGGGCCGAGGGCAGCGGGGCGTTCGCCGAGACGCCACTCAAGCCCGGATCCATA
The DNA here is from genome assembly GCA_937958885.1 of uncultured bacterium. GTDB lineage: Bacteria > Verrucomicrobiota > Kiritimatiellia > CAIVKH01 > CAIVKH01 > JAMLJG01. Next base: position 1,489 of record CALGMT010000082.1, on the reverse strand, counting down.
TACGGCATCAGCGCGCTGGCCGCGGTGTTCGCGCGAATCATCGGCGCGGAGAGCAGGTTCGCCGGCCGCGCGGCCAGGCTGTCCACCTGCGCGAGATTCAGTTCGGAGCCTTCCGCGGGCACAATCGTCGCGGTGACGAAAATCAACAGTTCGATCTTCTCGTTCTGCACCGTCTCGCGCCGGAAGAGCCAGCCGAGGTAGGGAATGCTGCCGAGCAGCGGCACCTTCAGCACGGTCTTGCTTTGCCGGTCCTTGAGCAGGCCGCCGATCACCACCGTCTGGCCGTTCGGCATCACGACCTGCGTCTCCGCCTCGCGCGTCGAGATCACGGGATATTCGGTGAGCGCGGTGACCTCGCCCGAGACCGTCTTGCCCGAGCGCGTGCCGACCAGCTCGCGCACCGAAGGGCGGACGATCATGCTGATCATGTTGCCGTCGCTGATCTGCGGCAGCACGTTCAACTGGATGCCGATATCCTCATATCCGCGCAGCGAGGTGGTGATGGTCGCCGCGCCGCCGGACGCCGCGGAGGAGGCGTCCGAATTGATGATCGGGAACTTGGTGCCGACGATGATCACGGCCTCCTGATTGTTCAACGTGAGGATGCGCGGCGCGGAGAGCACATTCGCCGACGCGTCCTCCTGCAGCGCGTGGAATAGCAGTTGATATTCGACGGAGGTGAGCCGCTGGAACGCCAGGCTCAGCCCGGCATTGAACGGCGGATTCGCCGACAGCGTCGGCGCGCTGAACGCGTTGAAATTGCCCGGTGCCACCGCGCCGCTGACCTGATCCGCCTGGAGGTTGTACACGTGCGAACCGCTCTTGAACCCGCTGGCCGTGCCGAACTCGAACCCGATGTCGCGCAGCACACGCGGGTTCAATTCGAGGAACCGCGCCTCGATCAGGATTTGCGAGGGCGCGACATCGACCTTTTCCAAAAACGCCGCAATCTGCTGCAGCGCCTCCGGCGTATCGGTCACAACCAGCGTCTTGCTGCGGCTGATTTCCGGGTTCTCGCGCTCCCGCGTGCGCCGGCCCATGCCCTCGCCGCCCGCGATGGTTTCGCTTTGCGAAGCCGCGGCGCCCCAGCTCTGGCCGAGGTTCGCCACGCGCACGATTTTGCCGCGCGGCGTGAGGAACACGGCGAGCACCGGTTCAATGTCGGACGCGTCCAGATAGCGCAGCGTGATCACGCGCGAGCGCAGCGGATCATTAGCAAATAGAAGTGGCCGCTTTTCGCAGCAAGTGATCTAGCCGCTTTTTGTTTTTGTTTATTCCCTCCGGCCTCCTGGGAGGAGAGGAGGCCGGAGCGCGGCTCAGGCCGCGTAGTTGTCTGCTTTGCCGCCCTCGAACGTCGCCACCACATGCGGCCCATATCGGATCACCAGTTTCCCGTCCTTCTGCTCGCAGACCTTCACGACGCACCTCGCCAGGCTGCTCCGCCAGCGCACCGCCGTGATCTGCAGAACGCGACCCTCGTGCTGGATCG
>CALGMT010000081.1 GCA_937958885.1 uncultured bacterium | reverse complement strand
GCTGGCCAGGCGGTCCATCCGAAGCGGAGGCAAAATGCGTGGTGTGAGGATTTCACGCCCATAGCCTACGAACTTCTTCACCTGCCGGACAAGCCGGCAGGGGCCGGTAGAGCCGAAGTGCCGCGAGGCTAGCCCGTGAACTCCTTCACCGGCGGGACAAGCCCGCCGGGGTCATGCGCCAGTTCGCCGCGCCCCCTGCCGCCTCGCGCGGCAGGGGCCGGTAGCCCGCCGGGGTCGTGCGCCAGTCCGCCGCGCCCCCTGCCGCCTTGCGCGGCAGGGGCGCACGTTCTCTTCGCCACTCCGCGCGCCGCGCGTCTTCTCGCCCCCTGCCGCCTCGCGCGGCAGGAGCGCACGTTCTGTCAGCTACGAACCGCATTCATCCCATACTCACCGAACGTCCCCACGTAAAACGTATCCTTCCAAAATCCCAGCACTCCGACCGCGCGCGCCGTGATCTCTTGAAATTCCAAGCCAACCTGTTCAGGACTTTTGGCCGGATCCGCCTTCACCGCGAGGTGCAAATGATCCGGCATAACTGAACACCTCGCGACTGACGGACGTCGGCATGCCGAGGATACCCGCTCCGCCATTTCGCCGCTCATCCGGTAGCGATGATCCGTAACCAATACGATATGAAGATTGTACCAGTATCTTCCGCTGTTGGTCTCCGATGGTGCAGAGAGATCGACGAACTCCTGTGTGAAGGCGTGTTTTTGCAATGTATCGCGATATCGCGGATCAGCCAGTTCAGCATGCAACAGCTGATTTCGAATGTAAGCTTCAACCACTGACCGCGTGTTGTCTCCAATGGCCCGCAGCGAAACTTTGCGCGAGAATTCCGTCGTTAACCCGGCGTTGCGCGCGGCGTGCTGAAGCCGCCCTTTGAGTAGGCGTGCGATATCAATCGGCGCAGTTCTTGGTTCCGTGCTGACCACTATCTGGACCGCATCATCATGCCATTTAGACTCCAGCAAGTGAATACCGTCGCGCAGCCAAGCTTCTGTCGGCATGGGAGGGGCTTCAGGAAAGGCAGTTCCCGCGGCTGGCCAGGCGGTCCATCCGAAGCGGAGGCAAAATGCGTGGTGTGAGGATTTCACGCCCATAGCCTACGAACTTCTTCACCTGCCGGACAAGCCGGCAGGGGCCGGTAGAGCCGAAGCGCCGCGAGGCTAGCCCGTGCACTCCTTCACCGGCGGGACAAGCCCGCCGGGGTCGTGCGCCAGTCCGCCGCGCCCCCTGCCGCCTCGCGCGGCAGGGGCGCACGTTCTCTCCGCCACTCCGTGCGCCGCTCGTCTTCTCGCCCCCTGCCGCCTCGCGCGGCAGGAGCGCACGTTCTCTCCGCCACTCCGTGCGCCGCGCGTCTTCTCGCCCCCTGCCGCCTCGCGCGGCAGGAGCGCACGTTCTGTCAGCTACTCCGCACGCCGCTCAAAACTGGACCCGCGCGGATACTACCACCTGGCGGCCGGGTTCGTTCACGCCGGAGCCGTGAATGCGATAATCCTCGTCCGTGATGTTTTCCAGCGCGAGCGTGACCGACAGTGCGTCCGTCGCTTGCACGCCGCCGCGCAGCGAGCCCACTACGTATCCAGGCGTGCCGCCGGGCGGAATCCGCTGCGTGTCGCGCGCGTCGTCCGCCGAAAGCCGATCCGCCTTGTCCGCAGCGTCGATCACACCTTCCACCCAGTACGACTTGCCCATCGGCTGCCAGCGCAAAGCCAAGCGACCGGTCAGCGGCATGACTCGGCTCAAATCGTCTTCGACTCGGACCGGATCGGACGTGGGGTAGGTCTTGGCCTTTCCTTCCATCCACGTACCCATCGCGCGCACCTGCCATGCGTCCGTCAGGTTCACGCGCGCGGTCAACTCGATGCCCTGCACATACCCGGCGCCGGCATTGCGCTTGGTGACCTCAGCCAAATCATCGATGGTCGCGCCCGTCGGCGCGCGCACGATCAGGTCGTCAATCCAAGTATGGTAATACGCGAGACCCGCGCTCCAATCGTCCGATGCGCGACGCCATCCGATTTCCGCTGTAAGAAATTTTTCGGGTTCCAAGTCGTCCACAGGGGTTTCAATTTCATCGCTGCGCGCAAAATCCAGCCGCGTCAAGTCGGACAAGTTCGGCGCGCGAAAGCCCTGCGAGACGCCGGCATACACCACCTGGCGCCGATCTTCATCCAGCGGCATCAACGCGCGGAGCGAGCCGACGATCGCGTCCCAGTCGCCCCTGATGCCGTCCGGACGCTTTTCCACCTTCTCCGCATCCAACCGCGCGTAGGTGTATCGCAGGCCGGGCGTGATCTCGATCCCGGCGCCGGTCTCTATACTGTTCTCCACAAATACGCCGAACAAATCGTAGGTCGCATCGTCCGCGACGGGCCCCTGCACGGCAGATTTGGGTTCCGCGCCGGGATCAATACGAATGCCGTAGGAATCCACATGGTCGCGATAGTAATCCGCGCCATAGACCCACCGCCCCACACGGCTGTCGCTTTCCAGCGTAAGCGACGCGCCCCACGTTTCGACATCAAATCCCTGCAGATCTCGCCGCTTATTCGCGCGAACGCGCTCCAGATCTTCACCCTGCTTCTGCCGCGAGAGCGTGAGCGCATACGCGTCCACCGCGTCTCCCCGATTTGCATGCGCAAGACGCAACCAGGTCAGCGTGCGGTCCTGGTCGAATCGATGCACAAGATCATCGCCGTTTTTCAATCCCTTCCAATTGATGCCATACACCGTGCGGTGCGTGCGCCACGCATCGTCTTGGTTCACCTGTTGATGGCCCATCGTGACCCGTGCGCCGCTCGCCCACGCATACTCCGCCCCCGCATCCCACGCGGTCTCGTCATAGCCGGTGAAAGGCTGCTCGCCGACCTCCTTGCCGCCCTTAACATCGTCAAAGGATTTCCACGAGTATCCCGCGCGAACCCCAAAGGACTCGGTCAGCCGCGCGGACGTCTCCGCCCTTACCTGATGCGACTGATCCGCCGTCGCGCCGCGATACTTCAGCGCCCGCTCCCACACCGGCGCGCCCGTCCACTCCGGCACGCCTGGTGATATGGCGCTCACCGCGCCGCCGATCGCGTCGCTTCCGTAGAGCACGGATGCCGGTCCCAGCACGACTTCGTAACGCTCGATGGAAAACGGATCGATTGTGCTCCAGTATTGATTCGGCCCGTCGCGAAACACGCTGTTGTTGAGCCGCACCCCGTCCACCATCATCAGCGTGCGAAATCCCGTGAACCCGCGCAGGAAGGGCGAGCCTTGCCCATATGACGTCTTTTGCACCATCACTGAAGGCAATCCGGCCAGCGCGTCCGGCGTTGTGCGCGGCGCGCTTTCGGCAAGATCGTCGGAAGCCACAACGTGCGTGCTGGCGGGCACAGCATTGGCATCTCGCTCCGCGCGCATCGGGGTCACCACGATGTCCGGTAGAACGACGGTTTCCGCGCTTGCGGCGGCGACCCACACAGCCCACAGGCCAAGCGCGGATATGTATTTTATCTTGCTCATCTGCTACTCCTTCAGGGTTTAGGTTCAAAACGCACGGTGAGTTGCATGTCGCAACCCACAACTTCATCCGGTGGCACTGGCGCGCGGCGAACGGCGCGTTCAACGGCCATGCGAACCGCAGCGTGGATGGGATGTTCAGCATTGGGCGGCGGCTCCAGCGGCAAAAGCCCGCTTTCAAGCGCGTATAGACGCACTGAAACGTTCGTTTCCGTTGGCCACCCGGTCGGCCAGCGCAGAGCGCGAATCAACTCGCGCCGCACGCCATCCCAGTACGGCGACGGCACGACGGCCTCCGGCTGCTCATCCACGACCTCGGCCACCTCAAGCGCGTCCGCATGAACGAGCGGCGGCGCAATGTCTGGCGGATCATCGGGCGGAATAGCGACGAGCGGCAAGGGCAACCACTCGGGTTCCGGCGGCGGCATCAACTCGGAGAGGTGAATCGCTTCCTCTTGCGCCCACGCAACCTGCAGATCAACCCGCAGGACCTCCGACTGTTTGTCAACCGGCGGGCCTGAGCGCAGAGCTGCCAACGCCAACCCATGCGCTGCGAGCGAAACAAGTAACGCGCGTCCAACGCGCAAGAACGGTATATCGCTGCGTCGCTTCACTATGCCGTATTCAACGACACCGCCTGCGGATTGGTTCACCACCTCGCAAAAATTAAGTTTCGCCTTCGAATTGAGCGCCGCCTCGCTTTTGCCTACGTTCAGCCGCTATGTCGACCGACGAGGAAAGCGCGCAGGAGTGGCAGTGGCTCGCCGCCGCTGCGCGCGGAGAGGACCACTCCTTTCGGATGCTCGTCGAACGGTATCAAAGGCGACTGCTGAACTTTTTTCTACGCTCCGGCGCTAAAGATCATGCGGAGGACCTCGTGCAGGAAACGTTCATACGCATCTATCGCCATCGCGCGCGGGCGCGACCCACCGCCCGCTTCACCACCTATGCGCATACCTTGGCATATCACGTTTTTCTCGATCACGTGCGCCGGCAAACTCGCCGCCTGCACCTGCTGAAGCGCGCCGCTCCAGAGATGGAGCAGACGGACCATGCCTCCGCCGGCCGCGCCTCCGCGCGGATGGATGCTGAACGCCTGCTGGCCTCGCTGACGCCCGAAATGCGCAGCGCCGTCGTGTTGATCATCTATCAAGGTCTTTCCTACGACGAGGCCGCCACCGCGCTCGGGGTGCCCGCCGGCACAGTCAAATCACGTGTTTTCAACGCCCTTCAGCGCATGCGCGCCATGCTCGAAGAACCGCAAGGAGATCGCCATGACCCTGAAGCCTGAACCGCATACGGACCGCCCGGAATCGGATCCGGCGTTTGACCGCGTGATGCAGAAATTGCGCGCGTGGCCCGACGCGCCGGCTCCCGACCTCGCGCCCTCGATCCTCGCGCACCTTCGCGCCAGACGCCGACTACCGCTCGCAATCGCCGCCGCTTTTCTCGCACTGATCGGCGGAGCCTTTCTGATGTTGCGTTTTTCGCCCGCGCCCAAAGAAGCGTTCGTCTCGGTCTCCGACGCCTTTTATCATGACCCTGAAATCATTGAGGCACCCGCCTCCCTCTCCCCCCGGGAGAGGGTTGGGGTGAGGGCCGAGGATAGCGCAAGCCCTAACACGCTCGTCGACTCCGACCTTCTCAACGCCCGCGCATGGCTGATCCGACAACAAGATCCCGCCGGCGGCTGGACCATGGGTCGCACCGGAGCGGCCGCCAATTACACGGTGGGCACCAGCGCCCTTGCAATGCTCGCTTTGCTCAGCAGTGATGAAAACGAGGCGCCGGTTGATTCGATCCATCGCGGTGTCGACTTCCTTCTCGCGCAGCAGCGCGATGATGGACTCTTCGGCCCTGCCATCACCGGTTCGCTCTATAATCACGCGCTCGCATGCCTGGCCTTGCTTCGCGCAAGCGCCACGCGTGCACTTGCTCCGAGTGAGGAGCGCGCGTTGCGGGCGGGACTCGAACTTCTCATTCGGAGTCAACGCCCGGAAGGCGGCTGGGCTTATCTGCGTTCCAGGGGCCCGCCGAACAGCAGCGTCACAGTCTGGGCCACATTGGTGTTGATGGAAGCGACCAAACGCGGTCTCGCGGATTACAGCCGTTCTGTGGAGCACGCGCTGGCGTGGCTGGATAAAACAATCGATGCCGAAGGACGAGCGGGCTATCGGCGCAGCGGCGATCATCCGCACGGATCGGAAACGCTAACCGCTGCCGCCGCCTTATGCTTCCTGGAGCGTGGCACATCCCAGGACCCGCGCGTGGTGCGAATGATCGAAAACATTCGCCGCGACGCGTTGGGCGCGCCGTCGTTGGATCTGTATCGCGTCTTTTTCCAAGCCGCCGCGCTGCGCGCCGATCCCGAGCCCGACGATGAAATCTCCGCCATAGCCGCGCGTTTGCGCCATGAGCAGGAGCGGGAGGGCGCCGACGCAGGAAGCTGGCCTCCGCTCGACCGCTGGTCCGCTGCGGGCGGCCGCGTGTACAGCACCGCGCTCGCCCTGCTTGCGCTCAGCGGGCGTTGAGCGCCTATAAAATTGAACCCCTCACCCCGGCCTCCTCCCGCGCGGCGGGAGAGGGTGTGCTTTAGACGGAAGACGGTAGAGATTCAAATTCACCCGACCGCCTGTCGGCGTTCGGGAGAGCGCGCCAACTTGGTGGAGCGTGGGTATGCGGCAAAAATTTACATACTGTGTAAATTACAGCGTCTGTAAAAAATTCGTCACACGGGGCCGAGGGTCGGCGGGCCGTCGCGGCCCGCGGTCCGCACGTAGGCGCCGTCCGACGAACGCTCGTAACGAGTGACCCCGTGGCGGGCGAGATTTTCGCTCGAAAGACGCCGCTTCTCGCGGAGTGTCGAGTGCTTCAGCGTCAGCGCAGGCGCGGAGACCACCACCTGGCGGCCGGCTTCGTTCACGCCGGAGCCGTGAATGCGATAATCCTCGTCCGTGATGTTTTCCAGCGCGAGCATTTCCGCTTTCGCGCGGCTCATGCGGCTATCCGTGAGGTTTTCTCATCGTATCGCGAGACCGGATTATCCGTTTCATGTTTTCCGAGTAGTTCGAGCAATCCCCATTTATCGCAGACGATGATTAGGGTCGTCGGCCAGGGCGGCAAGGTTCGACCATCGGCGCATATCCCGCAATTGCGCCTCGTCGAGCGTCTCAACATGGCCGTCGAGATGCGCAACGACGGCTTTTTTCTTATATCGGAAATCAACGTGGCCGTGGTTTCGACTGGGCGCGTCGCTCGAAAAGGCCGCTGAACTCCACGCATAGTTAAAGAGCTTGGGCGGTAGCACCTTGAAATACCCCGAATAGACCCGGCCGTTTCCCTCGCCCCGCGCGCTCACGAATACGATCTGCCTGCTGGGCTGGGCGGGCTCGCTGATATGGGTGAGGCAGAACTTGCCGAATCGATTGAAGTGCTCCGCCGTCGGCAATACCCCGCCGCTCTCATTTCCACTCTCGTCTCCGCCGACGAAGTAGGAGTTCATCCCGAAAGATGGATACAGGCTGACCAGGTATTGGCTCGCCTCGGCCAGCGGTACATGCCAGCCCTCGGGACTCGCGACCAGCACGCGCTTCTCGTAGCCGTCGAGGTATTTCACGAGACGCAGCGGGTACCGGTACGCCTCCTCCGTGCTGTTGACCGGTACAGGCAGATCCTCGAGCCGCACTTGACGCGTGTAGCCGCGAATCAGGGCGCCGCCATTGTCGTTCGCATAATTAAATACCCCCATCATAAGCGAGCGCCCGCTCGCTCTCTCGTTCGTCAGGCGCGCGGCCATCCGCGCGCCCTGCAAGGCGGAAATCAACAGCGACACCAGCAACCCCATGATGCCGACAACCACGATTAGCTCGATTAGGGTGAAGGCGTTCCGCCGCATGGTCATGGCTGGATAAGTCGCATAAATTGGATGGCATTGGTCGACACGATTTCGGCGGTCTTCTCCAAACCGTCTGCGCGCAGAAGCAGTGTCTGTGGACGCCACTGCGGAGCCAGCAGATCACCTGCGGCCTCAAGGAGCAGCGGTGCGGGTTTCATTGTCCAGCGCGCCACGCGCACTGCGCCGGTGAAGCCTAGGTCCAACCGGGACGCCACGCGGTACTCCACTTCCAGCGCCGCAGGCGTACCAACGATGCTTTCCTTCTGGTCCCATACCGGGAACACCGAGGGCCCCATGAAGACGGAGGGATGCAGCGTCGCAATCACCAAGCCGAGGATACCATTATCAAACGACTCCCGCAGGTACCCCTGAATCAAGGGCTCATCCACATCGAGATCGAAGCGAAACGTCGTCGGCAGCGGAATCACATCGCCGGGTGTGAGCCCAGCGACGCCGACAGCGAAGGGCAATGGATCGAAGCCGCCAATTCCCGAGCCGTCGCCCGTCGGATCGACACTGTTGGAGACATCCACGAGCGTGTTGCTACGGATGCCGAGGGCATACACGTTGCGCTTTGCCCTGTATGGTGGGGGCGCTGTCTGGAACGCGCCATTCTCGCCAAACGTCCACGGCGTGAAGCCATTCCGCCAGCCGGCCCCGAAGAGTTCCATCGGGCGTCCGAGGTCTGCGTCCGCGGTGTAGAGCGCCTGCGTCGGGTCCAAATACGACGTCCATGCGTCCTGCGTCGGATCATATTCCGTCGTACCCCCGTTCATCGTGGCTTCCAGCGTGCAACGGAGAATTTGGTAGGCTTCCGCACCGAGGCCCGCGGGCACCTCATTCGTCAGGATGAACCCGAAATAGACCTGCGCATCGCGGTTGTCGAAATTGGGATCCAACGCGCCAAACGTGGACGCGGTGGGCCGGTTGCCGAGCGGCGAGCTGGCGTTGAACGGATACATCCAGCGGTCATATGACGGCGTATTGGTTGCAAGCGACTCCGCGCCGCCGCCCTCCAGCGCGATGCGGGGATTGTCGATGTCGAATTCGAAGGGTCCGACTGCGCCGCCATAGCCCGGCGGGGCATGGAGATTTACCTGGATGTTGCCGATCGAAGAGAAGACGCCCGTAAAGGTGCCCGCGCCGAAACTGATAAACCCGGGATTCAGCGGATGAATCGGCACCACGAGGGTGCCCCACTCGCCGGACGGCAGCAGCGCCGTACCGGCCTCAACCGACGCGCCGGGGCTGTTGGCCGGGGCCGCGATCCGCAACGAGACCTTGGCGGGAACACCGAGGTTATGACGCACATCGATGGTGAAGACATAAACGCCGGAAGTCAGCCAGTTGCCGACGAACGCGCCGCCGCTCGATCCGAACGAGGCATGACCGCGGACGACGAGCCGCGCCTGCCCATCAACGAGCCCGATGAAGTTCACGTTCGTGTTGCGCACGAAGGCGTCGCCGACGCCCGCGGGACCCCCATCGGGAAACCATGTTAGCGGCGTGACGGCATCCGTCGTGCGCCAGTGTTGATGCCCGGCGTCAAATGTCTCGGTGTAATTCGTTACGCCCCACGCGAAGGATATCGGCGCGAGGGCTGCCCATGCGGCAATGATGCGGATTCGATTATTGTTCATGCTATGTTCTCCTTTCCGGCGACTTCGCGGGTCAACGCACGCCAGCTTTCCAGTTCCGGTTTTCCAGGTTTACGTTCTCCGAATATCAGCGCGAGCTCCTCGCCAGCGGCGCCAAAGAATTCGATGGAGGTCACGATGCCGTCCGCCGTCGGTTTGCGGACAAGCCACGCTTCGGCGACGAGATCGGCGCGGGCGTGCAGGTTGAACCCGGAATCCAGCACGTTGACCCACTCGCCCATCCGCTCGATGCGGTGCACGGGACCGGTATGGATCTGAATACACCCGGGGTTCCCCACGAAGATCATGATCGGCACCGCCTGCGCCGCGGCCGCGCGCAGCGTCGTCTCCAGGGCTGAGGGGCGCAGGGGCTCCGCAAATTCAGGGCCAACCAGCGCATTCGCCTCGCGCCGCGTCAAGCCCATGTCGCGCGCCATCGGGAAAAATTCGTGCGTGTCCTTCATCGCGGCCCACCGGTCGCGCAGGACCCGCGCATCCGCGGGCGGTTTCGGCGCGGACGGCGGCGGGGCTTCCGGCGTCTCGACGGCGAACGCGGCGCTCTGGTCGGCGTCGGCTAGCGCGGCGACGATCCGGTGGTATTCCTTCGCGTTGCTCTGCGGGCGCAGGAATATCTTGTGCATCGCCTGACCGCGGTTGTCGAAAACTTGGAAGCTCAGCAGCGTGCTCCCGTGGCTGACCTGCTTAAAGGCGAAGACATGCTTCCAGTGGTTCAGAAAGATGCGCAGGTCCACGTCGTGATTCACCACCTGCACCATACGGCCGATGAACTCGATCCGACCAAACGTCCCGTCCTTCTCATGCACGAACGCCTCGTTGCGCGTCAACACCATCACCTCGCCCAGCGACGGTAGTTCTTTGAGAAATTCCTGCCAGCGCGGCTCCAGCCGGACCGCCTCCTCGCCGCAGCAAGCCGCTACCAGCTCGCCCTCGGAGACGCCGAGATCCGCCGCGAGATCGCGCATGCGGCTCTGCGGTTTCATGGCGCGCAATTCAACGAGGCGGTCGCGAAGTGTGGGCTGCATTATTGTAATGGCCGGCAGTTTATTCATGTCAGGCTCCTTTGGGTTGAGAGGGATGAGGGGGCACGGGATAGAAAACAGTTCGGCCGCAGGCGCCGGTCGCCTCGGCAAGCGATATGTCGAGCGCAGCGCCCAAAAGCGTCCGGGTTATCACGGCGTCCGCCGCGCCTGCGGCAACGACGCGGCCGGACTTCATCAGCACTGCTTGGTCGGCGTGCATCGCGGCGAGATTAATGTCGTGAAGAACCGCGACGACCGCGAGACCTTCGCGCGTGAGGCGGCGGGCCAGCGCCAGCACGCGCTCCTGATGCGCGAGATCGAGATGCGCTGTCGGTTCGTCCAGCAACAGCACGCCGTTGCGCGCCTGACGCGCCTCGTGCAGTTGCGCGAGGGCGCGCGCGAAGTGCACGCGCTGCCGCTCGCCGCCCGACAGCGTGTCCACGCGCCGACCCGCATGCGCCGCGATACCCGCCTGCTCCATCGCCGCGTGGGCAATGGCATAGTCCGCCGCCTCCGGGCGACGCACATGCGGCAGGCGGCCCATCAGCACCATATCGATGGCGCGAAACGGGAAGTCGTGTCCGGAATGCTGCGAGACGACGGCGCGCCGGCGTGCGAGCGCAGTGCGATCCTCGTCCGCCAGCGGCCGCCCGTCCCACAGCACGCGCCCGCCGGTCGGCCGCCACTCGCCGCTGAGCAGCCGTACGAGGCTCGTCTTGCCCGCGCCGTTCGCACCGAGAATCACCGTCAGCGCGTCGGGCTGTAGGACGAGATCCACGCCGCGCACCAGCACGCGGCCGCCGCGTTCCACCGAGGCCTGTTCCAGTGTGATCATACGGCCTCCCGCCGCTGTTCGCGGATCAACAGCCAAAGGAAGAACGGCCCGCCCATCAGCGCGGTCACAAGACCGATCGGCAATTCGACCGGCGCGGCGACGGTGCGCGCGAAGATATCCGCCAGCGGCAGCAGCGTCGCCCCGAGCAAGGCCGCCGCAGGGATGAGGCGCCGGTGGTCCGCCCCGCCGAGCAAACGTACGATGTGCGGCGCCACGAGCCCCACGAAGCCAATGAGCCCGGTAAAGGAAATCGTCGCGCCAACGGCCACGCAAGTGAGCAGCACCGCGGCGCGCTTCACGCGCTCCACCGGCACGCCCAGCAATGCGGCCTCTCCCTCGCCCAGCAGCAATGCATTGAGCCACGGCGCGCGGCGGCAGCTCCACCACAAAACCGGCAGCACCAGCGCGAGCAACAGCAGGGCAACCGACCAGTCCCCCCGCCCCAGGCTGCCGAAGTTCCAGAATGACACCTCGCGCAACTGTGCGTCGTCCGCAATCAACATCAACACGCCGATCCCGGCGAAGCCCATCGCGTTGAGCGCAATGCCCGCCAGCAATAAGTGATCCACACGGATCTGACCGGTCGTATGCGCGACTTTCATCACCAGCGCCGTCAAGCACCATCCGCCCAGAAAGGCCGCGACCGGCTTGGCATACGTCGTCAACATGCCCAGCAGCGGAAGGATCGTCGGCCCGACCACCGTCACGGCGGCCGCTGCAACGGCCGCGCCGCTCGACACGCCGATCAACGCAGGGTCGGCCAGCGGATTGCGGAACAGCGCCTGCATGAGCGCCCCGCCCAGCGACAAGGCCGCGCCCGCGAGCGCGCCGATGACAATTCGCGGCGCGCGGATATGCAGAAGGACCGCCACCTCGCGCTCCGTGAAACTCCATGGCAGCTCCAGCCCGACATGGCCCGCGAGGATAGCCAGCACCTGTCCCGTCGAGATCGGCAATGCGCCGATGCCCAACCCGGCCAGCAGAACGGCGCCGAGCAACACCGCCAACACCGGCACCAGCCAGCGCTCCGGGGCTGAACGGAATCCATCCACCGATACATTCTCCGCCGGCAATTCGACCGTTAGGGAATCTGCATTTCTCATGGATACAACAGCTGGTTCAATATCTTCACCGCCTCCGGCAGGCGCGGGCCGAACCCGAGCAGAAGCAAATCGTCCATCGCCACCGCGCGCTTCGCGGCCGCCGCGGGCGTCGCCTTCAAGCCCGGCATGACCCACAGCGCATCCTCGCCTCCGATCCCCACGAGGCCCGACGATGTCAACAGCACCACGTCCGGCGCGGCCTGCACAACCGCTTCCGCTGTCAGCGGGCGATAGCCGGAATACGCATCCACGGCATTCACTCCGCCCGAGAGACGGATCATTTCAGCGGCAGCGGTGCCACTGCCCGCCACGTTCAGAGTTCCCGCGCCGCGCGCGAACACGAACAGCACGCGGACGAGAATCCCGTCGGGAGGCGACGGCCTAAAATCGGCAAGTTCGGATTCGATCTGCGCGGCCAACGCTTCCGCCGCCTCGATGCGATCCAAGGCCGCGCCCACCGCACGCACCCGCGCCACGCAACCCGTCACACTGGCGTCGCCCGAAATGCGCACCACGCGGACCCCGGCGCGCTCGATTTGGGCAAGCGCCTGCGGCGGGCCCGCCTCGACGGACGCCAGCACCAGGTCCGGTTTCAGGCTCAGCACGCCTTCCGCGGACACCATGCGGTAGTAGCCCACGCGCGGTAGCGAAGCGGCTTGCGCCGGGAAGCTGCTCGAGTCGTCCACGGCCACCACCTGCGCACCCGCGCCCAGCGCAAATACGCACTCCGTCAGCGCGCCGCCGAGACACACCACGCGGGGCTCAGCCGACGCAGACCACCCCGCCGCACATACCGCCATAACAATCGCCAAGGCTGTTTTCTTCATTTCACTCCTAAAAAAAGGGCGTAACACGAGGCAGACGAACTTCGCCTGCTTCACGTTACGCCTCGACTTCCCCGCCTCATGCGGGGCCGTCAGCCGTCCCATTTTATATCAGTCCGGACCTATCGTTCGGCCTGTGCCGCGCGGGTCTGCGCGTCAAGCACACGCTCCAAATTCTCGCGCAGCTCGCCCAACCGCTTCGACTTGAAGGACCGTTTCGTCTCTTCCAAAACCACGACCGCTTCCCGAAGCGCCGCGAGCAGCTCCTGCAACCGCCGCGCATCCTCCGCCCCGCTCGCCGTCGCCGCCGCGCCGTCCATGTACCGCATAACGACTGCGCGCAGATGGGCCGTGCGCTGGTGCATTTCGTCGAACAGCGATTCCACATACACCCGCAACGGCGTCGAATCCTGACCGCCAGAACGCGGCTCACTGGCCGACGAGGTTGACATATATGGATGCATACTAACTCATATGTTATACATGTCAATCATTTATTTTATATTCATACCATGAACGATCAAGAGCCCCTCAGCCGGGGGTCGGTTGGGGCAGCCCCAAAGGGTTTCTTTCGGCGCCTCCAGCAGGCCGGTAGAAAGAGCTCATTCGCAGTGCTGAAGATTCGCGAGATCGTTCGTTCTTCAACGAACGTCGGCCTTCAATTCTCGCTGCGCGCGCTCAAACCATGCGATGGTCTGCGCCAACTGCGACTCTCCGTAGAGCTCACGAAATCGAACGGTCATCTTGTCGTTGGGATCGCGCAATGCGCGCAAGCGCTCCGCGATGTAATCGGGGGTGAGCGGAATTCCGCATTTTTCCGTTATGCAGGAGCGCCATTCTTCGTAGGTGCGCGGAATCACGGTCCGTCTCCAGTTCGGCCGAGAGGTTTTATGGCGAGAGCGAACGCCATGTTATAAGCAGGCGACGCGCCAAACCGGCGATGAAATAGACGACGGCAGCAAGGAATCCGACCAAGACGCCGCCCACGAGGCACGCGCTGCCGCCACAACAGGGACAGGGAGATCCTCCGCCTGCGAGAAATCCTGCGCTGGCAGCCAACCCCGTATGTTTGATGAAACGCCGCATGATTCGATCTCGTCTTTAGCACGAACAGCCGCTGGTGTCATCGATGCACAAGCGGATCCGATATTCATCGGGTCCTGATACGGGAGCACTGCGATGGATCAGCGCGCCGACTTCGCGGTGCGGATGAATGGCGCCTTTGAACACCGCCACATGGCCGGCGGGCACACTTCGTATTGCGCGTGGATCAGGCACCATCGCGGCGTTCGCCTCCCGAACCGATCGGCCTCGCAAGCCCAGCTCCTCGCGGCGCACACTCTCGTTGGCCACCCATTGCATGCCGGGCCCGGCGTAGGTGCACAGCAGGCGCAAGGCCATGTGATCCTCGTGAAAGAGCACGCAGCCGCCGTCTTGCACTCGCTCGAGGCGAACGCGCGGATGGATCACACCCGTCAACTCCGTGTATCGCTGCGCAAGTGCGATAATATCGCCCGACAGCCATGCGATGGCCGTCTGATAAAACGGATCGCGCACAAATGCGCGAAGATTGTCAGCGATCCGTTCGAGTTCACGGCCCGACCAATCCATATCCAGCGACTCCCGTGTCGTCCGCAGATGCTGGAGCAGCGGATCGAGTCCGTGAGGGAGGAGTCGGGACCAAATGACCAGGTTGCTATTCGGCTCATGAATGAGCGCGAGGTCGCGGGCTTCGCCAACCTCGATCGCATGATCGGAGAGTTCGCGATGAAGCGCGATCTGGGAATTCATGGCCGGCGCTCAGAGTTTGGTGGGATTAGGCGCATCGCCGTACACGGCAGCGGGATCGAACATCTTTTCGGATTCGACAAACCGCAGCGGCTGGCCGGCCTCCGCACCGACGGGCACCGCGCGATAAAAGCAACTGCGATAGCCGACGTGGCAGCTCGCGCCGCCCACGACATCCACGCGCAGCCAGACGCAATCCTGATCGTCGTCAATGCGCAGCTCGCGCACGCGCTGGACGAGTCCGCTGGATTCTCCTTTTCGCCAGAGTTTCTGGCGGCTGCGGCTCCAGTAGTGCGCTTCACCGGTTTCGATCGTGCGGCGGAGCGCTTCCTGATTCATGTAGGCGTGCATCAGCACCTCGCCGCTCGCGGCATCGGTGGTCACGCAGGGGATGAGCCCGTGCTCGTCAAATTTCGGGGCCAGCTCTATCCCCTCTTCGACTTGCGCGACGGTCACTCTGGGTTTGAATTCGATCATGTGCACGATTCCGATTAGAGGGTGATGACTTGATCGGGCGGATTGCCGGCAAGCGCGGCATACAATTGCGGGAAGCAGCCGGCGTGGACGCCATCCA
This sequence comes from uncultured bacterium, assembly GCA_937958885.1. GTDB lineage: Bacteria > Verrucomicrobiota > Kiritimatiellia > CAIVKH01 > CAIVKH01 > JAMLJG01. The sequence goes on along the minus strand of CALGMT010000081.1, from coordinate 11,078 downwards.
CCGTGTCCTTCGCTTTGACCTCGCCGCGGCCGCACATATGGAAATCGCCTTCGGCGAGGCCCCGCTCCATCGCGCAGCGGTCGCAGATCATCAGCAGAATCCCCTTCTCTTTCGCGAGTTTGGCGAGGCGCTCGCCGATCGGATTTCCCTTGCGCAGCACGTACAGGTTGTCGTCGAAGAACATCATGCCGACGACCGTGACGCCGTGGAACCCCTCTTCCAGTTGGGGCAGGATCATTTTGGCCAGCTTGTAGGTTGCGGCCATATTCGTTGCGAAGACATAGGCTACTTTCATGCTAATCTCCTGTTGGGATCATGGGTTAATGCGCAATCTGCAAAGTGGTGCGGATCCCTTTGATCCGCGCGGCGATTTCTCCGGCAATCACCGGTTGCCGGGTGTGGAACTTGTATATGAAGCAAAGTTTTTGCGCCTTTTTCTGCACCATCGGCCCCGCAATAAAGAGGCCCGGCGTCGCGACAGATTCATCGTGTTCGGTGAGCGCTACCGCCCCATCGGCGCTATACGAGAGAAAATCAGCGATAGAATCCAGACAACCGCCAAATCCAGTCGCCAACAGAGGGGGTTCCCGGGTCTCGATGCACGCACCGCTATTGAGCCTTACCCGAAATCCCCGATCCGTTCGATCAAGCGCATCAACCCTATCCGCGAGCAGTTTCAGACGGCTCGTTTCCCTCGCATGGGCCAAGCGGCTTTTCGACACGGGCGACAAGGCGCAGCTCGGATCGTCCGATTCAATCTCCCACCAAGGCACCGGGTCGATCATCATGACCTCGGCCCCGCGTTCAACCAGGTGGCATGCGACATCGACGCCGCTTTCAAAACCACCTATCACGACATACGCGTTTCCGTTGAGTATGCGATAGGAAGACAACGCGATGCTGCGCATCGCATGCTCTGCGCCGGGGAACGGCGATGGCCCAGGATACTGAAACTCTCCTGCCGCCCAAACGAGCATCGAACATTTCCAATCGTTGTTTTGCGTGGCGAGTGAAAAACAGCCGCTCGCCGTGCGATCGACTCGGCACACGTCTACGCCATTCATGACCGGCAGTCGCCGCAGCCGCGCAACCTCCCGCAGATACTCGGCATAGTCGGCGCCACTGAGATGCTCGCCCCAACGATCGCTCGGATACAGGTCCTCACAAATAGCGTTTAAATCGCGAACGCCAAACCCGCGGGCGGGAAACGATGGCGTGATAAAACGCGTTTCAGCGGGCCATTTCAAAAATGAGGATCCGATTTGATCCCGCTCCAGCACCACGAAATCGTTCACGCCCGCATCTTGTAACGCGCAGGCTGTGCCGAGCCCCGCCGGTCCCGCACCAACTACAATGACCGAGCATTCATTCACGACAGCGTATCAACATTCATTTGCCATTGCGGGAACGGATCGGGCCACGTTTCCCAGACGGGATCGCCGAGACGCATTTCGTCTTTGGTCAAAAGACACGCATTGAGCGCGAGGATCATCGCCTCCTGATCCATGCCCAACCCGATGAACACCAATTCCTGACGACGGTCGCCGACGCCCTCCTGCCAGTTGGCTTTGACTTCGCGGATCATTTCCGGATCGTCCGGCCACTGCGACTCAGGGCGGCTCGCCCACCAATAGCCGCCGGGGTCGATCGACATCGTCTGCCCGGCCGTATGCCAGAGGCACGCCATTTCGGGTCGGGTCGCCAACCACAGAACGCCTTTGGACCGAAGCACCCTGCGCATCATCGGCGATTGCAGAAATTGCATCAGCCGCGTCGGATGGAAAGGACGGCGCGCGCGATAGACAAAACTGTCGATGCCATACTCGTCCCGCTCGCTCTCGCGTTGGAACCGGGGTTCCTTCATCCATCCGGGTGAGGCGGCGGCTTTTTCGGCATCGAATAGCCCGGTGTTGAAGATCAGCGAAAGGTCCACCTCCCCGCGCACCGCGCGCACGATGCGCGCATCCGGATTCATGTGGCGCAACAGGGCTTCCACCTGTTCAAGGTCGCGCGGTTCGACCAGGTCGCACTTGTTGAGCACGATCACATTGGCGAACTCGACCTGATCGGCATGCAGGAACGAAATCGGCCGGTCGTCATCCGGCGTCATGCCGAGATGCCGATCGCGCAGCTCTTCACGCGACATCATCTCCAACGGGAAATTACGCGCGTCCACCACCGTGACCATCGTGTCCAGGCGCGCGTAATCGGAGAGCGCGCGGCCCTCCTGATCTTCGAACGAGAACGTTTCCGCGACCGGCATCGGCTCGGAGATGCCGGTCGATTCGATCAGCAGGTAATCGAAGCGTCCTTCGCGGGCGAGTTTGCCGACCTCCTGCAAGAGGTCTTCGCGCAGTGTGCAGCAGATGCAGCCGTTCTGCATCGTCACGAGTTTTTCCTCGACGCGATTCAGGGCCGCATCGCCTTTGCCCACGAGTTGCGCGTCGATGTTCACCTCGCTCATGTCATTGACAATGACGGCGACCCGCATCCCCTGCCGGTTGCGCAGGACGTGGTTGAGCAGCGTGGTTTTGCCCGCGCCGAGAAAGCCGGACAACACGGTGACGGGCAGGCGATGATCTTCACGGTTCCGGATCATGTTTATGGCGCCTTCGTATATTTGTTCGCCTTGATGCAGGACGTGCAGACCTTCATGCGGCGCACCTCGCCGGACGGCAGGCGCACCTTCATGGTCTGCACATTCCGCTTGAACGTCCGGGGCGTGACGCCGGTGGTATGCAAACCGATGCCCCCCTTCTTCTTCGGCAGTCCATGCCGGATGATCCGGTTTCCGCCCATCGTGATTTCTTTTCCGCACGCGCATCGCGCCGACATGGAGGTCTCCTCGTTTGGTTTTTGATTCGGGTTATTGATATTGATTTCTCATTATATGTCAACGGCATTTCGCCCTACAGATGCCGGCGGCCCGCAAATCCCGCGGCGGCACCCGCCCGAATGCGCATTTGACAGGCGGGTCAAAGTGTTGCACCTTCCTCGTTTTCAACTTCCAGAAAGGCCCGTATGTTTACCCATCGTTTTCCTCCCGCCCTCCTCGCCGCCGCCCTCGCGCTGGCCTCCATCGGATGCGATCGCGCCCCGGCCGGACGCGACGCTCAGCCCGACCTCTCGGCGGGCACGGACTTGTTCCGGCAGCCCGTCCCGCCTGCGCAAACCGCGCTGGCCACGGGGCCCGTCGCGACGGTGAACGGCGTAGACATCACCGCCGAGGCGTTCATGCGCGAGTTGAGCTCGCGGATGAACATGCTCCAACAGCGATACCCGCCGGAGCAGTTGGCGCAGATGCTGCCCCGCATCCGCGAACAGATTCTCGATCAGATGATCGCCCGCCAGTTGCTTCTGCAGGAAGCGAATCGCATCGGGTTGACCGTTTCGGAGGAGGAGATCGCGTCCTATCGAGCCGAACTCGAAGCGGCACTCCCGCCCGGCATCAATCTCGGCGTGGTCCTCGCGCAGCGCGGCATTTCCGAGGAGCAGTTCAAACGCGAATTCAGCGACGACATCCGTGTGCGCAAATTGGTCGAGCAGGCGACCGCATCCGAAACGGATGTGCCCGACGCCGAGGTCCAGCTCTTCTACGAGGAGAACCGGGAGCAGTTCAAGCAGCCCGAATTGGCCACCGCGCGACATTTGCTGGTGGCTGTCAAGGACGACCGCGAAAAAGAGGCCATGCGCGAGAAGGCCGCCGCATTGCGCGAGCGGCTCATCGCCGGCGAGGATTTTGCCGAACTCGTTCGTGCGGAAACGGATGATCCCGGCAGCAAGGAAACCGGGGGGATATACACCTTCCCCCGTGGCCAGATGGTGCCCGAATTCGAGGAGGCCTCCTTCACGCAGGACATCGGCGCCATCGGGGACCTTGTGGAGACGCGCTTCGGCTTCCACATCATCAAAGTTGAAAAGCGCGAAGGCGCTCGCGACATTCCGCTCGATGAGGTGCGCAGCAATGTCGTCTCTTATCTGCGCGGTCAAAAAGCGCCCAACGCCGTGCAAGCGTATCTGAACGGTCTCCGCGAGAAGGCCCAGATTGCCATTCATCAGAAACTCTGACCAATCCGAGACTCGCGCGATTCGTCAACAGGCGCGACGTCGTGTCTTGAAAGTCTTTTCGCCGGGCGGGTTTCGGCGTAGACTCTCTCCATGAGCGGCACCGGGAGTCGCGAGACGGTTCCCTTGGGCGAGAGCGAAATGCTCCGCCTCCTGATGGACAGTCACGCCGACCACATTTATTTTAAGGATTTAGAGGGGCGCTTTCTCCGGATCAACAGCGCGCAGGCGCGCTGGTTCGGCTTGGACAGCCCCGAAGAAGCGGTCGGCAAGACCGATCAAGATTTCTTCGCCGATGAGCATGCGCGCGATGCGCGCGCGGACGAGGAGCGCATCATCCGCACCGGCCTTCCCATGATCGGCAAGGTCGAAATGGAAACATGGCCGGACGGCCGGCGCACATGGGTTTCCACCACGAAGTTTCCGATCCGCAACAAATCCGGCGTCATTATCGGGACGTTCGGTGTTTCCCGCGATGTCACGGAACAACACCTCAAGGACGAGCAACTGTCCCGCGCGGTGGAGAATCTCCGACAGGTCAACGAGCGCTATCGTCAGGAGCTGGCCCTCGCGGGCGACGTGATGAGCGCGCTGGCGGCCAACCGGCTCGAATCCTTTCCCGAACATGCGAGCCGTCCGAACATCCGGTTTCACTATCGCTATTCCGCCGCCGAGCAGCTCAGCGGCGATTTTTTTGTCGTCGCCCCCTATAACGCAACGTCGGCCATTGTATTTCTGTGCGACGTCATGGGGCATGGCGTATCCGCCGCTCTGATCGCCGCGATTATGCGGGTGTGGGTCGGCCAGATGGTCCGCAAAGAAACGCCGCCGGGCGTCATCCTCTCCACGCTCAACCGCCGGGTGCACGCGCTGTTTTCCGAGCCGGACACGCTGCGCTTTGCGACGGCCTTCTGCGGCGTCGTGGATGCCGCGCGCGGGCTGCTGCGCTACGCGGCTGCCGGCCACCCCTCGCCGATCCTCGTGGAGCAGTCGCCCGCCGGCGCGCACACCCTGTACGACAGCCGAGGCAAGGGCCCGGGGCTCGGTCTTCAACAGGCGATGGACTATGAAGAGAGCGAGGCGGCTCTTCCGCCGGGCAGCACGTTGCTCGTTTTTTCCGACGGGCTCGTCGAAGGCGATGCAACCCGCGTGCAGGTGCACTCGCCGGAATTGGAACTCTGCGATCGCCTGGCGCGCCAGACGGGCCTCAGCGCCGCCGCGTTGGTCAACGATCTCTTCTCCAGCGCCCGCGCCGGCAGCCGCGCTGATATGCAGGACGACATCTGTCTGGTTGCCGTGGAAATGATGCGCTGACGTCGATCCGGCATCAGCGACGGGGCCGGACCCGCCAACACCCGGACGGCTTATCGGTCGGACGGGGTTTCCCGCGCTCGGGCGGCGCTCCACATGGCCTGGCGGGCAAGGCCCATCAGAATGTTGACGTCGGCCTCGCTCAAGTAGCCCCGTCCGAAAATCCGGCGGAACCCCATCATCATGTGGTCGATTTTGATGTTGTCGCAAAACTTGATGTCCAACAGCATCTGCCGCCACAACTCGAACATGCGCTCGCGCATCACGACGGGGGCCTCGGGGTGGAACTCCTTCGGGGGCTGCCATTGCGCTGACGCCGTGTAGAGCTCATAACAGCAAATCATCACCGCTTGCGCGAGGTTCAGCGAGGAGTAGGCCGGCGCGCTCGGTATGGTGAGCAGGTGGGTGGCGAACTGCATTTCCTCGTTCGAAAGGCCGTGATGCTCGGGACCGAACACGAGGGCGACACGATGGTCCCGCGCGGCTTCCAGCAGTCGGCCCGCCAGCTCGCGCGGCGTTCTGGCATGACTCCGATACAGGCCTTTCAAGCCGGTGGTCGCGGCGACCACGGCACAGTCGCCGACGGCCTCCGCGACGGAGTCGAGCTGACGCCGCTCGGCCAGCACATCCTCGGCGTGCAGCGCATACTTTTGCGCCTCGGAAAAATCCATATCCGGGCTGGGATTCACGAGCACCAGTTCGCGCAAGCCCATGTTTTTCATCGCGCGGCACACCGCGCCGAGGTTTCCGCCGTAGAGCGGGCGGACGAGCACAATTCGTATATGTTTCAACGGATCCATGTCAGCATCATCCAATCATGAAGCACGGACGCGTGGCGAATCGATTTTCGAGTCGCCGCAGTTCACCCCGTCATGTCGGCCGCCACGATGGCATGGTCGGAAGGGCGTGGCGCGGCGCGCGGGGCGAGATCGATCCAGCAGTCGGCGGCGCGCTCCGCGAGGGGCCGCGTGGCGAGCAAATAGTCCAGCCGCCAGCCTTGTTTTCGATCGCATGAGAAGGGCTTGCGGTAGTCGAAGAAGGTGTAGTGGCCGGGCTCCGGATGGAATCGGCGGAACACATCCTCGAAACCCCACGCGCGGCACCGTTGGAAGGCGCGCCGGGCGTCGATGTGAAAGCACACATGGTCCTCCCGTTGATCGGGGTTGTGCACATCGATCGGCTCAGCCGCGACGTTGAGGTCGCCCATCCAGAGAACGGCATCCCGCGGGGAGAAGCGCCGCGCGAACCACCGCTCCAATCTCGCGAACCAGCGGACCTTGTAGGCGTACATCGGATGGTCGATGGCGCGGCCTTGCGGAACGTAGGTGTTCACGATATGGAGCCGGCCCGCGCGCGCATAGAGCAGGCGCGGCTCGTCGGCAGGCCCCCGGTCGTCGAAGCCAAAGCTGACCGCGTCAGGCGCGCGGCGCGCGAGCAGGGCAACGCCGTTGTAGGCCTTCATGCCGCGAAAGACGGAGCGGTACCCGATGGCCTCGAACGCCGAGACGGGGAAGAAGTCGTCGACCACTTTCGTTTCCTGCAGCGCGAGAAAATCGGGTTTGTGCGCGCGCGCCCATTCGCGGACGATGTCGAGCCGCGCGCGGATGGAATTGCAATTATACGTGGCGATACGCATGGGCGGGGCGCGGGGAGTCCGCCAGTTCCTGGCCGTTTTCGCGGAAAGCGGGCGACGGTTCGGTGCGACGAGGACGGGCGGTCGTCAAACCGCACATAGCTCGGTCGGTCGATCCGGATAGGTCAGGTTGACGGCGACGTGCGAGTGACCTTTGCGCACGAGCATGTCGTGCGCGGTCTGGCGGGCGAGTTCCGGCCGGTTGCAGTCCTCGCTCAGGTGCGCGAGGAACACATGCCGCAAATGAGGACCGGCGATCTCCTCAAGCAAGAGGGCTGCGCCCTGGTTCGAGAGGTGGCCCTGCCGCCCGCCAATGCGTTGTTTAAGATGCCAGGGTCGGTTGGCCTCTTTCAGCATGTGTTCGTCGTGATTGGATTCGATCACGACGGCGTGGCAGTGGCGCAGGCGCTCGCGGATCAGCGTGGTGCACATGCCCATGTCGGTGACGATTCCGATCCGCGTATCGCCGGAGGCGATGACGAATCCGACGGGTTCATAGGCATCGTGAGGAACGGCAAACGGTTCGACAGATAAATCGCCCACCTGAAACGGGCTGCCCGTGGTGAAGATTTGCCAACGCAGCGAATCATTTTCGGGGGTCCGGCGCAGGGCTTCCACCGTGCCGGCATTGGCATACAGCGGAATGCCGGCCCGCTGGTGCAGCACGCGCAGGCCCTGGGTGTGGTCGCCGTGTTCGTGGCTTATGCAAATGCCGCGCACTTCGTCCGTGGAGCGGCCGATGACGGAGAGCCGCTGCTCAATCGCGCGCGCACTCAAGCCGGCATCGATCAACAGCGCGGTCGTGTCGGAGGCAACGAAGGTGCTATTCCCCGAACTGCCGCTTCCGAGAATGCATACCTTGAGGCTCATCGGGGCGAAGGCTATCACGCCGGCGTCAAAAAATCGAAATCGAAATCGGGCCCGACTTCGGGGACGTTGCGCTACAGTTTGCGGCGCTCGATGAGATCGCGAAAATACGCGATGGTGCGATCGAGGCCCTCGGCCAGCTCGACCTGCGGCTCCCACTTCAGAAGTTCCCGCGCACGCTGGATGTTCGGCTGGCGGATTTTCGGATCGTCCACCGGCAGGGGCTTGTGCACGATGGGCGCGTCGCTCTTGCAGAGCCGCTTGATCTCATGCGCGAACTGAAGAACGGTCATTTCGCGCGGGTTGCCGATGTTCACTGGCTCCACGAAATCGCTCATCATCAAGCGATAGATGCCCTCGATCAGATCGGACACATAGCAAAAACTCCGGGTCTGCTTTCCGTCGCCGAAGACCGTGATCGGCTCGTTCTTGAGCGCTTCGGTGATGAAGGCCGGCACGACGCGCCCGTCCTTCGGGCGCATGCGCGGGCCGTAGGTGTTGAAAATGCGGACGATCCGCGTCTCGACGCCATGGTAGCGGTGGTAGGCCATCGTCATCGCCTCGGCGAATCGCTTGGCCTCGTCATAGACGCCGCGAGGACCGATCGGATTGACGTTGCCCCAGTACGTCTCCGGCTGCGGGTGGACCAGCGGGTCGCCGTAACATTCCGAGGTCGAGGCGAGGATCATCCGCGCTTTTTTCGCGCGGGCCAGGCCGAGGACCTTGTGGGTGCCGAGCGCGCCGACTTTCAGCGTCTGGATCGGCAGTTCGAGATAATCGATCGGACTGGCGGGCGACGCGAAGTGCCAGATGTAATCCACGCGACCGGGCACGTCGATGTATTCGGTGACATCGTGCTCGATGAACTCATAGTCCGGATTGCTGCGCAGGTGCGCGATATTGTCGAGATTTCCCGTGATGAGGTTGTCGAGACACAGCACGCGGTGCCCGCGCGCGAGCAGCAGATCGGTAAGGTGGGACCCGAGAAAACCGGCGCCGCCGGTGATGACGGAAAGCGGCTTGTCGGATGATTCGGCGTGCGACATGGCGATGGGGTGTAAGCGGGGCGACCGCGAAAGTCAAGAGAGCTAAACGGCGGAGGCGGCGCCGTTCACCGGATGAGCATTTCCGGATACATCTTTTGGACAAACGACGCGATCTCGTTTTTGTACGCGCCGTCGGCATCGCGGCGGCCGGAGACGGAAATGTAGGCCCAGCGGTGCGCCCGATTGTGGAGAATCCGGTCGGAGGCCATCCAGATCATGCGCGTGATGTGGTGCGGCGTTTCGCGGTTCTTGCCGACGAACCAGTACGCGTAGTAGCTCTCATGCGACGTTTGCCGTCCGTCCGGCAGCCGCCGGCGGTGCAGCATGTCGAGCACCATCACGCTCAGCGGATCGCGGCCCTCCATCGGAATGTCGAGGACGCTGCTGTTTTCGATCTCGTTCCCCTGCCCCACGAGACAGGTCTGCGGGCGATGGATGCTGGCGCGTTCGCGACCGCTCATCACGATGGAGGCAAAAACAACCTGACCGTTTGGAGAGGTGTATTGCTTTTTGAGAATCTCCGTGTCGGACGGCAGCAGATCGGCCTCGATTTTGGTCATGGTATGCAGACGGCCGCCGCATTTCGGGCACTTGCCCGGTTCGCGGATTTCGCTCAGAAACACCGAAGCCTGGCAGGACGGCTCTTGGCAGAAACGCAGTTCGTCGCCGGTCCAATCGCCGACGCGGTCGGGCAAAAACACCTTGACGCCGGCCTCGTCCGACAGATTCACATCCACCGTGAACGCCAGGGCGAGCGAGGTCGCGACCATCAGGCCGATGACGACTAGGTAGGGCTTAGCAGCATTTGCTTCCATCGTTCCTTCATCTCCTGCAGGTTCATGTTCAGCAACGCGCCGACACCCAACATCAAACCGATCGCCACGGAAAAGACCACATAGCCGGAGTAGTCGTGGAACAGGCCGAGGGCGAGCTGTTCGCCGAACGCTTCCGCCACGATGGCGACGACCACGATACGCGCGATGTTGCCGACGATCGCAAGCGGGATCGACGAGAGAAACAGCAACCACTTCCGCAACAGGGTGCGCTGCGTGAAGTAGGCATACACCGCGGTAAGCGCCGTCAGGGCCAGCAGGGAGCGGATGCCGCTGCACGGGTCGGCGACGTCGAAGCTGAATCCGCCGGCGGCCATGGAATAGATCGCGGAGCCGGAACGCTCCGCCGCAATTCCGAGTCCGTTGAGCATGGCGGTCGACACGATCGTCGCGAAGATGCGCAGCGGAAACGTGATGCTTTCGAGAAAATTCATCGGAATGCAGAACATCAGGTACGAACACGGGAAGATCAGCAGCTTCGCGGTGCGCCATCCGTAGAAATAGAATGGGATGGCCCACGTCAGCAACACGAGGCCAAACAACGACAGGCGCGTCTGTTGCGCTTTGGCCCCGAGCCAGTGACAAAGCAACGCGAAGATAACGAGAGAAAGCCCGATCGCGCTCACCGACTTCGGCGCGGCGGCGATTTCGCGGCGTTTAATCCACACCACCGCTGCGCTGACGAAGGGGATCAGCCATCCGTGCGAATAATCGCCCGTCCCGTCGTCATCGTTCCAGCGGTCCACCATCCAGAGCAGCGCCGACCGGCCGAACGCGCGGACGTCCGTGGTGTTCCCCTGAAAGTGGAACAAGATAAACGCCATCGCGACCATGATCGAGACGAGTCCGATCCGAATGAGTTCATCGCGGGAAAGCGCCGCCATGCGCCACCGCTCGCTCCAAATGCGCGTGTCCATAGTCACTAGCGGATAATACCCCACCCACCCGTCGGGTCAACCCGGCGCGATCGGAGGGAGGTGCTCCGCAAGAAAGGCCGCCAACTCGCGCATCGACGATATTTGGTGGTCGGCCGCGCTTTCGTTCGGCAGCGGTTTCACTTTCACTGTACGGGCGACGCCGGCGCGCCGCCCGGCCGTGACATCCTTCTCCTGATCGCCGATCATCCACGAGCGGGCCAGGTCGAGATGGTGTTTCCTCGCGGCGTCCAGGAGCATACCGGGATTCGGTTTCCGGTTGGGATGCGCGTCGTCGCCGGAGGTGCACTCGATCACGTCGTGGAGCGCCAGCCCCTCCGCTTCCAAGAGCGCGTGCAATTTTGCGTGGATACGGTCGAGGTCGGCCTGGGTCATCCGCCCCTTGCTG
>CALGMT010000080.1 GCA_937958885.1 uncultured bacterium | reverse complement strand
GAGTTTCCGCACACTTCAAACAGACCCCGGCGTGCCTGTCCCGAGTTTCCGCACACTTCAAACAGACCCGGCGTTCTTGTCCCGAGCTTCCGGACGCGTCAAACAGACCCCGGCGTGCTTGTCCCGAGTTTCCACACACTTCAAACAGACCCCGGCGTTCTTGTCCCGAGCTTCCGAACACCTTAAACAGACCCCGGCGGGCTTGCCCCGCCGGTGAATAAGTTTGCCGGCTACACGAGCGCCGCCTTCCTCCCCCTTCTTTTTTCCCCGCGTTTGGCTTGGCCCGGTTGGCGCTACGTTGTAATATTCGAGCGCGGAGAAACAACAATGAGCAAAGTGCCGATTGTCCGAGAATTCATGGTGACCAACCTGGTCACCCTTCGCCCCGACATGCCGATCCGCGAGGCGATTGATGTCCTGTTGAAAAATCGCATTTCCGGAGCTCCCGTCGTGGATCCGTCCGGAACGCTCATCGGAATGCTCTCCGAAAAAGACTGCCTGCGGGTCTTCGCCAACGCGGCCTTTCACCGCAGCGATCCGGGCGATGTCGAGGACTACATGACCCGCGAAATTTGCTCCATCGAACCGGAGGCCGATCTCTTCCGCGCCGCCGATCTGTTCCTGCGGCACAGCTTCCGCCGCATGCCCGTGATGGAAAACGGAAAACTTATTGGCCAGATCAGCCGTCGCGACGTCCTCAATGCCAGCCGGCGCATCGTCGAAACCCCGCCTATTCCAAAGCCCTTCACCGACGCCAAATACCTCACCGACGAAGTCAAAGCGGCGCTCGCCGACAAACCGGCCAAAGAATCGTAGCGCGGCCGCTTCCTGCGCGCGATCAACCCGCGTGGCGCGCTTGTCGGATCAATCCGCGATTCAACGCGTGTGCGCGCGCAGCGCGAGTGGCGTCCGTCGTCACGTAAGCGCGAAGGAAGCGCGGCCGGTTCCGCGGAGACACGCGGCACAAATCGCGCCAAAGCTCCTCGGCCAACGGGCCCGCCTCCGCGCCTCGGCCCGTGAGCCAATCGAACAGCGCCTCGGCCGCTTGGTCCAGAGCAATCCCATGCGCTCGATTCCAGCGCCGATACAGCCATTCGGAAAAATCGTGAAATGCGGCGAACGCCGACGGCGCACCCGCCCATACGCGCGGCGCGGTGGACTGGAAATTCCCGCTGTTCACATACAAGTCCCAAAAGCGGCCGAATCGATGCAGCGCGGCCGTCTGCGCCTCCGTGAGGTCGCGGTTGGACACGAGGTCATACGGCGGGTTCGGGTTGTACCGCATCTCGAACGCTGCGTCGTGCCGGACGATCGGCGTCCCGCGCAGCCGCTTTAGCACATTCACTTGAATCTCCTGCGGACCCAGCGCGAGCAACCGATCGAACCCGCGCGTGAAACTGTCCCACGTTTCGCCCGGCAGTCCTGCGATCAAGTCCGCGTGCACGTGCGCCCCCGTTTCCGCGCGCAGCCAGCGCAGATTCTCCTCCGTCTTCGCGTAATCCTGCCGCCGCCGAATCCGCGCGGCGACTTCCTCGTTGAACGTCTGGATGCCCACCTCGAATTGCAGCGAACCCGGCGGAAATCGAATCAACATCTCCCGCAGCGACTCCGGGAGCCGGTCCGGAATCATTTCGAAGTGAAAAAACACCCCCGGCTGATAGCGCGCGAGCAGATGCTCCAGCAGCGCGAGGCTGAACTTGATGCTCAAATTGAACGTGCGGTCCACGAATTTGAAATGGCGGACGCCGCGCGCGAGCAGGTCGTCGAACGCCGCCAGCACGCGCTCGATCGGAAAGCGGCGCACCGGCACGTCGAGCGAGGACAGACAAAACTCGCAGGTGAATGGACAGCCCCGCGACGCTTCGAGATATATTACTCGATGCCGGATGTCCTCGTCGGAGTAGAGCGCGTACGGCAGCGCCAGCGACCGCACATCCACAAAACCGCCCGGAATCACGCGGGCGGACGGACGTTCCCCCCTCAGCAGCGCGTCGCACAGCGCGGGAAATGCGAGGTCGCCCTCGTCCGTGATCACATAATCCGCGTGAGCGCAGATTTCCTGCGCCTCGACCTCGTGGCTCACCTCCGGTCCGCCGAGCACAATCACGGTTTCCGGCAGCGCCTCGCGCAGCGCCCGAACCAGCGCCAGCATCGGACCCGCGTTCCAGATATACACGCCCAGCGCCGCGACCGCCGGACGCTCCTGCGCAATCGCCGTCGCGATCTGCGCGACCGGCGTCTTCAGGTCGAACTCCAGCATCCGCGCGCGCGTTTGCAACGCGCCCAGATTCGCCATCAGATAGCGCAGTCCGAACGCCGTATGGCTGTAGCGCGCATTGATCGTGGACAAAACAATATCCGCCATCCGAAACTCGCACGCCTCCTTCCAGCCGTCCATGTTGCCGCGTCCGTCCGAGATTACGAGCCGGATCGCGCGCGGCGCGAAAAGTTCCATGCTCTGTAAAAACAGCTCGCAACGGCTTCCATGCTCTGTAAATTGCAGTCTCTGTAAAAAAACGGAATGAAACTGGCGGCGGGAACAACAGTATTGGTGACGGGTGCAACGGGCTTCACCGGGTCAGTCCTCACGCACAAACTCATCGAGCGCGGCGCGACGGTACGCGCGATCGTGCGCCGCGATCCGCCGCCTGCGTTGCGCGCGCTGCCCGTGCAGTGGATTCGCGGTCAGGTGTACGACCCGGAGACCATCCGCGATGCGGTCGCGGGTGTTGAGTATGTATTTCACGTGGCCGCCGCCTATCGAGAGGCGGGCATCGCGGACGAGGTGTATGAACTCGTGCACGTCACCAGCACGAAGCTGCTCGTGGAGGCTGCGGCTGCGCAGCCGGGGTTTCGGCGTTTCGTCCACGTCTCCACCGTCGGCGTCCATGGGCACATCGACGAGCCGCCCGCGTCGGAGACCTATCGGTTCGCGCCGGGCGACATCTATCAGCGCACCAAAGCGGAAGCGGAAATCTGGCTGCGCGAACACGCGCCGCGCTTCAACCTCGACTACACGGTTATCCGACCGGCGGCGATCATGGGGCCGGACGACACGCGCCTGCTGAAGGTCTTCAAACTGGCGACAAAACCGGTCTTTCCGATGCTGGGCTTCGGCAAGTGCCTCTATCATCTGATTCACGTCGAAGACCTGTGCGACGCGATGATTCTCGCCGCGACGCATCCGGATGCCTCGGGCGAGGCGTTCATCATCGGCAACAGCGAGCCGATCCGCCTCGCCGACATGGGTCGGCTCATCGCGCGAACGCTCGGCTATCGCTTTGTGCCGGTGCGCATTCCCGCATGGCCGTTCTTCCTGATGGCCGCTCTGTGCGAGGCGGTCTGTAAGCCGCTGGGTCTGGAGCCGCCGCTGCACCGCCGGCGTGTTGCGTTTTTCACCAAAGACCGCGCGTTCGATACCACGAAGATGCGGAATCGACTTGGCTTCGTTCCACGGTACGATAACGAACGAGGAATCGTGGAGACGGCAAAGGCCTACGCGGCGAAGGGCTGGGTAAAGGGGCGCGCATGAACCGGGAATCGGTCGAGATTCAAAAAGAGCTCTTCGCGGAAAAGAAATCCGCGCTCGCGAAATACCGCGACCTCGTCGTCGGCAAGCCCGGATGCTGGGCGCTGCTGAAGTACGAATTCGCCGTATTGTTCAGCTACGTGCCCGGCGCGCTCGGGCTGTTGTGCCGCAAAAAGATCTATCCGCATCTGCTCGGCGCGTGCGGACGCGGCGTCGTGTTTGGAGCGGGCGTGGTGCTGCGGCATCCGCACAAGATTCGCATCGGCGACAATGTCGTGATCGACGACCATTGCGTGTTGGATGCGAAGGGCTCCTCGAACGAAGGCATTACCATCGGATCCGGCGTGTTCATCGGACGCAACACGATCTTGAGCTGCAAAAACGGCGACATCGTGCTCGGCGATCAAGCGAACATCGGGTTCAACTGTGAAATCTTCTCCGGCGCGCGGGTCGAAGTGGGGCCGCGAGTGATGTTCGCTGCCTACACCTACGTGATCGGCGGCGGACACGCCTATGACCGCATCGACATGTCGCCGTTGGAGCAGGCGCGCACCGCGATTGGCGTCACGGTGGGCGAGGGGGCCTGGCTCGGCGCGGGCGTGAAGGTGCTCGACGGCACGCGCATCGGCGCGGGCGCGATCGTCGGCGCGGGCGCAGTGGTCACGAAGGATATTCCGGACAAGGCGATCGCCGCCGGGGTGCCGGCATCCGTCTTGCGGAGCCGCGGTTGATGGACGCCAACGGTCGCTACACGATCCTGCATCTGTGCGAGC
The DNA here is from genome assembly GCA_937958885.1 of uncultured bacterium. Lineage (GTDB taxonomy): Bacteria > Verrucomicrobiota > Kiritimatiellia > CAIVKH01 > CAIVKH01 > JAMLJG01. The sequence continues at coordinate 20,944 of CALGMT010000080.1, read as the reverse complement.
ATTTCGGCGGCGCCGAGGCCACCTTGCACGGCGTCGCGCGCGCGTTTCAGTGGTGGATTCCGAATTTCGATGCCGCCCGATTTCGCGTGTTGTTGTGCAGCCGCAAGGGCTGGGACAAGGCCGCCGAGCAGATGAAAGCCTCCGGCATCACCCCCTTCACGCTCGGTTATGGAAAGACCGATCCGCGGAATCTGATCGCGCTGATTCGATTGCTGCGGCGCGAAAAGGTGGACTTGATTCACATGCACGGGTGGGGCGCATGCACGTGGGGGCGGATCGCGGCCTTTTTGCTGCGGCTTCCGGCGATCGTGCACGAGCGCGCGAATTATCGCGAGGTTCCGGCCTTCCAGCGGCCCATCGAACGCCTGCTCGCGCCGATGACCGACTACGCATTCGCCGTATCCGAGAGCACGCGCCGGTTTTGCATCGAAAAGCGATATTTGAACCCCGAGATCGTCGAAACCCTGTATAACGGCATTCTGCTCGGCGACCTGCCCCCGACCACGCCCGCCTGGCGGGCCGCCCTGCGCGCAGAGTTCGACACCGCGCCTTACGCGCCGCTGCTCGGTATCGTCGGACGAATTGAGCCGCACAAAGGCCACCTCGACGCGCTGCGCGCGCTGCAAAGCGTGTTAAAGCGGCATCCCAACGCAACCTGTTGGATCGTGGGCGACGGCTCGTTCGAGCCGGAGGTCCGCCGATTTGTGGAAGAACAAGCATTGAATGGAGCCGTGCGCTTCCTCGGTTTTCGGCGCGACGTACGGCAGGTCATTCAATGTTTTGACATCCAGCTTTTCCCGAGCCATCAAGAGGGCACGCCGAACACGTTGTATGAAGCGATGCTGGCCGGCCGTCCGGCGGTTGCGACCACCGCAGACGGGCAGGGGGAGATATTGGAGCACGAGAAGACGGCCTTGTTGTGCGATCCGGGCGATGTGGCCGGCATGGCGGCGCACATCGAGCGGTTATTGGACGATGCGGAGCTCCGCGCTCGACTTGGCGCCGCCGCTCGCGCACGCATCAACGACTTCGACGGCCTCCGCTGCATTCGTCGGATGGAAGAAATCTATCTCCGCCTCTTGAAGGAACCGTCCGCTGCGTAGTGCAGCCGACCCGCCGTCGCGTGTGGATGCCGCCTCGACAATGCGCGCCTGATCCTCAGGGCCATGCAAAAGTGAAGCTAAAATGGTCGGGCCGACGAGATTTGAACTCGTGACCTCTTGCACCCCAAGCAAGCGCTCTACCAGGCTGAGCCACGGCCCGACACAAATTTCGAGACTAGCACCCGTCAAAGGGCGGCGTCAATGATGAGGCAACTCCACTGCCGGGATCAGCGCCCGTCAAAACCGGGTATGCCGGGGGAGCCTTCCCAGGATTGCGGGGCATTCCACGGGATGGAAGAGTCGGTGTAGGGGTCTGTCGTCGCACACCCCGCGCTCAACGCCGCAATTACAGCGAGTAGCGCGAGTCGAATGATTTTTGTGTGCATTGGAGTCCCGCTCCTCACATCGGCCATGCGCTGGTGGGCGCCTGGTAGAATGACAATTCGCTGACTTGGAGCACGATGACGACGATCAATAGGAGCGTCGCCACAATCGCCAAAATGGCTTGTACTTTATTGGACAGCAACGAAGTCGCCCTCCTGAATCGGTGTCTGCAGCCAATCGGAACGAATGTCAGCCACGGCCAGATCGCGCATCACGCCGCTGACCAGCACCTTGCCGATGAGTTGATCGCCACGATGAACCAGCATCTCCGCGTTCGGCACCAGGCCGACGCGGCTGCCTATGTCGAGGACGACGAAGTTCCAGTCCTTGTTGACCACGAGGATGCGTCCGTGCAATCCGCGCGGCAACGCGCGCAGAGCGCCGGGGCCGCCGAGCTGCGCTTCGAGATCGGTGATCGTCTGCTCGAGGGTGACGATTTTGTCCTTCTGGTCCTGTATATCGTCGTCCATCTTCGCAATCTGGTTGTTGAGGTCGTCGATCTGAATCTGGAGTGAGGCCTTTTCTCGGTCGAGTGCGTCGATCTGGTCGCGCTGGCGGGCGATTTCGGCGTTGCGTTGAGACAGGGTCTGGTTGAGCTGCGCGATTTCTTCGCGCGCGTTTGCGAGTTCCTGCCGCGTTTGCGCTAGGGTTTCGCGTGTTTCCGCAAGGTCGTCGCTGGTTTTCTTGAGATCGGCATAGGTGGCGCCGAGTTCGCGATAGCGCTCGGCGGCAAGGGTGCGCACCTTGTTGAGCTCGGTGTCCATCCGGTCGGCGGGATTCTCCGGATTGTCATAGATCATCAGGCGATTGCGATCGACGGCGACGCCGAGGTCGCGGATGAATGGCTCTTCCCCACGGCTCATGGCGCCGGCCAGTTCGGCTACGGCATTCTCAAGTTTCTGCGTCCGGCCCTTTAGGATTTCGCGCTTGCCGAAGAGGGACACGGCGAGTACGAGGGCGGTAATGCTTAGGAGGAGCAGAACGACGATGAACACTTTTAATGCTTTGACCATACGAGAAGCTCCCGATCATCGCGCGTCTGGCACGACGTTGTGTACAGAGTAATTGCGCTATCGAATCGGTGTCAAACGCAAAGCTGGCGCGCGTTGTCGTCGATTTCCCCGTTAGCCGCGCGAATCATGGCGGCGTGCGGCGCACTGAAGGCGGAGCGCGAGGGCGCTCCGTATCTCCTGTAGCTCCGGCGCTCCGCCGCCGGAGGAGAAGCGCCCCTTTTCGCCGGCGGAGCGGCGGAACTACAGACGGAAGACGAAGGAACTACCCGTTTGCGCTAAATTGGTTTGGGCGGCCATATCGTTTCCCGGCGACAGATGGCCGGATTCTGCTTGCCGGAATTGCCGGTGTGCCTAGCATGGAGACATGCACGCGCCTTTGTTCAGCGTCGCGGCCTTGACCATTGCCGGGTCCGATAGCGGAGGTGGCGCGGGGTTGCAAGCGGATATCAAAACCTTTTCCGCGCTGGGCGTCTACGGCACGAGCGCGGTGACCTGCGTGACGGCGCAAAATCCGTCCGGCGTTTCCTCAATCCAGGCGCTCGATCCCCGCACGGTGATGGAGCAAATCCGGAAGGTCTGCGAAGCGTTCCCCATCGGTGCGGCGAAAACCGGCATGCTGTATTCCGCGGACATCATACGCGCCGTCGCGGCGGCGGACATCGAGATGGGCATTCCCGTCCTGGTGGTCGATCCGGTGATGGTGGCGGCCTCCGGGGCGCGTCTGTTGCAGGCGGATGCCGTGGATGCCCTCTGCAGCGAGCTGCTCCCGACGGCCCGCGTGATCACGCCGAATTTGCACGAGGCCGAAATCATCCTGGGGCGCTCCGTTTCGACCGAGGCCGAATTGCGCGCCGCCGCGCGCGAGATCGGAGAGAAATACGATATCGCGTGCGTGCTGAAGGGCGGTCCGCTGGGCGGCGATCGAATGATCGATGTGTTGTTCGACGAAGGCGAAGAGACCGTCTTCATGGGGCCCCGCATTGAGGCCCGCGAATCGCACGGCTGCGGATGCGCATTTTCCGCGGCGCTGACGGCGTACCTTGCCCGCGGACTGCTGCTGGCCGATGCGGTGCGCGAGGCGAAAGATTTCGTCGCCGGCGCGCTGGAGCATGCGCACCGGCTCGGGGCGCATCAGCCGCTCCACTTCTTCTGGAATGCCTCCCTCCGCGGGCCATTCTGATTTCGGACGCCCGTCGACGTCGCACGGCGCGCTGCGCCGCCCGCTGATGGGAGTGTTTTGCGCGGCAGTCGCGGGCCTGCTGCTCTCGAGCAGTCTGCCGGTGTCCGCGTCGATCTGGCTGCTGGCGGCGTGGCTGTTGCTGGCGGCCGCGGCGGTTCCGTTTACGATCCGGGTTCGAACGGCGCTGTTGTTTGCGCTGGCTGTGGCGATCGCCGCCGCGCATGGCGCGTTGGCGCGCGCGCCTGTCGCATCGGATCATCTCGCGAACCGGATGCGCCGCCCAATGGAGCATTTCCGGATTGTCGGGATCATTGCGGACGACCCGGTGCGGGAGCCCGGACGTCGAGCGGATACATGGACCTGGCGGTTCCCGCTCGAAATCGAAGGCGACCTCCGCGAGGCGCATTGGCGGCGCGCGCGGGGGCGGGTGTTGATTCGACTCGATACGTCGAACGAGGTCCTCTCTCCTGCCTATGGAGAGCGATGGCGCTTCGAGGGACTGGTCCGCCGCGGCCGCGCGGGTCTTGCGGCGCCGCCGGAACTTACCATGCAGCTCGACGATCGCGCAGCGCGGCGCCTCGCCGGGACGAGCGGGTGGGGCTTGCGTCGCTATTGTCTGGATGCGCGGCGTTGGGTTTCGGCGCGTTTTGCGCAAGGCATCGAAGATCAGCCGGACGCGGTCGCGCTGGTTCGGGCGCTGATGCTCGGCTACCGACACGAATTGCCGCCGCGCGTGCGCGAGGCCTTCGCGCATTCGGGCACCTTGCATATTGTCGCCATTTCCGGCGCGCACGTTGGCATGATGGCGCTCTTGTTGCTGACCGCCGTCCGCGCGACAGGCTTGGCGCAACCGCGCTGGCCGCTGGTCATGGGGCCGCTGCTGCTGCTCTATGCGCTGGGCACCGGCCTAGCGCCGTCCGCCGTGCGCGCGTGTCTGATGGCGATGACGTTCTACACCGCGTATGCGGTGTGGCGCGAACCCGATTCGCTGTCCGCGCTTGCGCTCGCGGCGCTGATTATTCTCGGTGTGGCGCCCGGTCAACTGGGCAATCCCGGATTTATCCTGTCCTTTTCGGTGGTTGCGGGACTGATTCTGTTGCTGCCGCTGGTGCGAGATTGGCTCCATGCGATATGCTGGCCGCTGAAAGAAGGGGCGAGCCGTTTTCGTATTCAGTGGGTCGAACCCGCGCGCCGGGCGTTGCTCGACCTGTGCGCGGTCACGGTCGTCGCGTGGTTGGTGTCCGCGCCGCTGACGGCCTATTTCTTCAATTTATTTTCGCCCGTTGCGCTGCTGGTGAATCTGGTCGTGATGCCGCTTGCCTTCCTGTTGTTGTTCTCGGCGAGCCTCGCGCTGGTGTTCGGCGCGCTGCACCCGATCCTGCTGGAATCGTTCAATCACGCGGCGGCGCTATTTGCGAGAGGCCTGATGGGATCGGTAGAGTGGTCGCTGCGCGCGCCGGGCGCCTTCGCGTATGTGAAGTCGCCGGGCCTTGGGATCACGCTGCTGCTGCTGGCGTTACTGGTCCTGATGTTCCGCGGCGCGCGTTGGACGAAAGCGATCGCTGCATGCGGATTGGCGGCGTTGCTGGCGGGGATAATCTGGCGGACGCATGGGGATCGCGCGCTGTCGGTGACCGTGCGCCATCTCGGGCCCGCCGCGGTGGCGCACATGGCCGTGCCGGGTTCGGGGGATTGGCTGGTCGACACCGGGCCCGCATTCACCGTGCCCCGTCTCATTCGATTTCTGAACGAGCGCGGGGTGGATCGCCTGCGCGTGGTCGTGATATCGCGTGCAACCATGGAGGCAGCGGGCGGATTGCCCGGCTTGCTGGCTGCGCGGCCGGTGGATGAAGTCTGGGTGCCGGACACGCTGCCGCGCTCGCGCGCCTTTGCGGCCATGCTGCAGGATCTGGAGCGGGGCGGCGCGTGCGTCGTGCGCCAGGCGCGGGGCGCGCGAGGCGACATCGCGGGCAGCGAATCCTGTTGGCAGGTGTTGCATCCCGCCCGCGGAGCGGTGTATCCGAGCGCGGCGGCTGGCGGGCTTGTTCTGCGTGTCGCGCACGGCGTTTCGGCTGTCACCATCACGCCCGGCCCCGACCCCCGCCTCGCCGCGCAGTTGGATGCCGCGCCGCAGGACTACGGCGGGCAGGCACTGATCGAATTGAGCCTGCGCGACAGCGCGAGCCCGCCGTCCTTTCCAGGGCGACCGCACATGGCGGTGCGTCCGATGGCTCCGGGCGAGATCTGGCGGCCCGCGGCAGAAGCGCCTTCGCGCGCGCGGCTCCTGCGCGTCGCTGAACGCGAAACCTTGCGCATAGTCGGGCGCGCCGGCAAATTCAGGGTGTATCAGGATTCAGCAGCGGTGGAGGTCGTTGACTGACATCCCTGCAATCGAAAACGTTTGGCGGGAGCAGCGCAACGAGTCTCAATCACGCCCTGGTTCTTCTGCGGGCTTCATGAATCCGGCTGTAGTAATGACAACCGCCATGCGGCGGAGGGCCGGTCTCGCGGGGCGATTTCCCATACGCTCCACCGCACTCGATCATCTGCCGGGCCGGTTTCGACTTCGGTCATCGTGAAGAGCCAATGCTCCGCGTTGCGCGCGAGGGTATTGCTGGCAGCGCCGGTCGAGTACCACTCCGCCAGCCATTCCTCGGACAGTCGGCGGCCGTCCTCCAGCCGGTCCATTGCGCGTTCGGCGCGCAGCGTAACGGACAGCGTGGACGCGGCAACGGTAACAAGCAGCACGGCGATCGTCAGCGCAATCAGCGTCTCGAGAAGAGAGAAGCCTTGAGCGGCGTCAAATATAAAGGACTGACCCCTTTTGTGGCCGAGAAGAGAGAAGCCTTGAGCGGCGTCAAATATAAAGGACTGACCCCTTTTGTGGCTTGTGCAAAATAAAGGACTGACCCCTTTTGTGGGCATGTTAGTCGCCACCCAGGTAGGCGCGTTTGACATCGGGGGTGTCGGCAATGACGGCGGCGGACCCTTGATGGGTGATGCGGCCGGTCTCCAACACGTAGGCGCGCTGCGCGAGCCGCAGGGCGTGCCACGCATTTTGTTCAACAAGCAATATGGTTTTGCCGGCGGCGTGCAAGAGCTTCAACGTGTCGAACAAGGTGTCCACGAGCACAGGCGCCAGACCGAGCGTCGGTTCGTCAAGCAACAACAGCGCAGGGTTTTGCATCAGGGCCCGCCCGATGGCCAGCATCTGCTGCTCGCCGCCCGACAGCGTGCCGCCGTCTTGACGCCGCCGCTCGGCAAGACGCGGGAACAGCATGAAGACTTCCTGCTTTCGCGCGGCGATCACAGCCGGATCGCGCTCGAGATACGCGCCAATATCCAGATTCTCATCCACGGTGAGTTTCGGGAATATGCGCCGTCCTTCGGGCGCGTGGCCGATGCCCAGCGCCGCGACCTCGTGCGCCTGTCGGCCCTGAATCTCCATCCCGCGCAGTCGAATGACTCCGCTGCGCGGGGCCAGGAGGCCGGAGATGCAGCGCAAGACGGTGCTCTTGCCCGCCCCATTGGATCCGATCAGGGTGACAATCTCGCCGGGGCGCACATCCAGCGACACGCCCTTGAGCGCGTGTATGTGACCATACCCGGCATGCACCTCGCGAAGTTCGAGGAGCGGCGCCTCGTTCGACGCCGCCTGCGAGAGCGCGCTCACGCGGCGCCCTCCAGTGCGCCTTTGCCCAAATAGGCCTCGATCACGGCGGGCGCTTTGCGCACGTCCCCGGGCGTGCCCTCGGCAATCTTTTTGCCGTAGTCCAGCACGACGACGCGGTCGGAGATCTCCATCACGACCTTCATGTGGTGCTCGATCAACAGAATCGTCAACTGAAGGTCGTCGCGCAAACGGCGAATCAGGCGCTTGATCTCATCGGTCTCCTTCGGATTCATCCCCGCGGCGGGTTCATCGAGCAGCAGCAGGGCGGGGCGGAGCGCGAGGGCGCGGGCGATCTCGAGGCGCCGCTGCGCGCCATACGGCAGATTGCGCGCAAGTTCGAAGGCGCGGTCGTTCAACTCCATGTAGTCGAGCAATTCGTGCGCGCGGACGCGCGCGCGCTTCTCGGCTCGGTAGTAACGAAACGTGCGGAAGATGGCATCGAGATAGTTGTAGCGCACATGCGCGTGCTGGCCGACCAGCACGTTTTCATAGACGGTCATCGCGCCGAAGAGCCGAATGTTTTGAAACGTGCGCGCGACGCCGCGCGCGGCGATGTGCTCCGGCAACCGATGCGAAAGTCGCCGCCCCTTGAACAGGACCTCGCCGGCGTCCGGCCGATACAGGCCGGTCAGCACATTAAACAGCGTGGTCTTGCCCGCGCCGTTCGGGCCGATCAACGAAAAGATCGCGCCGGGCTCGACGCCGAAACTGACGTCGTTGACCGCGACCAACCCGCCGAAGCGCTTGGTGAGATGTTGAACTTCAAGCATCATGGCGCTCGCCGTTTGCCCGCGGGGGTGGCCTTCATCTGTTCCGTCTGTTCGCCCTCCTCAAGGCGGTGCCGCGCCTCCGGGATGAGGCCGCTGGGCCGAAAGATCATCATCAGGATGAGGATGATGCCGAAAATCATCCGCTCATACTTGGCGGGCTCGACCTGGTCGGAGAGGTTGGCGAAATTGAACGATACGACGCCGAGATCGAGCACGAAGCCGGTCTGCCGGAGGCGGGCGAGGAAATCGGAGAAGCTTTTGAGGACTTCGATGTTGAGGAGCGTGACCGCCATCGCGCCGATAATGGCGCCGCGAATTGATCCCATGCCGCCGAGGATGACCATCGCGAGGATGGTGATCGATTGCAGCAGCGTGAATGATTCCGGGCTGACGAACAACTGTTTGGCGGAGAATATCGCGCCCATGACGCCGGAAAAGGCCGCGCCGGTTGCAAAGGCTTGCAGCTTGGTCCTCGTGGGCGAAATGCCCATCGCGCGCGCAGCGATCTCGTCTTCGCGAATGGCGACCCATGCACGGCCAAAGCGCGAGCGGTCGAGGCGCACGTTGACGAGTACGACGACGCCGATCACCGCGAGCACCAACAGATAGAAAAACAGCGCGTAGCCGAGGGCGGGCCCGCCGTCGATCCCAAGCGCGCCCATCAGCGATTCGAGCCAGCCGATCGGCGGCCGCTCGATCGGCGTGATGCCCTGCGGTCCGTTGGTGATGTTGACCGGTTGATCGAGGTTGTTGGCGAGCACGCGGACAACCTGCCCGAGGCCGAGCGTGACGATCGCGAGATAGTCGCCGCGCAGCCGCAGCGCGGGCAGGCCGATTAGCGTGCCGAGCAGCGCGGCGGCGATGACCGCGAGCGCGCTGAAGATGTAAAAGTAAGGCCAGCCCGCAAGTGGAAAGTCGCCGCTCATGAACTGGGCTGCCTGCGCGGATCCGAAGATGGCCCAGGTGTAGGCCCCGACTGCAAAGAAAGCGGCATAACCGAGGTCCAACAAGCCTGCCATGCCGACTACGATGTTCAGGCCGAGCGCCATCGCGGCGAAAATGCCCATCTGCGTGACCAGCTCGAAGAGAAAGTTGTTTTGCACGCCGGCGGCGGGAATAACGACGAGGAGCAGCGCGAGCGCGATCGCAAAACGCGCGGGCTTCCACCCGCGCACGCTGAGGCACGCGAACAGCGCCCCGAACACGCCGAGCAGCGGCCACGCGCTGCGCGGGGCTGCGATCAGCGCGAGCCCGAACCCGGCTCCCGCCGCCGCGATGAGCGCAATGATCCACCCGGGCGTCATACCTTTTCCCCCTGCGCGCGCCCGAGCAGCCCTTGCGGACGAAACAGCAGCAACAGCACGAGGATTACGAAGGCGAAGACGTCCTTATACTCGTTGCCGATCGCGCCGTCCGTCAGGAAAAAAAGATATGTTCCGCCAAGCGTCTCCAGCGTGCCGAGCACAAGTCCGCCAAGCATGGCGCCGTGGATGTTGCCGATGCCGCCGAGGACCGCGGCGGTAAAGGCCTTCACGCCGGGGACAAATCCGACAAACGGATTGATTTGTGAGTAGAGCAATCCGAACAGGACGCCCGCAACACCGCCGAGCGCGCCGCCGATTAGGAACGTGCGCGAGATGACTCGGTCCGGATCGATGCCCATCAGGCTGGCGGTGGGCAGGTCCTGTGCCACCGCGCGTATCGCTCGGCCCAGCCGCGTCCGCCGCACGAGTCGGTCGAGGCCGACCATCATTGAGACGGCGACGACCATGACGAGGATGGATTTGTTTTGGATCGTCATGCCGAACGGGAGTTCGTGCAGGTATTCCATTGGGTCGCTCGCAGGATAGTTCATGTAGAACTCCCCGTGCCAGAGACCCTCGATGAGCCGCACGAGGTCTTGCAGAAAAAACGAGACGCCGATCGCCGTGATCAGCGGGACGAGTCGGTTCGAGCTGCCGTGCCGGCGGATCGGTCGATAGGCGAGCCGCTCGATCGCCATGGCCAGTGCGCCAGACACACCCGCCGCGATGATTACCGCGGCGAGGGCTAGAACGTATGGATTATCGACGAGCGGTCCTAGATAGCGATAGACCTCGACGCCCGCGACCGCGCCGACCATGAAGACCTCGGCATGCGCGAAATTGATCAGGCCGAGCACGCCATACACCATCGTATAGCCCAGCGCGATCATCGCGTAGACGCAGCCGAGCAAGAGGCCCTCAAGGACCACGCTCGGCAACAACGTTATCAAGGCATTCGACACTCCCCATTCCTCTGGATCAACGCGCGAACCTAACAAGGAACGCCCGCGAGGGAAAGCGGTTATCCTGGGTCAGGACGCGGTTATCCGCTCCTAAAATCGTTCTTGCGCCGGCGAGGTCGGTTTCCTTTATTCGCCATCGAGCCGCGCGCCGCGGCGATCGTGTGAAGGAAAGCCGAATCGAACCAAAGTTGTTCACGGTCCTGTTTCGCGAGGGCTATTCGTGGTCCCTGTTCACCCGCGATCTGGTCGCGGGGATTCTCGTGGGCATCGTGGCGCTCCCGCTCTCGATCGCTCTCGCCATCGCGTCCGGCGTCAAACCGGAGCAGGGACTCTATACGGCCGTCATTGCGGGATTTCTGATTTCCGCGTTGAGCGGCAGCCGCGTGCAGATCGGCGGCCCGACCGGCGCATTTATCGTGCTGGTGTTCAACACCGTCCACCAGCACGGCTATGGCGGACTGGCGGTTGCCACAATGCTGGCGGGTCTGTTGCTGCTCGTGATGGGGTTGATGCGGTTCGGCGCGGTGATCAAGTTCATTCCGTATCCGCTCACCGTCGGATTCACCTGTGGAATCGCGATCCTGATCGCGGTGACCCAGGTGCGGGATCTGCTGGGACTGGCCATGGAGGCGCCGCCCGCCGAGTTCATCGAAAAATTGGCCGCGTATGCCGAGCATATCGGCAGCTTCAATCCTCACGCGTGCGGCTTGGCCGCGCTGGCGCTGGCGGTCATCATGCTCTGGCCGCGTGTGACGCGCCGGCTGCCGGGCTCGCTTGTGGCGATCCTGGCGCTGACTCCGCTGGTCGCCTGGCTCCAATGGCCGGTGGAGACGATTGGCAGTCGATTCGGCAGCGTGCCCAACCACTTGCCCGCGCCCGCGTTTCCGCCCATCGATTGGAGTCAGCTACCCAAGTTGTTTCAGCCGGCGCTCGCGATCGCGCTGCTGGGCGGGATCGAATCGCTGCTCTCCGCGGTGGTGGCGGACGGCATGACGGGGCGCCGACACCGCTCGAATACGGAGCTTGTCGCGCAAGGGGTGGCGAATCTCGCCTCGCCGCTCTTCGGCGGAATCCCGGCCACGGGCGCCATTGCCCGCACGGCCACGAACATCCGAAACGGCGGTCAGACCCCGATCGCGGGCATGATCCACGCAGTTACACTGCTGCTTATCATGATGGCGTTCGGGAAATGGGCCGTGCTGATCCCGATGCCCATCCTCGCCGCCATCCTGCTCAAGGTCGCTTTCGACATGGGCGAGTGGCACCTGCTGATACGATTGCTGCGCGCGCAGCGCGGGGATGTGCTGGTCATGGTCTCCACCTTCCTGCTGACGATCTTTGTGGATCTCACAGTCGCGATCCAATCCGGCGTGGTGCTGGCGGCGTTCTTGTTCATGTATCGCATGGCGGAATCCACGCAGGTCGGCTTTGTCACGGAGACCCTGAGCGAGGAGGACGAAGGGGGCGATCCGCTGTCGATCGAAAGCCGCTCGGTGCCCAAGGGCGTCGAGGTCTTCGAGATCTACGGGCCTTTTTTCTTCGGCGCCGCCGATCGATTCAAGGACGAGATGCGCAGCATCGAAAAAGCGCCGGAAGTGCTGATCCTCCGCATGCGGCATGTGCCGACGATCGACGCGACCGGGATGCAGGCGTTGGAGGATTTGTTCGAAAAATGCCGGAAACAAGGGACGCGGTTGGTTTTATCCGGCGTACAGGCGCAGCCGTGGGAACAACTGGTGAACGCCGGACTCTATCGCCGAATCGGCCCGCAGAACGTCCACGACCATATCGACCGCGCGCTGGCGCGCGCCGCCGAATTGTTGGCCGAAAAGAATGCCGCACGCGCGGGAAGTCCGGCGTCCGCGTAGCCCGGTTCAAACCTTGGGCACTTCGCCGTCCGGATCGGGTCCTTGCCCTTGCTCCGAGGGCGGGGTCGGCCACTCATTGACGACGGTGCCTTTCCACATCGGGGTGCGCGAAAAATAGGCGGAGCGTCCGATCATGTGGGCGGCAACCGGCGCGGTGATGAGAAAAAACAGGATGATCAGGATCGAGCGCGTGACAATGCCCAGTTCCGCGAAGTGCACGGCCACGGCGAGCATGACGCCGATCACCCCGATCGTGCCGACTTTTGTCGCGGCGTGCATCCGCGTGTAGAGGTCCGGCATCCGGAGGACGCCGACCGCGGCCAGCAGCATGAACACACTGCCGGAGACCATCAGAAACATGGTAACCGCATCTTTCATGGCGGACCTCCGCGCCGGATGTACAAGGCGAGCGCGACCGTTCCCAGAAAAGCGAGCAGCGCGAGCGCGATGCCTGCGGAAAGGAAGATCTTCTGGCCGGTCTCGATTGAGTAGAGCGCGATCACTCCCACCGCGAGGGTGGTGAGCAGATCGATGGAGATCACGCGGTCGGGCAGCGACGGGCCCTTGACCACGCGATAGAGCGCGATCAGCATCGCCACGCAGAGCACGCCCATCATGGCCTGTGCCACGGAGGATATGGTCTCGTTCATCGCAGCAGCTCCAGCAGTCGGCGTTCAAGGCCTTCCTTGATTTCGCGCCGGATCGCGTCCGGGTTCTCCGCGAACATCGCGTGGATATAGAGCGTGCGGCGATCGGGCGCGACGTCGAGGCTCAATGTGCCGGGTGTCAGCGAGATCAGGTTGGCGACGAGCGTCACCTCGAGATCGGTGCGCGCTTCCAGCGGAATCGCGACAATGCCGGGCCGGTTGTAGTGGGTCGGCGTGATCACATCCCAGGCGACGCGCAGGCTCGACACGACGACCTCCTTGAGGAAATACGCCAGGAAGGAAATCGTCCGCGGGAACTTGCTGTAATAGGCGCTTTCGCCGAGCAGCGGCTTGAGGATCAGCAGGGCGACGTAGCCGAACACGAATCCGGCGGCGAGGTTGGGCAGCGTGAAGGCCCCGGTCATCGCCGACCAGATCAGCGCGAGCAACACGTTGGAGAACAGCATCTTCATGGCGCGGTCCCCAATACGGCGCGGATATAGGCGGAGGGATTCGCCAACTGGCCTGCCGCATCGACCGCGAGCGCGAACATGGGACCCGCGGAGAACCCGATCGCAACCGTGACGGCGGCGAGCAAGACGATCGGCCACACGAGCATGCGATAGCGCGCGGGCTCCATTGCGGCCTCCGCATTCGGAGTCGGATCCGCCTTCCAGAAGACCTCGCCCCAAATCTTCGTCATCGAATAGAGGGTCAGCAGACTGACGGCGAGCGCCGAGGCGACGAGCGCCCAAGCGGCCTCGCGCAGGCCGGCGACGACAAGCGCAAGTTTGGCGAAAAAGCCCGAGAGCGGCGGCAGGCCCGCGAGCGACATCGCGGGTACGAGAAACAGGATCGCGAGCCAGGGGCGCGCGCGATAGAAGCCGCCGAGTTCCTTCAATTCGCCGGTTCCGCGCAGGTAATGAACGACGCCGCTGACGAGGAACAGGTTCGTCTTCACGATGATGTGGTGCATGATATAGAAGATCGATCCGGCGAGCGCGAGGGGCGTGAACAAGGCCAGGCCCATGATCATGTAGCCGATCTGGCTGACGATGTGAAACGAGAGGACGCGGCGGAACTCGTGTTGCGCGGCCGCGCCTAGCACGCCGGTGATCATGGTCAGCGCGGCGAGCCACATCATCAGCGGCTGCGTGAATGAAGCTTCCAGCGGAAAGAGCATCGTGAAGAAGCGAATCAGCGCATACACGCCGACCTTCGTCAGCAGGCCCGCAAACAGGGCGGAAACCGCGGGCGGCGGGGTGTGATAGGACGCGGGCAGCCAGAAGAACAACGGGAAAATCGCGGCCTTGATGCCGAACGCCGCGAGGAAGAGCAGGCCGATGGCGGTCAGCAGCCCGCCGTCTTCCGCCGCGGGAATCTTCACCGCGAGATCCGCCATATTCAGCGTGCCTACCGCGCCGTAGAGCAGGCCCGCCGCCGCGAGGAACAGCGCGGAGGAAAAGAAGTTGAGCGCGACATACTTCACGCCGCCCTCGATCTGCGGTTTTTCGCCGCCGAGGGCGAGGAGGACGAAAGAGGCCATCAGCATGACCTCGAAACACACATAAAGGTTGAACACATCGCCGGTCAGGAAGGCGCCGTTGACGCCCATCAGCAGGAGCAACACCAGCGGGTAGTAACCGAACCGCTCGCGCGCCGTTTCGCGCGCGCCGACCGAATACAGCGCGATGGCCAGCCCCGTCACGCTCGACAGGACCACCATGATCGCGCCGAGAAGGTCGGCGGCGAGCGTGATGCCGAACGGCGCGGGCCAGTTGCCGACCTGCAAGGCCAGTGCGCCCTCTTCGCGCACGCGGAAGAGCAGACGGAACGAGACCAGCACGAGCAGCGCGGCGCCGCCGACCGCGAGCGCCTGCTGCCAGCGATGCGACCGCATGCCGAGCAGGGCTAGCGTCGCCAGCAAAAGCGGGATCACGATGGGCGCGGCGAGCAGGTTCATGTGTCCGTGCTCCGCAAGTCGTGGAGGTCATCCGTGCCGGTGGTCTGGTACGCCCGAAGGAAGAGGATCAGCGCAAACGCGAGCACGGCGAAGCTGATGACGATGGCGGTCAGAATCAGCGCCTGGGGCAGGGGATCGGCATGCAGGATCGGCGCGACATCGGCGTCCTCCGGGATGATCGGCGGACTGCCGCGGGTGAAGCCGCCGGCGGTGAAAATCAGCAGATTCGCGCCATGGCTCAACAGGGCCAGGCCGACGAGAAATTTTACCATGTTGCGGCGTTGCATCAGAAAGACGCCCGCGGCGTAGAGAAATCCGATCACAATGGCCATCAGCAATTCCATGGATCAGCTCTCCTCTTCGGCGAGGGCGAATATGATGGACATGGTCACGCCGAGGACCACGAGATAGACCCCGAGGTCGAACAGAACCGGCGTTCCGATCTTGATGGGATCGAACCCCGGCAGATAGGCGACCATCCATTTTCCGGTGAGAAACGAGGAGCCGCGCAGAATGCCCGGCAATCCGCTCAGCGCCGCGAGCATCAAGCCCAGCGCGGATACGCCGGTCGGCGTGAGGCGCAACATCGTGCGCGCGGATCGCACATCGAAGGCCAGCGCGTACAGGGCGAGGCCCGCCGCGGCGGCGAGGCCGCCGACGAAGCCGCCGCCGGGATAGTTGTGGCCCGCCAGCAGGAGGTAGATCGAGAAGAGCAGCAGCAGCGGCACGAGATAGCGCGTGGCCGTTCGAAGAATCAGCGAGCTCATGGCGCGCCGCCTCCGCCCTTGCCGGGCGCGCGCAATTTGAGCAGCGCGATCGCGCCCAGGCCCGCGATCAGGAGGACGCTGATCTCGCCGAGCGTGTCGAGCGCGCGAAAGTCCACGAGAATCACATTCACGATGTTTTTGCCGTACGCGTTGGTCCAGCTATTTGCAGAGAAATAAGAGGAAATCGACGGCGCCAGGTTCGCGCGGTTGGCCGCGAGCGTCAGCGCCGCCATCAGCGAGCCGACGAGCACGGACGGGACGAGGTCGAACACGCGTCCGCGCACCGGCGTGCGCGGGTGCAGCGGCGGCAGGTGATAAAAGGCGAGCACCAGCAGGATGACCGTGAGCGTCTCGATCACCAGTTGCGTCATCGCGAGGTCGGGCGCGCCGTAGAGCACGAAGAAAATCGCGATCGCGTAGCCGGCCACGCCGAGCGAGGCAAAGGCCGCCATGCGCGAGCGGGAGAAGATGGCGCCGACGGTGGAGAGCAGGATCAGCGAAAGGATCACGGCATCGATGAGTCGCACCGGCGTGCCGGCGCCGGGGGCGGGCCATTCGACAAGCCGCCAGAAAAACCAACCGCCTGTCGCGAGCACGAACAGCAGCGTGGCGAGCAGGTAGTAGCGGAGCGATCCGTTCTGCAGCAGCCGCGTCTGTGCGCCCGCCGCGGCCACCAGTCCGTTGAGCGCCGCCTCATAGCCGCGTTCCGGCCCCCACGCGCGGAGTCGCGCGAAGGCGGGCATGATCGGACGCAGCGCGCGCAGCGAGGCGAACGCAACGAGGCCCAGCGCCAGCGTCGCGAGGCTCCATTGCAGCTCGCGGTTCCAGCCGTGCCATAGCGCCAGTTTCGCGGTCAGCGGTTCCCCCGCGATGGCGCTAGCGGCGGGCGCGATGAGTGTCGGGCCGACCCAGGGCGCGAATACTCCAAACGACAGGCTGAGCAGGCCCATCGCGAGAGGACCAATCCACATGGCGATCGGGGCTTCGTGCGGGTGGCGGGGCGTATCGCGCTCGGCTCCGAAAAAGGGCTTCAGACCGGTCAGACATGCAACGACGAGGAAAAAGACGCCGCCGATCACGGAGGCCGCGAGGAGGGTCGGCTGCTGCGCGGCCGAGTAGAGCGTCTCCTTCGCGAGAAATCCGAAAAAGGGCGGCAGCCCCATCATGGAGAGCGCCGCGAGCCCGGCGCCGAGCGCGGTGAAGGGCAGGGCCCTGCGCAGCCCGCCCAACTTCAAGACATCTTTTTCGCCGGTTTCGTGGTCGATGATGCCGGCGACGAGAAAGAGCGCGGCTTTGTACAGCGCATGCGCGAGAAGAAATACGACAGCGGCTTTGATGGCCAAGGTCTGGCCGAGGCCGAGGAGCATGGTCATGCCGCCAAGCGCGGCGACCGTCGTGTAGGCCAGCAGTCGTTTCAGAATGGTCTGGCCGTAGGCCATCGTCGCGCCGATCACCAGCGTTGCCGCGCCGATCGCGGGCACGACCGCCTGCCAGATCGCGCTATCCGCGCACGCAGGGTGCAAGCGCGCCAGCAGGTACACCCCGGCTTTCACCATCGTGGACGAATGCAGGTAGGCGCTGGCGGGGGTCGGCGCGGCCATTGCGTTCGGGAGCCAGAAGTGAAAGGGGAACTGCGCCGACTTCGTGAACGCGCCCACGAGAAGCAGCGCCAGCGCGGGATTGAACAGCGGATGCGAGGACAGGGAGTCCGCAGCGAGAATCCCGGAGAGATTATAGCTGCCGGCCGCCTGGCCCAACAACAACAGGCCCGCCAACAGGAACAGGCCGCCCAGCCCTGTAACCAAAAGCGCCTGCAGCGCGGCCTTTCGCGACTTTTCCTCCTCGTGGTGGTGCCCGATCAGCAGGTAGGAGGTAAAGCTCGTCAGCTCCCAGAAGACGAACAGCGCGATCACGTTGTCCGCAAGCACGACCCCCAGCATCGAGGTCATAAACAACAAGAGCGCAGCGATGAATCGCGGGGCCGCCGGGTCCTCCTTGAGGTACGCCCCTGCATACCAGACGACAAACGCTCCGATGCCGGCGATCAGCAGGGCAAACAACAGGCCAAGTCCGTCCATCTGCAGCGAGAATTCGAAGCCGAGTACCGGGATCCACTCGAACGACGCGCGGATCGTCTCTCCGCCGCGGATGGCGGACAGGCGCGAGGCGAAATAGGCGAACGCCAGCGCGGGCGCAAGCGCGAGGCGACCGGCCGTTCGCGCGCCCCACGCGCGGTAGAGGCGCGGGGCAAAAAATCCGGCCAACGCCAACATGGTCAACACGGTCATCATACGGGCCGAAACGATAGTGAAATGCGCCGGATTGTGAAGCGAAACCGTGATCCCTGTGCTTGCGTTTCATTAGCGTTGCGGGATGATGCCGAGTCATGAGCGCGTCACTTCGGGTGTTGATCCTGTCCGCCGGTGCCGGAAGCGGCCATTTGCGGGCGGCATCAGCGTTGGAACAGGTGTGCCGCGCGCAGCCGGCCGTACGCGAGGTCGTCAACGTCGATGCGCTGACCTACACGAACAAGCTGTTCCGCCAGTTCTATTCGAAATTTTATCTGCAACTGATCCGCAACGCCCCGACACTGATTGGCTGGTTTTACGACAACCTCGATGAACCATGGAAAACAGAGCGGATGCGGCTGATGTTGAGCCGATTGAATACGCGGCCCCTGATCCGCATGATCCGCAAATTGCGCCCGGACCTGACGATTTGCACGCATTTTCTGCCCGCGGAGATCATGTCCTACCTGCTGGCCACGGAGCGCGTCGATACGCGGCACGCCATTGTGGTCACGGACCTCGATGTGCACGCGATGTGGCTCTCGCGCCATTTCCACGCGTATTTCGTCGCGAACGAAGTGGCGCGCGCGCATCTGATCATGACCGGCCTTCCGGAGGATCGGATCACGGTCTCTGGGATTCCGATTGATCCGGTTTTCGCAGCGGCCAAGGATCGCGACGCCCTGTATGCCAAACACGGGGTCGATCCCTCTCGTCCGATGCTGTTGGTTTCGCTCGGCGCGATGGGAAAAACCGTGGCGCGCGAGTTGGTCCACTCGCTCAGTTATCTCCAGGCACCTGCGCAAATCGTGATGGTGTGCGGGGTGCATGGGGAATTGCGGGCGCGTCTGGAGGCGGAAACGCGGCGCGCTCGCGCGCCGCACCTCGCCTGGCGCGTGCTGGGATACACCGCCGAAATGGACGAGTGGATTCGAATGGCGGCGCTGTTGGTGGGGAAACCCGGCGGGTTGACGCTGTCCGAGGCGATGGCGTGCGGACTGCCCATGGTGATTTTCCAGCCCGTCCCCGGTCAGGAGGAGCGCAACAGCGACCAGTTGCTGGAAGCCGGCGCGGCGATCAAATGCAATCACCTCACCACGCTTGCGTTCAAAATCGATCGTCTGCTCGGCGACGCGAATCGTTTGGCGGATATGGGGCAAGCGGCGCGCCGGCTCGGACGCCCCCACGCGGCGCGAACAGTCGTTGAGACATTGCTTTCGCAGCTCGACCGCCCGCCCGTCGATCTCCCGCGCCGCCGCGCCACCTGACCGGATCGCGCGCCATGATCCAACCTGCCGGCTCACTTGATCGAGCGCGGGTGCGAGGGTTGCGCTTGATTTTGTAGGGCGGAAGCGGTATTCATCGCCACTCGTTCGGAAACGAAACAAGGAGCTTATGGCCGGCGGTAAAGAAGACATTATCGAAATGGACGGGACCGTGACCAAGGTGCTGCCCGCCACGATGTATCGCGTGAAGCTGCAGAGCGGGCATGAAATTCTCGCCCACATCTCCGGCAAAATGCGCAAACACTTTATCAAAATCACCAATGGCGACCGCGTGAAGGTTGAGATGTCCCCCTACGACCTCACCAAGGGCCGCATCACGTTCCGCCATCGGATTTAGTCCGTCCGCCTCTGCGCGCGCGGATGCCTTCTCGATAGTGACCCCGCACTCGATTTCGGACCGGCGCCCATCGCTCGATGCGTGAGCCTGGCGGGTGGAGCCAGCTTAAGGGCGACGAGGGCTTCGCGAAAATCGGCGGGCAGGGCGGCTTGGGCTTTTCTATGTTCGCCGGTGGCGGGGTCGCGCCATGACATGCGCCAGGCATGCAACATGTGGCGCGGGAGATGCCGCAGGACATCCTCTTTTACCGCTCGAGTGGCGTAGGCGCGGTCGCCTGCCAACGGGTGGCCGGCGGCTTGCAGGTGCGCGCGAATCTGATGGGTGCGGCCGGTATGCGGACGCGCCTCGATGAGAGAAGCGACGGCTGTGCGGCGCAACAGACGGAACTCGGTGAGCGCCGTCAGGCCGTCTACAGGTTTCTCGACCCGTTTGAGCGTATCGGGGAAGGGACCGGCAGCGATCGCTTGATAGACCTTCTCGACGCTGCGCTCCTCGAATTGCTTTTCAAGCGATGTGCGGGCGGCGTCCGACCGGGCGAAGATCAAACATCCGCTGGTGTCACGATCCAGTCGGTGGACCGGTTGGATTTCAGGGCGCAGCGCGCGCAAGCGCGACTCCGCGCTATCCGGTCCGACACTGTCCAGCCCCGCCGGTTTGTCCACCACGATGCAGGATGGGTCTTCGTAGAGGATTCGCAGCGCATCGGGCGCGCGGGCCGCGGGCTGCGCCACCTCGATTTCATCGCCCGAACGCACGTTGTGGTGCGCGATCCAAACGCGCCGTCGATTCACGAACACACGCCGCTCGTCGAGCAATCGCTTTGCCTGTTTGCGAGAGATGCCGAGCCGCATAGCGAGGAAGCGGTCGAGCGAGAGTCCATGCTCGGGTTGGCGAACGGAAAAGGGGGGCGTATTTCGCACGCGGCGAGTATAGCAGCAGGACAACGCTGATGCGCTAAAAAGTAGAAGCCGCGCCAACCGGCGCGGCTTCTACACAAATCGCGCGCGCGATATCAGCTTCGGATATCGATGAGGCGATTGCGAAGCTTCCGGCGCAGGGAAACCAGACCGGTGAGGGCCAAGCCGAAATAGAGCAGGGTGTTCGGTTCGGGGATCGCGTCGCCACCGCCGCCGCTGAGCGGCTGACCGTCCCACTCGTAGTTTAGATAGAGATTGGTGCCTGACTGCGAAACGTACCAACTGCCGGAATACGGATTCGAGAAGCCGGACAGGTTGATATTGAATTTGTCCGCGGCGAAACCGCTAATGCCGCCGGAGGCGGTCGCAATCAGCCATACGCCCACATAATCTTGCGTGCCGTCAAAATCGTGGACATTCCCGGCGACATTGGCGAGCGTGAGCGAGGTGACGAGAATGTTGAACTTGTCGCCGGAGGTCGC
>CALGMT010000079.1 GCA_937958885.1 uncultured bacterium | reverse complement strand
CACCCCCTCTACGAAGGCGAATTCCTGATGGGCCTCCGCCGGCAAGCGGGCCCGTCGGGGCGTCCGATCAGCAGGGCGGCGCAGAAAGATGCAGCGGCGATAAGCGGACCAACCCAGCAGTTTGAGCAGCTGTTCCTTCACTTGCCATCCGTCTCCCGCATCCATCCAACTCGAAGCTCCGAGCCCTCGAATAAGGGCTTGCACCTTGGTCGTCTGCCGCAGTTTGAAGAGATAGGATTGTCCGTGGCGTTCGGCTCCCAGCATGTTCTGCTCATTGCCGTAGCTCGCCGCGCAGCAGTTGCGGGCGACAGGCACGGGGCAGCTGATCGATCAGTTTCCATAACCCGGGCATGCTGTTTGTGCCCGCATGTTCTTTGCCCCCTCTTCACCTCCACGCCCAGCACGACCCGTATCGAGCCAATGAAGTACGTATGGAAGTTGTGGCTGGGGCGACCCGGTTTCTGCGGGTTGTATCCGACTTCCGCCCCTCTTCCTGATGGCCGTAGAGCGGCTTGACGGTGTTGTCGATGTCCAACTCATACGGCTCTGTCAGCAGCGGCTCCCCAACGGCCCGCTCTTGTTGGTTCAGCCAGGCATCCCAGATTTCCGTTGCGCCACGCTGGAGCGCCCGATGCACGGAGTCTTCCGAGACCACCCGGTCCAAGCCCAACATTTCGGCGCCCACCCGATCCTGACGCAGGCCGTTGATGTGCGCGTAGCGTGTCTGCCCATTGAGGACCGCCGGAATGATGATGCCGAGCACATCGCGTTCCTGCGGAGCATGGGGACTGGAATAGGCCAACAGCGTATCGCGGCACAAGCGGTCCATCAACCCGCCGGTCTTGAGGTAGTGCGCGAAATACGCCAGCGCCCCCAAAGGCGTGACCCTCTCCTCCGGATCCCACTCCACGTCAAATCATTCTTTTCCGTTTGCGGCCAGCAGGCGAATGGAGTTGGATTGTTTGGTCAGGTGCTCTACGCCACACTTTGAATTCGATGCAACGGTGCTGTCTATATGGTCTCCTGTTGTTGGTAGCACAATAGACTAAGGCACACCGTTGCGTCTTTCACTGATTTGGTGCAGAGGGCAATACCGCTAACCGGGCGGCCTGTCGCCGCTGACAGAAAACGGGCCTTTCAACTGCCGGAAAGAGGCTGAAACCCGATACTTCATCTGCAGCCTCACATCCGGCGAACAATCGCCGGCGAAATGGATCGAACTGATCCGGGGACATTGGGGCGGGGTGGAGAACCACAACCATTGGCGTCGCGACGCGTGTTGGTAGGAGGACAAAACCTGAAGTCGAAATCCCACCATCGTCGGCGCGCTGGCCCTGTTACGCAACGAGCTGCTGGCGTTGGTTGAACCCATGATGGAAGCCTACGGCTACTCACCCGCGTTGATGGAAGCCTGTGCCGCGCGTATCAAACTCCCCCTCAACCTCATCCGTGGCCGATGAATCCTCAAAACAAAACACCCTGGCGGCCCCTTGGGAATCGACCGTTTGGGGCCTGGAGTGCGGCTAGCGCGCGGCAGTCCACTCGCCGCTTGCGCTGCCGCCCAGCGTGATGATCCATGTGCCTTGTAGCGCGGTGCCGCTCGGGTTCGCGACGCCGTTCCATGCAACAATTAGATCGCCCGCGCTAAAGATGGTAGTGAACTCGACGCGATTACTGACGATGCTGCCGGTTATATAACCGACGCCAAGGCTGCTGTCGGTCAACGAGCCTGTGAGCGCTTCGCCGACTTGATCAAAATCGAAATTGACCGCCGCGCTGCCGTTGGTGTTGCTTCGCTGTCCCACGAAACCGCCGCTAATGTTGATGGGCGCATTCGTCGCGCTGCCGCCCCCGCTGTCGCCGTCGCTTCCACTATCGTCGCCGTCGCTTGAACTGCAGCCCATCGACATCAGCGCTGCCGCCAACGCGCATAGTATCCGGAACGAACGCCAATGTTTGTCCATTGATGCACCTTGTGGTTCTGGGTTGCGTTTGAAGGCTTATTGCGACGTATTCACCTTAAAAAGGCAAGTTCGCATTGGGTCCAGTCTCGCGATGTGGGTGATATCATCGTCGAGTTCAAAATTGGAAATATAAATAGGGCGTTTGCAGATTCACCGCGAGGAGCGTGACCGCGACCGCGAGCAGCGCCCAACCGGCCGCGCGCAGCCAGGCGGGCAGCGCGGCCGCGCGTTCGTTCAGCCGCGCGTGTTCCTGGGCAAATTCCACGAGGTACCACGCGGCGAGGATCGCGACGTAGCCCCAGAGATACGGCGGGAAGCCGCTTGCGCCGTTGAGACCCGCCAGCGCGCGCAGCATTGCGCCGAGCGTGGCGAGATCGGGCGAGCGAAAGATCACTGCGCCGATCGCGATCAGCACATTCACAAACAGGTTGGCGCCTATCGCGCCGATCGTCAGACGCGCAGAGGCGCGCCGGAAATGACCGAACCGCTTTAACCCCGCGCGCAGGGCATAATACGTCACGAGCAGGAAGGCGTTCCACAATCCCCAGAAAATGTAGTTCCACGCCGCGCCGTGCCAGAGGCCGCAGAGGAACAGCACGATGACGGCATTGAGGACGGCGCGCGCCTGGCCATGCTTGAAGCCGCCCAGCGAATTGAACAGATAGTCGCGGAACCAACCGGTCAGCGTCATGTGCCACCGGTTCCACCAGTCGGTGATGTTCACGCCCATGGCAGGACGGCGGAAGTTTTCGAGCAAACGGACGCCGAACAGCCGCGCGGAGCCGATGGCGATGTCGGCGTAGCCCGCGAAGTCGAAGTAAATTTGCGCGTAAAAGCTAAACGCGCCCAGCCACGCGACGCCCGCGGAGCAGGCGTCGGGATTGCCGAATACGCCGTCCGCGACGATGTCCATCCGGTCGGCGATCACGAGTTTCCGAAACAACCCGATCAGGATTCGGCACAGCCCGGCGCGGATGTCGTCCAGGCGCGGCGCCGCGAGGCTCTTGAGTTGCGGCATCAGGTGCGTCGCGCGCTCGATCGGTCCGGCGACGAGTTGCGGGAAGAACGAAACGTAGAGCGCAAACGTGACCAGATCCTTCTCCGCCGGATACTGGCGGCGATAGACCTGAAACGAATAGCTGATGGTCTGGAAGGTGTAGAATGAAATGCCTGCCGGCAGGATGAACCCGAGCGGCTCCCAATGCGCCTCGGCGCCGAAGAGGCGCGTGAGCGCGACGGCGTTACTTGCGAAGAAGTCCGCGTACTTGAACGCGGCGAGAATGCCGAGGTTGCCGACAAGGCTGAGCCCGAGCCAGACCCGTCGCAGGCCCGCGCGGTGCGTGCGTTCCATCAAGAGGCCCATGTTGTAGTCGAGCAGGGTGGACGCGACGAGCAGCAGGCCGTACCACGGCAGCGCCCAGCAGTAGAACAGGTAGCTCGCGCCCAGCAGCATGAGGCGCCGTCCGCCCGGCGACAGCGCGGTGTACAGCGCCAAGACGATCGGCAAGAAAAGCGCGTAGGTGTAGGTGTGAAACCACATGGTCAGGAGGCCTGTTTGCCGGGCGCGGACGGCAGGAGCGCGGGAATTTCGCGCATCAGGCGTTCCGTGTACGCCCGATGAGCGTCCGGGTTGAAGTGCAGCCCGTCGTGGAACGCCTCCCGGCCGAAGAGCTGGCTGTCGTCCCAGAACAACAATCCGCGTTCCGCGAGCAAGTCCGACAGGTCGCGCTGAAACGCGCGATCCATGGCGAGCAGCGGGTCCCATTCTTCGAGAAAGCGGGGGGTCATGATGACGAGGTGCGCGCGCGCCGGAATGGCTTGGAACACATCCAGAAATTCAGCGAGCAGTTCGCGGGCTGCGGGCGTGTAGTCCACTTGGAACGGGCGCCGCTCGCGCCAGGGCGGGCCGCCAAGGTTCGCGCGCCGCTGTACGCGATCGAGGCGCCAGGGGTGGTAGTTGATGGCGGGCGCGTAGAAACCCATCTGCAAGCCGCTCCAGCGATGATCCAGCCAGGACCACATGTAGTCGCGGAAGCGCAGTAGCGCCACGCGATCCGACGCGGCGTACGTCAACCAATCCTCGATGTTCACATGGCGCTTCTTAAATGACGGAGGAAGCGCGCGCCACACGGCGGGATGCGAAACGAGACGCGGCAGGTCGGTGCGCACGCCGGACAGGCGGCGATCCAGATTGAACGAGCTGAAATCGGCGACGCCGATCGCGGCCACGACCAGCTCCGGCTCGGCTTGCCGCAGGCGCGCGGCCATCAGCGTCAGCTCGATGGAGGTGACGCCGTCGAAGGACCAGTTCAGCACATCCACGCGTTGGTAGCCGCCCGCGCGCGCGTCGGTGAGCGCGCGTTCGAGCCGATCCGTATAAATGCGGTTGGCGGGCAATTCGCCCGCGTAGGCTTGGGAGTTCGAGATCCACACGATGCGGGCTTCGTTCGTGCGCGGACGGGAAAGACGGGTGTATTCAGGCCAGCTTCGGAATCGGTACGGGTTGCGCGCAGCGAACTCGGCGCGCGGAGCGGTCGGCAGCGCGGACGATGCTAATCGCTCCGCACCCGCCAGCAGTCCTAAAAAGACTGCCAACGCAATCCCGGCCCCCGGTTTCATGGAATGGCGAAAAGGTTGTGGGCGCGGCGCGGGACTACACCGCGAGGATGTCTTTTTCCTTTGCGGCGACGAGATCGTCGATTTTCTTGATGTAGGCGTCCGTCAGCTTCTGGAT
This sequence comes from uncultured bacterium, assembly GCA_937958885.1. GTDB lineage: Bacteria > Verrucomicrobiota > Kiritimatiellia > CAIVKH01 > CAIVKH01 > JAMLJG01. The sequence goes on along the minus strand of CALGMT010000079.1, from coordinate 22,856 downwards.
TTCTTCGATTCCGCCGTCGCGCTCGTCCTCGGTGATGGCGCTGGATTTCTGGAGGCCTTTGACGAGTTCGTTCGCGTCGCGGCGCACATTGCGGACAGCAACGCGCGCCTCTTCCGCCTGGCGTTTCGCGACCTTCACGAGGTCTTTGCGGCGCTCTTCGCTCAACTCGGGGATCGGGATGCGGATCACGCGGCCGTCGTCGACCGGGGTGACGCCGATATTCGCCGCGAGAATGGCGCGGCAAATCGCCTCGCGGGCGGACGGATCGTAGGGATTGATCACGATCAGGCGCGGCTCCGGCGTCGCAATGCCCGCAATTTCGCGCAGGCGTGTGACGGCGCCGTAGTAGTCCACGCCGATGTTCTCCACCAGCGCGGGCGAAGCCTTGCCGGTGCGCAGGCCGTGCAGCTCCTGCTGCAGGTGCGCGACCGACTTCTCCATTTTTTCTTCGGCATCGAGGAGAACTTCGTCGAGGGATTCCATGGCGCTACTCCGTGACCAGCGTGCCGACCGATTTGCCGGTCACGGCACGCAGGATTTCATTTTCTTTGAAGAAATTGAAGACGAGGATCGGGATTTTGTTTTCCTGGCACAGCGAGAAGGCCGCAGCATCCATCACCTTGAGCTGCTGGGTCAGGGCGTCCATGTAGGTGAGCTTCTTGTAGCGCGTCGCCGTTGGCTCTTTCATCGGGTCCGCGGTGTAGATGCCGTCCACCTTCGTCGCCTTGAGCAGCACATCGGCGCCGATCTCGCTCGCGCGCAACGCGGCCGCGCTGTCGGTTGAGAAGTAGGGGTTGCCCGTGCCGGCGGCGAAAATCACGACGCGGTTTTTTTCGAGGTGCCGCATCGCGCGGCGGCGAATCATCGGCTCGGCAACCGCGGGCATGTTGATCGCGGTCAGCACGCGGGTGTGGACGCCGATGGATTCGAGCGTCGATTGCAGCGCGAGCGAGTTGATCACGGTCGCGAGCATGCCCATGTAGTCGCCCGTCGTTCGATCGACCCCGCATTTCTTGGCCGTGATGCCGCGGAAGATGTTCCCGCCGCCGACGACAATCGCGATCTGCACGCCGAGCGCGCGCACCTTTTTGATCTGTGCGGCGATGGACTGGAGAACGTCGGGGTCGAGGCTCTCGCCGGTCTTCGCGTTTTGGAACGCTTCGCCGCTCAATTTCAGCATCACGCGGCGATAGCGGGCTTTTACAGGGGGGCGTGCGGGCACAGTGAGCTCCGGTTCGGTTTATTTGATAACCAATTTGATATTGTTACAGACAATGGAAGTTTTTGGAAACGATTTTACAGAGCATGGAAGCTGCGGGCCTGCCGCTGCGTTATCGCGCGGCTCCTTCTTGCAAGAGCGGCAGCGTCTCTGTGCGCAGGGTCTGGCTCAATTTGTAGAGGGCGAAGCCGGGGGCGCCAAGACGGCGGGCGATGGCGATCTGCTCGACGACCTGGTCCGGTCGCAACTGGCTTTCGGAGGAGACAACGCCGATGCCGGGATAGATGCGGCCGCGCGCGTTCGGCAGCGCGAGCTGGTTCTGCGTGAGCGCAGAGAAGCGGTACGCGTCGTCGGCATAGTTCATCGGCGTGACGAAATCGAACAGGTCCTCGCGCAACCATAGCCCCCAGTCCTGCCCGATGGAGGCGATGGTGTCGGGATAGCCGCCCCAGACGGCGGCGGAGAGGCGGATGTTCGGGTCGATGCCGCGCAGGGCGCGGCGCGTGTCGCGAACGAAGCCGGTGATGACGCCCGCGCGCCAGCGGCGATAACTTTCCAGCCCTGCGCCCGCTCGCGCCGAGGCGGGCCACGCGCCGGGCGAGCGGCCCAGCCATTTCTCGAATGCGAGCTGGCTCGCGCGCGAGAAGCACGCGTCGGCGGAGGGGTAGCGGACGTAGTCGAGATGGATGCCATCTGGTTTATACGTTCGAGCAAGCTCTTCGATTGCGTTGAGCATGTGGCGTCGATTCTCGTGCTGCGCGGGGTTCAGCCACGCGACCTCGGCGCCGGTCGCGTCTTGCTGCAGGCGGCCTTCTTTGCGGAGGCGGGCGAGAAAATCAGGCGGCGCATTGCCGACGCTCCACAAGACGACCCACGCGTGGACGGAGATTCCGTGACGCCGCCCGGCGTCGAGGGCGGCTTTCATCTGGTCGCCGAAGCGGCGGCTGGTGTGCGATTCGGGGACATGCTTGCTCGGGTAATGCGCGAGTCCGGCCCAGAGGGTGTTGATGAAAACCGTATTGATACCGGCTGCCTTCAGCTCGCGCATGGTGCGGTCCCAGTCGCCGGGGTACCAGCCGACGGCGTCGTGGTCCCAGACGGCGCGGAGTTCTCCCGCGGGCGCGCGTTGCGCGCGGCTGTAGGCGAGGGTGAGCAGGCGGCGCACGGCGCGTGCCTGTTCGACGGTGTCCGAATGGCGGCCCTCGGCGTGAAGGCGATTCAGCGCCAACATCTCGCCGTGGGCCTGGTCGAGCAGCGCGAGAATGCTCGCGCGGGCCGGATGGCCGACGGCGAGTTGACGGATGCCTTCGCTGCTTTCAACGAAGGAACCGAAGCCGTCCACCTTGCCGGCGTTGGCGACGGCCGCGCGCGCGGCATCGGCCCATGCGCCGGGCGCGAGGGCGCCGACGAGGCCGGTGAGGAGGCGCTCTTTTCCGGCGCGGTCGTCATCGAGCAGGATATGGGTCATCCAGAAGCCGCGATCGGTTGCGATCCATGCGGGTTCGGGTTGGCGCGCGCCCGCAGCGTTGATCCAATGTGCGATGACGCGGCCGCGCCCTTTGCGCGGTTGCGCATTACGCAAGGCCCATGATTGTTGATATACGCGTTCCGGCACATGAAACTCGCCGTGGTTCTCGAAGATGAATCCCGCGAGGCGCCCTGGCTCGCGGTGGGAGAACTGTTCGCCGAGCTCGATGCCGACCAGTTCGGCCAGCGCGTCGCTTTCGCTGTAGCATACGATGAATTTGCCGCCGTTGGCCGCGTGCTTGCGATAAATCGCGAGGTGCGCGGCGGTCGGTTTCGCGTTGTAAGGGAGAATCAAGAGTTGGCTGCCGGCGACGGCGTCTGCGGTGAGGACGTCTTCGGTAATGACGGCGTGGCGGATGCCGGCATCCGCGAGCCAGCGGGCGATGCGATCCGTTGCGCGGTTCGCGGCCGTGCGCTCGGCAGCATTCGGCGAGGAGGCGGTGGAGCGGATGATGTGAATGCCGTCCACGCGCGCCTCGAGGCGATGCGCGGTGAGCCGCGCGGCGGCGGGTGTGCCGCGCCACGGGGATAGGCGGATGCGCTCGATACGACGCCAGCCCGCGGGTTTGCCCTCGGTGGTGAAAGCGGATTTGGGGAGGACGATCCGCTGTCGTCCGCCGGATTTGAGCGCTCCTCCCCAGACGTACCAGCCGTCGCCGCTTTTGAGGTAGAGCATCAGGGATCGGATGGCGTCGGGCCGGTCGATCGTGAGGTCCAGTTCGAACGCGGAGTATCGGTCGAGGTCGAGATGGACTTCGCGATCCCAATAGACGCGGTCGCGGTTGCCGTCGAATGGAAGCTGGAACGCCACGCCGTCGGGGGCGCGTCGCGGCGCTGGAGCGTCGGGACCGGGCCGCCAGGCCGTCGCGAGGGCGTTGTCGTTAGCGAATCGGAATGTCTCAAGGACCTCCGCGCGCACGGGCGCGAGGAGGGCGAGGAAAAAAAACGCAACGAGCGAGAGACGCGGATTCGACACGCGCGCGATGGTAGCGGGTGGAGTCGCCCGTCGGTCAATCGGATTCGCTCGCGAGCCGGATCGTTACGCCCGGCGGCGCAGGCGCCATGCGGCGACGAGGGCGCCGGTCAACACGAGCGCGATCGTACCGGGTTCCGGCACGATGACCGCATAGTAGCCTTCCAACGTGTCGATTTCGTCGAGGCGGTTGGGTACCGCCGAGTAGTTGTACACGTTCGGATCCACGTAATTCGCGCCGGGGAACGAGCCGGAGGGTATGGTGCCGGCATCGCCCGCGCCAAGGAACAGATTGGCGCCGATCTGATCCAGATCGCCGGGAAAATCACCGACCTCCTCGAAATTGGAAATCTGGCCGAACCCGGGTCCGGAATCGAAGATATCGGATCCGCCAAAGTTGTGCGTGGTGTACACCGTAAAGCGGAGTTCCATGGGCGCCGGCATCGAGGGATAGCCGAGCATGGTCCACGGAATGCGAAACTCGAATTCGCCCGCATTGTTGTTGTGCGTGTCATAGGCAGCGGACGCGTTGATGCCGGCATTCCATGCGAACGGATTGGACTGGTTCTGCTGCTCGCCAGCGACGACCGTTGCGTTCGTGACTGCATACACCGTCGCCCATCCGCCGCCGCCACCGCCGTTGTCGACGTATTGGACGCCGATGATGTGGGTGGGCGTCCAACCCAGGAAGTCCACCGCCCGCACGCCCTCGCCGGAAAATCCCGGATGACCGTTGGCGGCAGAGAGGAATCCGGACGGCGTACCGCCGGAGGCGTCGATCGCGATGAAAAGATCGCCTTGATCGCCATTGCCGCCGTTGCCGGGGTCGATAAAGCTGTTGAACGGGATCGTCGGACCGGCGACGGCGATGTACAAATAGTTCGGGTCAACGCCAATATACGTGTTGATCACATCGGCGCGATTGTCGTTCCAGCCGCGGCTGATGTTGTTGATGCCGTCCCAATAATTGTAGGAGGCAGTCTCCCCGACCAAGTCAGACGTACCTGATTGGCCGCCGGTCAGCGGCTTGCTGTATATATTTTCGGCCAGAAAGGTGTATCCGTCGCCGGCCGTAATCGATCCGTCTAACGTCGGCTGGGCATAAGCGGCTGTCAGCATCCCCACCAAAGCGATCGCCCACACAATCGATTTGCCCATGCCCATGGCAGCTGCTCCGTTGATGATTTTCAAAACGCTACCGAATCATCGTTTTTGTGTAAAGTCTGAATTCGCGCCATATGAAGACAATTTTAATGCCGGTGGAGCGAAGAGCGCTTCTTTCGAAGGGCGAGGCGACCTTGGCGGGAACGTTATCCCTCGCGCTGTTCGCGGCACATCTCTCGGCATATCCGCCGATTCACGAATCGAGTGTTCGGGTGGCGGGATTGATCGAGCCGTCGATCTATCGCGCGTGGAGCGACCCGTTATGGTCCGCGTTTGTGACGCTGCTCGTGTGGGCGGGCGTGCGTCCGTTGGCGGGCTGGGTCTCAGCGGGATCGGCCTTGTGCGCGGCGCTTGCGGTGGCGCTGGTGTTTTCGACCGCGCGCCGCATACCGCTGACGCGCGGGCGCGGCGTCTGGCGGCAGGAAGGCGACGAGGGGCGGGCGCGGCGCTGGGCGGGTTGGGCGTCGGCGTCCGCGCTGGCAGCGGCCCCGCCGGTCTGGATGGCGGCGACGATGCCGGGCCCAGCCGCGCTGGACTTGTTGCTGGCCGCCGCGCTGATGCGCGGATGGGTTGCCGCGTGGACCTCGCACCGCGCGGCGCCGCGCCGGCTTTTTTTCGCGGCGTGGGCGGCGTCGGTATGGGAGCACCCCCCGCTCGCGGCCGCCGCGCCGCTGCTGTTGATCGGAGGCGCTTTCCATACGATCCGCGCGCGGCTGCCGTGGCGCGAGACCGTGCGCGACTGGGCGCTCGCGGCGGCGGTGTTTCTGCTGATCGGCGCGGCGATCGTCGCGTCTGCATGGCCGCGCCCGGAATGGGCGTGGTTCGAGATTGAGACGCCTAAAACATTGGCCGGCGCGCTGGCCTCGGCGATGTGGCGCGAATGGAAGGCGGCGTGGCCCCGCGCCGGGTGGTTGCTGGCGGGCATACTCTACATCGCGCCGATGCTGTTCCTGTTTCGCGAGAACGCGCAGCCCTCGAATCGAACAGAGCGCGCCATTCATCTCGGGATCCTCCTGCTGGCAACCGGCATCGCCATCAACGCCGCGCTCGGCGGCCCGGCGTCGCCATGGCGGCTGACGGCGGATCGCCCGCTGTTGCTGTTGCCGCATTTGGCGCTGGCCTTGTGGTGGAGCCATCTGTTCGCGCAGCACCTGTATGCGAAGCAAGTCCGGCGTCGCCGCGGGTGGTGGGCGCCGTGGGCCGCCGCGCCAGTGGGCCTCGCGCTGTGCGCCCTATGGCATATCGATGAAAGCGCCGCCGCCGCGTCGCGCCGCGCGATGGGGCGCATCCTCGCGGCGGCGGCGCATGCCGCCGCGCCGCAGTCGGTCTGGCTCGCCGGTGCGCGGTTCGATCCGGCGCTGCGCGTGTTCGCGCGCGACGCGCGGCTCGATCCGCTGATCCTCAACACGGCGCTCGCGGAGCATCCCGCCTATCTTCGCAAACTGGCCGCCGCGTCGAATCCGGAGCAGGCGCGCGCGCTGGTGGAGCTCGGGCTTGCGGGAACGTTGTTTTCAGAGTTGCGTCGTCCCGGGCTCGACAAGGAAATCGCGGTGTTCGACGTGCCCGCGTATTGGGCGGCCCTGCTGCGAATGCAGCCCGCAGCCGATGCGGGCTGGATTCGCTGGCGGCCCCGCGCCGCATCCGGTCCCGCGCCGACGCGCGAATTGGACGGCGCGTGGCGCGCGTACGCGAGCGCTATTCCGCCCGCGCGCGCGTGGGTTCCGCCCGCGGGCCCGTATCGCGACGGCGCCCTCGCGCTCGCCTCGTATCTCCGCGAGCTGGCCGCATTGCAGGCGGATGCCGAACTCGCCGGGCGGCTGGACCCGCTGCCGGCGCGCGCCGGAATCCTGCGTGCGGCGACGGAGCGCGCCTCGCGCCGTTTCGCGGACGACGTTTCCGCGCGCGCCGCGCAGGAGTGGGCCCGAGCGGAGGGCTTGCTGCGCGACGGACACAAAGACGCCGCGCGCGCCGCCTTCGAGCGCCTCCACAAAGCGAATCCTCGCCTCGCGCCGCGCGCGTTGGAGCGCCTGCTCCTGCTCGATTTTCTCGAACAGCGCTGGGACGACGCCGAAGCGCACATCCGCGCGCTCGCGTCGATCGCGCCGGGGCATTCGCTGCTGCACTGGATGCGCGGCCACACGCTCGCGCGGCGCGGCCGCGTTGACGACGCCGCGCGCGCGTTTCGCTTCAGCCTGGAGCTTGGCGAGACGCCGCTCGCGCACCACGCGCTGGCCGCCCTGTATTCGGACGCGCGGCAATGGACCCGCGCGCTGCCTCACGCGGAACGCGCGGTCGCGCTCGCGCCCGGGCATCCGGCCTTTCTTGCCACGCGGGGAACGATTCTGTCGTTCCTCGGCCGACGCACCGACGCGCTGGCCGATTTCGAACAGGCGATGCGCGCCGGTGGCGGCACGGTGCCGGCGATCCGGTTGAACCTTGCGGCCTTGTACCTCGCTGACGGGCGTGCCGAAGACGCGGGGGCGGTGTTGTCGACGCTCGATCCCCGCGCGTTGTCGGAAGCCGACCGCGCGCACTACGAGCACGTCCGCGGCCGGTTTGCAGATTGATGCCGCGCCGCCCACCCCCAAGGGTCACAAAAGGGGTCAAACGATGAATGTTAACATCGGGAAAATCGGGATGCCAACCGGGTCCGGACAATGGCGTCAGTCCGTACGTGCGTGCATGTGGACGCGATGCGAGACGAGAGAAGAGCATGAACATATGCTGAGCGACATGCGTACAGCGCCGTCTCAAGTCTATGAATGACGAGGTCTGACAAGTTCCGATGGGATTTCAGCCGATGCAGCGGCACTGCTCTAGCTCTCCGGCGCTCTGCTGCCGGAGATCAACAGCCCTGCAGTTTCGCCGGCAGAGCGGCGGAACTATAGGGCAACTCGACAGGCCGATACGTTCGCAGGCCGATCGCTCATATACCACCGTAAAGGACAAACAAATTTTTTACAGAGCATGGAAGTTTTAAAAAAAGTTTTTACAGAGCATGGAACTTTTTGACGCCGCGCGCGTGCGGATTGGGAAGAGGACGTTGATCGACAACCGAGGCGATGAAAACGCGGCGGGTCCGGAGGCACCGCCCTACCTATCGATAGGGCGCGGCGCCCCGCTGTCCGCTCGCGGTTTGACAGCCGGCGGGGCGAAATCTACTCTTGCCGCTTGTGTTAAGGGGGTTCTGCATCCATGCCGACCTACGAGTACGAGTGCGGAAAGTGCGGATTCGAGTTCGAGCGGTTCCAGCGAATCAGCGAACCGCCGGTGAAGCGTTGTCCGAAATGCAGGGGCGGGGTCCGCCGTAAAATCGGCACGGGCGCGGGGCTGCTGTTCAAAGGCAGCGGCTTCTACATCACCGATTATCGGAGCGAAGGCTACCACAAGGCCGCCAAGGCGGAATCCGGCGGCGCGTCCGGCGACGGATCGACGTCCGCCACTGCGAAGAAGGAGGCCGCCGCGAAAGAATCCCCCGCCAAGCCGGCGGCGAAACCGAAGGCGAAGGCGGGGAACGCCGCATGAGCGTCGGCATCAAATGCGATGCCTGCGGCCATATCAATCCGGTGGGCCGCTTGTTTTGCGCGAAGTGCGGCGCGCAATTGAATGCGAAGCGTATCGTGACGGACGACAAAACGCGCGCGCAGCGGCGCGTTCGCGTCCTGCGGATGGCGATCCTCGGCGCGCTGCTCGTTGCGCTGATTCTGATGCTGCTGCCCGCGCCCATGGACGGTCGGCCGGGCACGCTGGAGGACGCCAATCGGCTCGTCGCGCGCTTGAATCGGTTGTATGATGCTGTTCAAGAAAAACGGGCCGCCAAGGAAACGATCGTCGAAGCGGAGTTGAACGCCTATCTGGCGGGTCTGCTGGTCGGGCCCCGCGAAACGGTGACGGACAAAAACCTGCGCGAAGCGCTCGGCGTCATCCGCGTGCGCCTCGCGCCCGATCGGGTGACGGTGGTCTGGGCCGTGCGGACGGGCTTGGCGCGGATGACGTATGAGGTCAGCGGCGCGCCTGCGGCGGGGTCCGACGGATTCCGCTTCGCGTTGGCGCGGGTGCGCGCCGGCCGGTTGCCGCTGCCGGGGCCGGTGGGCCGCTGGGCGGCGGATCGGTTGTACCGAACGTTTGAGAAACTGGAGTTGGAGCGGAACTTGTTAAACGCGCTGACCGCGCTGGACGTGGGCGAGCGCAAGGCGATGGTGGCGGTGGGCGGGTGGCCGTGAGGCCCCTGGAGAGGATATTATGAAGGACAAACAAGAGTTTTTTGAACTGCTCGGCGAAATCGACGGGCGCGATTTTTCGGAATACAACCGGATCATCGGCGATTACGACTTTGCGCGCTACGTGCTCAAGGTCACGCGTATTCCGACCGAGGCGGAAGACCCGGGCACAGTCTTCGTCGTGCGCGTGCCGACGCAGGTCGCCGGTTTCCCGCCTAACCTCTACACGACGGCGATTCGCCGCACTGCGCTCGAGGATCTATTGGTCCGCAAGGTGTCGGACGCGCTGTCGAAGGTGACCGCGTACGATGACGAGGGCATCTCGCGCCGCCGGCTCTTTGTCGCGACGCCGGGCCAGAAAATCCTGCCTCGTTCCGCGATGGTGATTGCGGACGACTACATCGAGGCGCGGCTCACCGTGAACCTGCCCGCGCGGCGCGGGCGCATCCTGGGCGAGGAGGCGCGCCACGTGTTCTTCGAGGAGCTGCCCGCCGTCGTCAATGCGTCGCTTGTCTATTGCAATCTCGATGAAATCGAGGTGGCGCGCTTCGTGGACCTGATGGAGGATGCCGATGCGATTCGCCAGAATTTGCCGACGCGCGGCCTTGTCGGATTTGTGGGCGAGGGCGCATTTCTGATTCGCCTGGATCACTCCGATAAGCCCGACTACGACCGCGACGTGCCCCTCAGCGTCCCCGAGGAACTGCTGGTCGATATCGAGGTGCCGAACAAGGGCCGCGTGCGCGGGCTCGGCGTTCCTTCGGGCATCACGGTTGTCCTGGGCGACGCTTATTCGGGCCGCACCGAGCTGATGAAGGCGCTGGCCGCGGGCATCTACAACCACATCCCCGGTGACGGACGAGAATACGTCATCAGCATGCCGGACACCGTGTACATTGCTGCAGAAGACCGGCGCAGCGTTCAGCGCGTGGACATCAGCGCCTTTGTTCGCCACAATCCTGCCGGGCGCGATGTCCGGCAATACACGACAACGCACGCGGACCCGTGCGCGGCGCAAGCGGCCGCGGTCGCCGAGGCGCTGGAGATCGGCGCGCGCACATTGCTGTTCGACGAGTCGGACTCGAATTCCGGATTCCTCTGTCTCGACTCGCGCTTGCAGGGCCTCGCGTCCGGCATCGAACCGCGCCTGATCCCGCTCTCCGTCTGCGCGCGCAAGATGGTGGACGACCTCGGCATCTCGATCGTCGTGGCGGGCGCGGCGTCGGTGACGGAATTCATTCCTGTCGCGGATACGGTCCTGCGGGTGGACGACTATCAGGTCACGGATATCACGCGCGAAGCCAAGCAGCTCGCGATTCAGCAGGCGGACCTGCGCCCCGACGCGGAGGCGCTGGCGCGCCTGGTCGAGCAGGCGCGCTGGGTCGTGCCGAGCAGTTTGGATCCGAGTTCCGGCCGGCACGACGCCGTCGTCGGCGCGGAGGGGATCGACCGGCTTCGCTTCGGCAACTACGTGGTGAACCTTACGGCGATCGCACAACTGGCCGACACCTGCCAGACCGAGACCATCGGGCTCATCCTGTACTATGCGAAGAACCGATATCTCGATGAAGGCCGTCCAATCCGCGAATTGCTGGACCTGATCGACCGGGACTTGAGTACGGAGGGCTTGGAGTGCCTGACGCGCGACTTGCGCGGCGATCTCGCGCGTCCGCGCCGCTACGAAATCGCCGCGGCGCTCAATCGGCTCGTCTCGCTGCGCATTTCGCGCGTGGCGGGATGAACAGTCGCCGTCGATGAAACTCGTCCTGCAGCGCGTCCGGCGCGCCCGCGTGACTGTGGAGGGGCGTGAAACCGGCGCTATTGGGCGCGGCATTCTGATCCTTTGCGGCGTGGGCCGCGGCGATACACCGGCGGACCGCGCCTACCTCGCGCGGAAAGTCGCGCAACTTCGGATCTTCGACGACGCCGCCGGCAAGATGAACCTCGGCCCGCGCGACGTCGGCGCGGCCTTCCTGGTGGTGAGCCAGTTCACGCTTTTCGCCGACTGCGCGCGCGGAAATAGACCCAGCTATCTCGATGCCGCACCGCCCGACGAAGGCGAGCAGGGCGTCGCCGCCTTTGTTGAGCTGTTGCGCGCGGAAGGGTTCGACGTCGAGACCGGCGTGTTCGGCGCGCACATGCTGGTCGAGTTGGAGAACGACGGGCCGGTGACGATTCTGATGGAAAGCTGCGGACGGGAAACGCCGTGATCGCGCGGATGATGTGGGCGATATCGATCGGCCTTGCGTGCGTCGGCGCGGCGCGCGCCGAGCCGCTGCCGCAGCAGGATCGACTCCAGCAACCGCGCACGATCATCAGCGCGACGCGGCGCTTTGTCGTCAGCGGGCTGCCCGCCGCGCGCGCGACGGAAGTGGCGCGATGGGCAGAGGAGCTGGCGGACCGAATCCAGCAGCAGGCCGGACCGCTGCCGTTTGAACGAAATCATCCCCTCCTCATTGATGCCGCGCTCGACGGCGAGCCCTCCGCCACGCCGCAGCAACGCTGCGAGAATGGCACGGTCGTGCAGACGCTGGAACTGCGCGGCATCGACGGACTTTCGATGGAAGAAGCGGAGGAAGCGCTTGGCGCGTTGCTCGTCAGCCGGTTCATTCATGCTCTGCAGAGTTCCTCAACGCGCTGTCCCGAGCCCGCGCGCGCGTCCGACTGGATGGTTGTGGCCCTCGTCCATGCGAGTCATCCCGATCTGCGGCGACGCAATCTTGATTATGCGCTCGCGCGCCAACAGGGTAACGAGCTGACGCCCTTCGCCGCGCTGGTGGACCAGCATGTGATGCCGGCGGGACGCTGGCCTCAGAAGGCGGATGCCATGGCGCTCTGGCTGTGGCTCTCGGAGGTCCCGCGTGTCGGGGCGATGCTGACGGAGGTGTTCCGCCTTCAGGCGGATCGTCGTCAGCCCGATGCCGCGTGGTGGGCCGCGCAGCGGTTGGGTGTTCGCGATGTGTCTGCCGCCGAGCGCGCTTGGATGCAGTGGCTGGAATCGCGTCAGGCGCGCACTCGTCCGGTCGGCTCGGGCGATGTGTCCGCGCTGTTGCGGTTGCGTCTGATTCCGGCGCACGAGTTGAACGCCTCCGGCGGTCCCCGCGCGATCGCCGATCAACCGCTCGCCGCGCTGATCCCGCATCGCAAAGAATCGTGGTGCCGGCAGACGGCGATTCGGCTTGCGCTGCGCCTGCGCCTCGAAGCGATCGGACACGAGGAGGAAGCCCAACGCCTTGCCGAAAGCTACGCGCAGTTCCTTGATCGCGTCGCGAAGGCGGATTCGACCCGCCGACTGAACGCCTTGTGGAAAGAAGCGGAGCAGCGTCATGCAAAATTTATCGCGCTGCTCGACGCGCGCCGCCGCTTTCTCGATGCGGTCGAGGAACGCGTCGGTTCCGCGCGCGAAGAGGATCCGGTATCCCGCTTTCTCGACGCCGTTGAAGCCCGCATGAACGAAGCCGAGGAGTAGCGGTCAGCAAAGAACCGCTGCTTGGGGGTCAGCCGGACGCGCGCGCGCCCCGCGCGGGGATGGGGCGGCTTAGCCGCGCGAGTACCTGCTTCATGTCTTCCCATACCTCGCGCTTGGCGGGGGGATTGCGGAGCAGATAGGCGGGGTGAAAGGTGGGCATCACGGGAATGCCGCGGTATTCCATCCACTGTCCGCGGACGCGGGTGATGGCGATTTTCGGATCGTTGAACAAGCCTTTCATCGCGGTGCCCCCGAGCGCGACGATGATCGAGGGGCGAATCAAATCGATCTGCCGCTCGAGAAACGGCAGGCACGCCGCCATCTCGTCCGGCATCGGGGTGCGATTTCCCGGCGGGCGGCATTTGACGACGTTGCCGATGAAGACGTCGTCGCGCGTGTAGCCCATCGCTTCGATGATCTGCGTGAGCAACTGACCCGCGCGTCCGACGAACGCGAGGCCTTGCAGGTCTTCATCCTCGCCGGGCCCTTCCCCAATGAACATGATGTCGGGGGCTAAGCGGCCCTGGCCCGGTACGACGTTTGTGCGCTTCTCGCAGAGCCGGCAGGCCCGGCAGGCCGCAATCTCCGCTGCAATATCTTCGAGGCTGTCCGTTCCCGACGCGGGCGGCGAAGCGGGGCGCGGCGGCGGAGCCGGCTGCGGGGCGGATGCGGCGGATCGCGCGGCGCGGCCGCCCCGAATGTTCTTCCGCTTCAGCGCTTCGAGGCGCTCGGGCGAGATCTCGATTTCGCGAACGCCCTCTTCGCGCAGGTGTTCGAGGTGGGCGCGCAGTTTGGCAAGAGCTTCGGCTAGGGCCATGATCAGCGCCTCGTGAAGGTGTTGATTGTTTCCGCGTGCGCAGGATACCGCGCGAGCAGGGCCGCGCGGTCCGCCAATTCGAAGTCGTCAAACGCGAATCCCGGCGCGACCGCGCAGCCGACGAGCGAAAAGGGCGCCTGCGGCGCGGGCCGCGCCGCGAACCAATCGCCCCGCGGAATGACGGTTTGCCAGCGTGCCGAGGTGGGGCCGATCTGTTCGTGCACGAGCGCGCCATCAGGAGTTAGCCGGACGAGTTCCATGTCGCCGCCGGCGTGGTGATACCAAATTTCATCGCTATTGAGCCGGTGGAATGCGGAAAATTGATTTGCTTCGAGCAGGTAGTAGATCGACGTGGCGAACGCGCGCGCGCCGCCGTAGCGCGCGGGCAGGAGCGCGCCGTCGAGCTGCTCGCCGCTTCGATAGATTTCACGAAACCAGCCTCCTTCGGGGTGAGGCTGCAAGTTGAGCGCGCGGATAAAGTCGGCGGCATTCATGCGCAGCGGATCGTCGCCGATTTCACAGGGCTTTCAATCGCGAAATCGCGTCGAGGAAATCCGGCGGCGGCGGCGCGGTGAAGTCGAGGCGCGCGCGGGTGCGCGGATGCACGATCGCCAGCCGCTCGGCGTGGAGCATCTGGCGCGGCGCGTGAAAGACCGCGCGGACACCGCCGTACACCGGGTCGCCGACTACCGGGTGCCGGATATGCGCGAGATGGACGCGGATCTGGTGGGTGCGCCCGGTCTCGATCCGTACGCGCAGCAGCGAGGCCGGGCCGAGCGTCTCCAGCACCTGATAGCGGCTGATCGCCTCCTTGCCTCGCGCGCCCTCGGCGCCGGGTGCGAGCTCGAAAGCCGCCATTTTCTTGCGGTCTCGATCGCTGCGACCAATGCGGGTATGGATGGTGCCTTCCATGTCGCGCGGGCGCCCCCAGACGATCGCGAGGTATTCCTTGCTCGTGTGGCGGTCCTTGAACTGGCGCGCGAGCGCGTAGAGCGCGCCGTCATTTTTTGCGACGACCATCACTCCGCTCGTGTCCCGGTCGAGCCGGTGCACGATGCCGGGCCGCTGTTCTCCGCCGATGCCGGGCAGATTCGGACAGTGATGCAGGAGCGCGTTGACGAGCGTGCCGCCGGGATGGCCGGGCGCGGGGTGGACGACGAGGCCCGGCGGCTTGTTGAGGACGATGAGATCGTCGTCTTCGAACAGCACGTCGAGCGGGATATCCTCCGGCTGCGCCTCGACGGGTTCAGGCGGCGGGCGCGTCCAGTCGATCACGTCGCCGGGGCCGACCTTCATTTTGCAGCGGCCGGGCATTCCATTTACGGTGACGCGGTCCGCCTTGATTTCCTCCTGCCATCGCGCGCGGGAGAGTTCCGTTCGCGCGCGCGAGAGCACCGTGTCGAGGCGTCCGGCGTCCGACTCGCCGCAGACGTGCTGCCCGCGCTCATCCATTGCATTCGGTCGCGCGCCAGCGCCAGAGCGCGATCAGCGCGCCCGCTGCGGCGATCACGAGGCTCAAGGTTTGCGCGGCGTTCAATCCGCCCCACGCCTCCATCCGCGGATCGCCGCGCAGGAACTCGATTGCAAACCGCCACAGCCCATAGGCGAAGAAGTAGGCGGCGGTGACAAAACCGGGCCGAACGCGTTTGGCCAGCAGGGCGCGCAGCGCGATGTAGAGGCCGAGGTTAAACAGCGCCTCGTAGCCCTGCACGGGGTGGCGCATTGCGCCCGCCGTGTGCACGGCCCACGGCAGATCGCACGGCGCGCCGTAGCAGCAGCCGTTGAGCAGGCATCCGACGCGGCCGAAGGCGTGGCCGAGCGGCAGCGCGGAGACCGTGAAATCGCCGAGCGTCCAGACGGGGATGCGGCGCACGCGCGCCATGACGATCACTCCCGCGGTCGCGGCGAGGAAGCCGCCGTAAAAAATGAGACCGCCCTGATCGATGCGGATGATCTCCGCGGGATGCCCGGAGAAATGCGCCCAATTTGATGCGACATACATGGCGCGCGCGCCGAGGATGCCGCAGATCATCACGAGGAACGCGAGGTCCGACCCGATTCCGGCCGGCATGCCCATGCGGCGCGAGAGACCGTTCCAATGGACGAGCGCGGCCAGAAAGCCGAGCGCGACCATGATGCCGTACCAGTAAATCGGCCGGCCGAAAATGACAAACGCAACGGGATCGATCACCCGCCCGTGATACACCCCCGCCCGCCGCTACGCAAGCGCCGCGGTCCTGGGCCCAATCTGCCTTTGTCCGCAGGCCCCAAGGGATCGCCCCGCGCCGGGATATTCCCGCTTCTCAGCTTGGCGGGAGGTGGTAAATGACTTGGAACGCGCACCGCGTATTGGCACGATATCACATCCATCGGCCATGAGCCACGACCACGACATTAAATGGACCCGACTCGACCGCATCGCCTGCGGAAAGTGCGGCGCGCATCTCGATGTCTCCGGGCTGGATGCGTTCTCGGAATTGGCATGCCCCTCGTGCGGGACGAAACAGACGGTGCCTGTCCAACTCGGCCACTTCCTGTTGATCGAACGGTTGGGCAGCGGCGGCATGGGCGCGGTCTATCGCGCAATGGACCCGACGCTCGGGCGATTCGTCGCCATCAAGGTGATGAAGGCGGAGATGGGCGAGGATCCCGCGCTCGTTGACAGCTTCCTGCGCGAAGCGCGCGCCGCCGCGGCGCTGAATCATCCGAACATCGTGCAGATTTATTCGTGCGGTCAGGAGCAGGGCCAGCCCTACATCGTGATGGAACTGGTCAGCGGCGGGCGGCTCGATCAGCTCATGGCGAACGGACGCAAGGTGGATGAAATCCGCCTGCTCGAAGTCGCGTCGGATGTGGCCGAGGGCCTGAAGGCGGCCAACGAAGCCGGCCTCGTACACGGCGACATCAAGCCCGCGAACATCCTGTTCGACAAATCCGGCCGCGCCCGCATCGTCGATTTCGGCCTCGCGATGTTCGTGAACCGCCAGCAGGAACAGGGCGGGGTATGGGGAACGCCGTACTATATCTCGCCCGAGCGCGTCCGCGGCGGCAAGGCGGATCACCGATCGGATATCTACAGCTTGGGCGCGACGATGTTCCATGCGCTTGCGGGCCGTCCGCCGTTCGACGGCAAGACGGCAGCCGATGTCGTCGTGGCCCGCCTCAAGAAGCCGCCGCCGAACTTGCGCGAAATCGAACCGTCGATCCAGCCGGCGACGGCAGAGCTGGTCGAGCGCATGATGGCGGCCGACCCGGTGCATCGGTATCCGACCTCCGCCTCGCTGCTGGCGGACTTGCGCCATGCGCTCGTGCAGGCGCGCGAGGCGCGCTCCCCGATCGGACGCGCCAAGATGAAAAAGAAAAAGCGCGATTGGAGCCATGTGATCGTCCTTGGCGTCGCAGGCGTGTTTTTGTTGGCGACCCTGATCTTCGTGGTGCGTTGGTTCTCCGAGGCGTCGAAAGAGCACGCCCAACCGGCGCGCCCCGCCCAGCCGGCGCGCCCCGACCCGACCCCGCGCCCCGCCGCAGCAAGCGCCGCGCCCGCGGCGGCCGAGGATGACGCGGAGGGCGTGACGATTCGGCAGACGGAGGGCGGCCGCGTCCGGCTCTCGGTCACGTTCTTCACCGGCGATCTGGAGGCGGCGCTCGTGCGCGCCTGCGAACATCTCGCGGAGCGTCCGGCTCGCATGTTCGAGGAGGTGGGAACGCTCGCGGGGAACGTGCCGGCGAACAGTGCGCGCATGATGTGGCTGCGCGTGTTCCAGGCGCTCCCGCTCTGGGTGCAGGGCGAAGCGGCGCGCGCGGACGAGCTGCTTCGCCAGGTCGCGGCGCTGCCGCTGTCGCAAGCGCGCGGACACCCGGTTTATATGCCGCAAACGCTCGCGCTCTACCTGATCGGCGACATGAGCGAAGAGCGTTTCGCGAACGACCGGCGCGGGTGGCCGGTGTGGTATGCGGATCTCGCGGGCTTTTTCAAAGGGCTCAAGCAGGTCTTTGCGGGCGACGCCGAAGCCGCGGTGCAAGCATTCGCGACTTATGCAGGCAGTTCGCGCAGCGAGCCGGCCTGGGCCTACGCCCTGCGCCCGGCCGCGCAGCGTTGGCTTGAGGTGTTGGAAAAATGGGAGGAGATCGAGCGGGATGCGCTGTCGCGGGCCGCCGCGGGCGATTTGGCCGGCGCGCGCGGCGCGCTCGATCGGTATCTCTCCGAAGCGCCCGCCTTCATGCAGGGGCCCGCCGCCCGCGCCCGCGCGCGCATCGCGGCGAAGGAGGAGGAAACCCGTGAAGCCCGCCGCGTGGAAGAGGCGCGCGCGCGGCGCGGCATCGTCCAGCGCGACCTTGATGCGCTCGATGCATGGCTCGCGGAGCGGACGCAGGCGATCGTGCGGGAAAAGGATTATCGCCGGCTCGCGCATGAGGCGCGCGATGTGGGCGAGCGCATGGAAACCGATGAAGGCCGCGCGCAGGCCGCGATTCTTCGCGAGCATTTCGAGCGCATGAACGAATTGAAGAACCTGCTCGGGCGCGAACTCGGCAACACGCCCTACCGGCGACCGGATCGCTAACTCGGCGGCGAGGCGATCGGCGCAACGACGCTCGGGTTGCGCGTCACCATCCCCGGACGCGGTGTGGTCACCCGCCCGTGGGACCAGGTGAGCCCGCGGCTTTTCGTGACACTGCTCCGGCATCTCGCGGAAAATGTGTATCGCCCGGATGACGCCAAGGCGGACCTCTATCTTTCGATGGCCATCGCGAGCGTATATTTCGGCGCGGCCGAGCCGGCAGCGGGATTCCGGCGCCAGGCGCTGGAGCTGGATCCGGGCATCGAATCGAAAGCGAACAAACTTCTACCTGCCGCGCCGCCCGCTAAGGAGGAATCCTCGTGAACGACCTGAATCAATCGCGCTGCCGCCCATGCGAGGGCGGGATACCGCCGCTCGACGATGCCGCCGTCGCGGCGATGCTCGCGCGCGTGCCGGGGTGGACGCGGGACGGCAACTCGATCGTGCGCACGTTTCAGTTCAAGAATTACTATCGGACCGTGGCGTTCGTGAACGCGGTCGTGTGGATCGCGCACCGCGAAGACCATCATCCTGATATTGCGTTCGGCTATAAAACCTGCACCATCCGCTATTCGACGCACGCGGTGGGCGGATTGTCGGAAAACGATTTCATTTGCGCGGCGAAAATCAACGCGCTGAATGCGGGCGATTGATGCGCGCCGGCGCGGAAACCTAAGGCAATAGGGGGCCTGCAGACATGAGAATGTTCGTTTTGTTGGCTGTTTGGATCGGATGGGTCGCCGTCGATTCGGCGCGCGCGTTGACGATCGCGCATGATCCCGTTCCGTTCGCGGTTCGGGGGCAGCCGCTGACCCTGCGCGCCAAAGTGGAGGGCGCAACCGCGCCGCAAAGTGTCACGCTCTACTACCAGCTCTTCAAAGATGCCGCGCCGTTCCGCGTCGCGATGAAGAGTTCGGGCCTCGGCTACTACGTCGGCGCGATCGAGGCGAACCTGTTGAGCGGCGTGGATTCCGTTTCGTACTACATCGAGGCGCAGGACGCGGACGGGCTGATGGCGGAAACCGAGTGGTACGTCGTGAAGTTCCGGGATCCGCGTCCTTCCGAACGTCCGCCGGCTGCGGCGACGCCGCCTGCGCCGAGTCCGGCCGGACCCGCCCCGGCCATGCCCGTCCCGCAGGCCGAATCCGGCAGCAGTTGGCGTACGCCCGCGCTGATCGCGGGGGGCGCCGCGGTGGTGCTCGGCGGCGCGTACCTGATTTCGGAGAACAGCGGCAGCAGCGGCGGCGGAGGCGGCGGGGGTGGCGATCCGTCCACCAACGCGCCGGGCACCTATGTCGGGACGGTGGTCTTTTGCACGACGCCGCCGGGCGAACCGACCGCGTGCGATACGGACGCCTTCAGCCTGTTGATCGACTCGCGCAATGTGGTATTCAGCGAAAGCATTCGGCCGGGCCAGCAGCTCACCAGTCCGCTGGTCAACAATCGGTTCACCTTTACCGCGCCGACCGGCGGCGGCAGCATCGTGTACAACGGGTCTTGGGCGAACGACACCGTGGTCGGACAAATCTCCGGCAGCGCTACATCTGCGGCCGGCACGGTCGTCTATTCGGGTACGTTCAGCGCGAGCAAGCAGTAAGCGCGGTCAGCCGGATCGCCGCGCGGTCCCATTCTGATAGAAGGGCATCGGCGCGACTTCGGCCGCGAGACGGGCGCCGCGCGCGTCGATTTCGAGCTTCGTGCCCAGCGCCGTCTGCGCGTCGTCCACGTAGGCCAGCGCAACCGCGACGCCCAATGACGGCGCAAGCGAGCCGCTGGTGACCGCACCGACCACGCGATCGCCAAGCATGACCTTGTCACCTGCGCGCGCGGCGCGTTTCGACGCGAGGCGGAGTCCGCACAGATAACGCCCGCACCCTTGATCGCGGTCTCGCAGGCAGGCCTCGCGACCGATAAATTCTTTGTTGAAATCGATGAATTGCCCGCGCGCCGCTGCGACCGGCGTGCGATCCGGCCCGAGTTCGTGGCCGTAGAGCGGGTAGCCGGCCTCCAGTCGCAGCGTGTCGCGCGCGCCGAGTCCGGCGGGCTTTATGACGCCCGGCTTGAGCAGGATGTTCCAGAAATCGATCGCCGCGGAGGAAGGAATGTAAAATTCGTAACCGAACTCGCCGGTGTAGCCCGTTCGGCTAATCAGCGTGGGGACGCCCGCCAGCCGCTGCATGGCAAATCGAAAATAGCGAAGGTTCGGGAGTTTCACGCCGAATGCGGCTTCGACGTCCTCGCGCGCGTGCGGACCCTGGACATCGAGCTTCGCGGTGTGCGGAGACATATCTTCGAATTGCGTGTTGCTCGACAAGCGCGCGCGAATCCACTCCGCGTCCGCCGCCAGCGTGCCGGCATTCACGATGAGCCAAAATGCGTCCGGCCCGATTCGGTAGCAGGTCAGATCATCGAGACAGCCGCCGTCTTCGCGCAAGAGATACCCGTAACGCGCTTGGCCGGGCTGAATGCTCGACACATTTTGGGTCAGCAGGCGTTCGAGATCGGCCTCGGCCCGCGGCCCGCGCAGCGAAAATTCGCCCATATGGCTCGTGTCGAAGACCGAAGTGCGCGAGCGCGTCCATGCGTGTTCGGCGAGAATGCCTTCGTACTCGATCGGCATCTCCCATCCCGCAAACGGGGCCATTTTCGCGCCTAGCGCAACGTGTTTGCGGTGAAGAGGCGTTTTGAACATGCGAATAGTGTACCCAACTGCCCCTAAATCGGCAAACGGTTTGCCGAATCATGATTGAGGAGCGGGGCGGGGATGCGGCACCATCCGCGCATGCGATTCGTCGGATTGGAACGCCTGCTGGGAACCGCCGCGATGGAGCGTCTTGCGCGCGCCCGCGTACTGGTGGTGGGCCTCGGCGGCGTGGGTTCATGGGCCGTCGAGGCGCTCGCACGCTCCGGCGTGGGCGCGCTTACGCTGATGGATGGAGACGATGTGTGCGTGTCCAACACCAACCGCCAGCTGCACGCCGTGTCGGACGCCGTCGGCAAACCGAAGGCCGCGGTCATGGCCGAGCGGGTGCGCGCGATCAACCCGGAGTGCCGCATCACCGAGCGAGCGGAGTTCTTTCATCGCGACGCGGCGGAGCGTCCATTTGAGGAAACATTAAGTGCTGTGGTCGATTGCGTGGACGGTGTAACTGCGAAGGCGACGCTGATTGGGACCTGCCTCGCGCGCGGTATCCCGGTCGTCAGTTGCGGCGGCGCTGCGGGCAAGCTCGATCCCGCGCAGGTGCAGGTCGCCGACCTCGCGCGCGTCCACCACGACCGGCTGCTGATGTTTGTCCGGAAGAAATTGCGGAAGCATTACGGCCTGCCCGGGCGCGGCAACAAACCGATGGGCATTCCCTGCGTGTTCTCGCCTGAACCCGTGCGGTCGCCGCAGGCGTGCGGGAATCTGGCGCCGTCGCCGCTGGGCGAAGACGACGAGGGCCCCGCGTGCGAAGGGCGGTTGGGCTCCGCCGTATTTGTAACCGGCGCGTTCGGCTTCCACGCCGCCGCGGCCGTGGTGCGCATGCTGGTGGAGCGCGCGCCGTCAGGCGAATAGTCGCAGAAAATTTGATTCCACGCGTGAGGCCAGTTCCTCAATCGGCAGATGAAGCAGGCGCGCGGCGAAGGCATACACGGCGCCGATATTAGCCGGATGATTGATCGGATTCCCTGCGGGACCGGTCAGCCGATGGGTGGCGAGCTCATCCGGCAGCGGTTGATCGGGCGCATCGGTTTCGATCAACAGGCGGTCGAGCGGCGCGTGCCGAAATGCTTCCCGCTGACGCGACTTCCGCTCGTGCGCGAAATAGCCGGGCAGCGAAAAATACGCGCCGCGCTTCGCGAGGCGCGGAATGAGATCCGGCGCGCCGCCGTAACTATGAAGCAGGACGCCTCGCGCGGGTAGTGGTTCGTTTTCGAGCGTCTCGACCAGCGGGCCCCACGCTTGTAGGCAGTGGATGCTCGCCGGACGTTCGAGCTCCGCCGCGAAACGCAATTGCGCCCGCAGTGCATCTTCCTGACCATCCCATTCCAAATCGGGCTTCCAGCGGTCCAATCCGATCTCCCCAACCCCCGCATTCGGGAACTCCAGCAGATAATCGCGTAGCCGACCTGGCCAGTTCGCAGGCTGCTCATGCAGCGCCCACGGATGCACCCCGAAGCTGGGCAGCACGATATCCGGAAAGCGCCGCGCCAAATCGGCTACCGCCGGCCAGTCATCGACGCCGGAGCCGTTGACGACCATTCGCGCGACACCTGCCGCGTGCGCCGCTTCGACAAGATCCGTCTGGCGCCCGTCGAAACGTTCATCCTGCAGATGATTGTGCGCGTCGTAGAGCCGAATCATTTGAACCAGAGTCGCCACGCCGCATAGAGCAGGAAGAGGGCGAACCCGCGGCGCGCATAGAGTTCGGGAATTTTTTGGATCAGCAGGGAACCGCCGATTGCGCCGATCACCCCGGCGATCGCGCACGCGGTAAAGATGCGCCAATCGAGATGGCCGAACCGTTGGTGCGTTGCGGCGCCGGCCAGCGAGATCGGGATGATCAGCGCGAGCGACGTGCCGACCGCGACCGTGTAGGGCACTTTGAACCACAAGGTGAGCGCCGGCACGATTAGTGCGCCGCCGCCGATCCCGAAACTTCCGCTGGCGATGCCCGCCACCAGTCCCAGCGCCGCGTATCCGATCCAATCCATGCGCCCATCATGCCTGTCTTCCCGCCCGATGGCCACCCAACACTTCACCAGTGAACGAAAAGGGGTCAGTCCTTTATTCTTGACGACAAGGGGTCACTCCTTTACTCGCGAGGACATTCGGGATTAAACGACGTCCTCCTTGCCCGAAGAAGAACAGGCTCATTCCGAGCATGTGCACCTTCTACTACGCAGGTAACGGTGAATCATGTCACT
>CALGMT010000078.1 GCA_937958885.1 uncultured bacterium | reverse complement strand
TAGTCAATACCGATGTAGTTCATGGCGGTTACCTCCGTGTTTCTGTGGCGGGCCCCCATGGCCGCGCCTTCAACATATGATGGGCATTATGCCGCATCTGCGGAGCTCTAACCGCCTTTCATGCTATCTGACCCCTTTTTTTTGGGGGGGCCCTTGCGGGTTGCCGGGCATAAAAACGCCCCGGCGCGCAGGCGGCGGGGCGTTCTTTTTATCGGTTGGAAACCGGTGTAGTAGCGATCGCGGCGATCGCGTCCGCCGCCATAACCGCCGCCTCCACCGCCATAGCCACCGCCGCCGCCGCGAGGGCGATCTTCGCGCGGGCGGGCTTCATTGACCGTGAGGGCACGGCCGTCGAAGTCCTGACCGTTGAGGGCGGAAATCGCTTTCTGCGCTTCCGCCGGGGAGGCCATTTCCACGAACGCAAATCCGCGGGACTTGCCCGTGAACTTGTCCATGATCAGGCTGCAGCTCGACACTGCGCCGTGGGCTTCAAACAAGCGACGGAGGTCGCCTTCGGAGGTCTGGAACGACAGGTTCCCGACGTATAGTTTCGTTGCCATTTCTTCTGTTCCTTCTGCTACCGGCGAGGATCTCGTGACTGTCCCGACCCATTCGGGCTAAGGTCCCTCACCGCTCCAACAGAAGCGGGCGACGTACGACCTGCCAATTCACTGCGACTAACTCACTACGGGCATTCGTGGTTTATCACATTTGTTCGGACACGCAAACTTATTTTGTAGCCTCGTAATGACTCGTGAAAAATATCTCCTTATCGATCCGATAATGATGCCAGTTGCCAGACGCGCCAAACGTCGAACGAAATGACGCAAGCAACTGGTAGGCAGGCGCTCGAAACCCGCCGAAATGGTTGATATCTTCGTCCACTCTCCATCGGCCTGAACAGGGCACTGTAAACCCGCTGTCGGCGGAAATTGTTTTTACACCTCCGGCGAGGGAGCGCTGAAGCTGCAACATTCAGTGGACGTATCTAAGCGTGGGAGAGCGCGGAGCGGATGACAAAGCGGCCGGCGGAAATGAGTGTCACCTCTCAAAGGGCTGTTGCCCAAAATAGGGCCCCAAAACACCTTGCCCGTCAGAATTTAATGTGGATTGACTCACCCCGCCCTTCGGGTGCCCCTCCGATGGAGGGGACTACTCTTGCGGTCCCCTCCTGGGAGTGGTCCGCGAAGCGGGGGGGTGTTTTGCCCAGAACCGAACCGCTGTTATCTGAACGAATCAAGAGATCGTGAGTCAATAGCCCGTCTGGACAACAGCTCCTTATGTCTTGGCGATGTTGTTCGGGCACGCTTTTTGCAGGATGAGTCAGTTCTGACCGGTGATTTCAGAGATGAATGTCGTCCACTCATTCGGCGTGTTGATGTTGCGGTGAATGGCCGGGTCGTCGCAGTCCACGTACGCCTCGACGGCGGCGAGTCGTTCGTCCACACGAATATCGCGCGCGGGCTCCGCGAGCAGCTCCTGAGCGAGGTCGGCGCGGATCCAGAGTACGCGGCCCGGTACCCCGACATGGCGCGGTCGCAACGCGGGCGCGCCGGACGACTCGGCAGCCGCCAGCAGGGCGCCCAGCGTCGCGGCGCGGATGCCGGCGATGTCCACCGGCAGGATCAGAAATCCGTCCGCTCCTCTGCCCGCGCGAAGTCCGGCTTGCAGCGAAGAAAATCGACCCCGAGCCCAGTCCGAATGGACCACGATCTCAACACCGCGCAATTCGGCGGCGATGCGTTCCGCCTCCGCGCCGAGCACGACCACCGCGCGGGCGCATCCGGCCTCGCGCAGCACGCGGCTCTGGCGCTCCGCGAGGCGTTCGCCGCTCGGCAGGGTAAGCAACGCCTTCGGCTGTCCCATGCGGGAACTCGCGCCCGCGGCGAGCACGATGCCGGCATGTCTATTCAAACCCGATCTTCCTTGCGGGCTTTTTGCGCTCGGGCGCCATGAGCTGTTTCACGGCTTCGAAGACGACCCGGAAACGGCGGTCGTATTTCTTCTCCAGCAACTCCACGCGTTTCGCGAGCTCCGCGTGCGACGCGAGCAATTGGCGGAGGTGCACGAATGCGCGGACTACCTGCAAACTCGCCTGCACCGCGGTGGGGCTGTTGAGCACCGATGCGAGCATCACCGCGCCGTGTTCGGTGAAGGCGTAGGGCAGGGTGGGCGAGAACTTCAGCTTCCGGAGGTGGTCACAGATTGTGACCACCTTCTGTTTCTCATCGTCGTTCAGTTGAAACATGAAGTCGGTCGGGAAGCGGTCCGCGTTGCGCTTGACCGCTTGGTTGAGGGCTTTGGTCGGAACGCCGTAGAGGTCGGCGAGGTCGGTGTCCAGCATCACGCGCTGGCCGCGGAGCATGAGAATGCCGCGTTCGATCCGCTCCGCCGGTATGGGCAACTCGTCTTTGCTCATCGCGTCTCCGTCTTGTTTTGACCGCGTGCGCATGATACCCCTGCGAGCGTATGAACGGGGAGTTTAAACTCATTCTCGCCAGCGCGTCACCGCGCCGCCGTGAGTTGCTCGCTCAATTGCGCATTCCGTTCGATGTCGTGGTATCGGGCTTGGACGAAATGCCGTGGCCGCGCGAGAAGCCCGCATCGTACGCGCTCCGCAATGCGTCCGAAAAAGCGCGCGCGGTGGCGGCGCGCCATCCGGATGCCTGCGTGATCGCCGCAGACACGATCGTCGTCCTCGACGATCAGATTCTCGAAAAACCGGCGGACGCGTCGCACGCGGTCGAGATGCTCAAGCGCCTTTCCGGGCGCGAGCACGTCGTGATTACCGGCTTGTGCGTGCGGCGTCCGTGGAACAGCGGATTTCGCGAAGAAGCAGACGCCGTCAAAACCCGAGTGTGGTTCCGCGCGTTGACCGACGTGGAGATCGAATCGTATGCGGCGACCAGCGAGCCGATGGACAAGGCGGGCGCGTATGCCATTCAGGGCGGCGCGGCGTCGTTTGTGGAGCGGATTGACGGCCCCTACGACAACGTAGTCGGCCTCCCGGTGGATGCCGTTCGCCGTCTGCTTGCGGAGCGGGGTTGACGCAGCTTCACCGCTTGGAATTGGACGCCTATTTTCATATCCTGCCCGCATGCCCGTGCACAATGCCGATATCGCCGCCGCGTTCGACGAGATCGCGGATTTGCTGGAAATCAAAGGCGAAAACCCGTTCCGCGTGCGCGCCTATCGCAATGCCGCGCGTGTCGTCGGCGACATGGCGGAAGAACTGCGTGACAAGGTCGAACGAGGCGAAGACCTGACGCAGTTGCCGGGCATCGGCAAGGACCTCGCACAGAAAATTGGGCAGTTGGTCATCACCGGTCGCATCGCGCAATTGGAGGAGCTTCGTCAGGCGCTCCCGCCCGGTCTTCTTGATATGCTGCGTCTGCCGGGGCTTGGCCCCAAGCGCGTGAAGGTGCTGTTTGAGGATCTCCAGTTGCGCGATCTCGCCCAGCTTGCGGAGGCGGCGCGCGCAGGTCGGATTCGCGAGATCAAAGGATTCGGGGAGAAGATTGAGGCGTCGATTCTCAAGGCGATCGAGGCGCGCCGTTCCGAAGGCACGCGCGTGCGGCGCGCGGCGGTTGCGCCGTATGCCGAGTCGCTGGTGAAGACGTTGCGCCGTGTGCCGGGCGTCAAGCAGGTTGAAGTGGCCGGCAGCTACCGGCGCGCGCGGGAGACGATCGGCGATCTGGATATTCTTGTAGAGGCGGAGAATGCCGCATCTGTCATGGACGCGTTCACCGGATACGACGAGGTCCAGCAGGTGCTTGCGAAGGGTGATACGAAATCGAGCGCGCTCCTGCGCACCGGGTTGCAGGTCGATTTGCGCGTGGTCCCGGCGGAAAGTTTCGGCGCGGCGCTCCAGTATTTCACCGGCAGCAAGGAGCACAACATCGCCGTTCGGAAGATCGCGCAGGCCAAGGGGTTGAAGGTGAACGAATATGCAGTGATGCGCGGCGAGGCATATGTCGCCGGACGGACCGAGGATGAGGTGTACGCCGCGCTCGGTCTCGCGACGCCGCCGCCGGAGCTGCGCGAAAATCGGGGCGAAGTCGAGCGGGCCGCCGCCGGCGCACTGCCGCGCCTCGTCGAGCCGCAGGACATTCGCGGCGATCTCCACAACCATTCGACGTGGTCCGACGGGGCGAACACGATCGAGGAAATGGCCGGGGCCGCCATCGCGCGAGGCTATGAGTATCTGGCGATTTGCGATCATTCCAAACGGTTGACGGTTGCGAACGGACTCGATGAAAAGCGACTGGCCAAGCAAATTGCAGAGATCGAGGCGCTCAATGCGCGATTCAAAGGGTTCCGCCTGCTCAAGGGCGTCGAGTGCGATATTCTTGAAGACGGGTCACTGGACCTTGACGATGCGATTCTCGCGGAGCTTGACCTGGTGGTCGTATCGGTCCACAGCAAATTCAATCTGTCGCGCGAGCGGCAGACGGCGCGCGTGCTCAAAGCGCTGGATCATCCGTGGGCCACGATTCTCGCGCATCCGACCGGGCGCTTGATTCTCGAACGCGAGCCGTACGAGATCGATATCCCGCGCGTGATCGCGCACGCGAAGGCGCGCGGTTGCTTTCTCGAACTGAACGCGAATCCGATGCGGCTCGACTTGAATGATGTTTATTGCCAGATGGCGAAGGACGCAGGCGTGTTGATCGCGATCAATGTGGACGGCCACCAGACCGGCGATCTGGCGAACATCGCGTATGGGATTGGCCAGGCGCGCCGCGGCTGGCTGGAAAAGCGCGATGTGTTGAATGCGCGCGGATGGAAGGAGTTGTCGCCGTTGCTGAAAGCCTCGCGTCGGGGCCGCGCGTGACGGACGCCCGGGTGCAGCCGCATGATGGAGAAACCTATGTTGAGCGCAGTGATATTCGACTTCGACGGCGTGATCGTGGACACCGAGCACCTCCACTTCGAGGCGCTTAACCGCGTGCTGGAGCCGATGGGGATGGGCTTCTCTTGGAAGGTGTATGTCGAGGAGTTGATCGGATACGACGACCGCGGCGCATTTGAGGCGATGCTCAAAAAGTTTCGCCAACCGTACAACGATGTCGAAATTCAAAAGCTCGTTGAACGAAAAGCCGCCACCTTTCATCACTCGGTCACCGTGGAACCGCCCGAGCCGTTTCCCGGTTCGATTGAGTTGATTCGTCATTTGTCCGGCCGCATCCCGCTTGGTCTGTGCAGCGGCGCACTGCGCTCGGATATTGCCCCGATCTTCAAGGCGCTGGACCTTGAAGGCGCTTTCGACGTGATTGTGACCGCGGACGATGTTCGCTTTTCAAAGCCGGACCCTGCCTGTTACCGCCTCGCGGTTCGGCGCCTCGCTGAAAAACATGGGATCGAACTCGCCGCGCCCCAATGTCTGGCCATCGAGGACACGCCGACCGGCATTACCGCCGCGAAAGGGGCAAAGTTGACGGTGCTGGCCCTCACAAACAGCTACGACCGGGAATATCTCGGCATGGCTGACCACGTGCGGGACACGTTGGAGGGGCTCGATTTAGACGCGCTGCGGCACATGACGAATACAGCTTCCGGCATTCAGGCCTCATCGAAAGAGGAATCGCATTGAGGAGCGGGAGGCGGGTGCGTTGTGGGCGGGTGCGCTTGAAACGGCCGTGGAGAGGGCATACGGAGGCGCGCGCGGTTAGCCGCAGAACTCATTCACCGGCGGGTCAAGCCCGCCGGGGTCTTATCGCGGTTCAAGTCCGCCGGGGTCTTATCGCGGGTCAAGCCCGCCGGGGTCTCATCGCCGGGCAAACCCGCCGGGGTCTTATCGCGGGGCAAACCCGCCGGGGTTTTATCGCCGCGCGCGGTGTAGCCGCAGAACTAGTTCACCAGCGGGGTGGCTTTGCGGGATCTTGAACGCCCCCGTCCGGCTTGTCCGGACGGAGCGGAGGTTCTGATGGCTACGCCAGCCAAATGCGATGCGAACAAATCCCCCAAAACAACCGAGTAACATTCTCTATGATTTCATGCCGGAAAATCGCGCAGGCGTATGCTATTCTTAATTCGCTGTTACGAAACCGCCATGCCGCATGTCGTCACCGAGCCCTGCATCAACTGCAAGAACACTGTCTGCGTGACGGTGTGCCCGGTGAATTGCTTTCACGAGGACGAGCGGATGCTGGTCATCGATCCCGTGGAGTGCATCGACTGCGGCGCGTGCGTGCCGGAGTGTCCGACGAAAGCGATTTTCCCCGCCGCCCGCGTGCCGGCGAAATGGAAATCCTACATCCAGCTCAATGCGGAAAAGGCGAAGGTGCTTCCGTTGATCACCCAGCAAAAGACGCCGCTGTCCTGATTCA
>CALGMT010000077.1 GCA_937958885.1 uncultured bacterium | reverse complement strand
GACCTTCGACCGGACTCGAAACCTCAATCGTCTCTGCGAACGCCTGGAAGCGGCCGCGCGTGCGGCGCGGTAAGAACGTTGCATCCCATTTCATCGCTCGCATATTATTCTGATAACCGAGCACACATTTGCCGCTATGCCCTCCCGTTCCACCTCCACCTCCCGATCCGCCGCCCCGGCCTCCGAGGTGCATTCGCCGGGGCGACGCCTGCTTCGGCGGTTGGGTTTTCTCGACAACCCTCGGGACGGCGAGCGACGCCATCATACGAGGTATCCCTGCGAGTTTCCCGTCGATCTTCAGATCGGGACGGGCGCCGCGCAAAAGCGCCTTTCTGCAATCGCGCGCGATATCTCCGTCGGCGGCATGTTGGTGGAGTGCGCGGAGCTGCCGGAAGGCGCGTCCCGGGTGCATGTGCAATGCGAGATTCCTGCGGATGTGCCGATCGAGGAGGGCGTGTCGCGCTCGGTCGATATGTCCGCCGTGGTCCGCTATCGCGACAATAACGCGCACACGGTGAGCCTTGCTTTCGTCGAACCGTTGCGAAGGGGCGAAGGTTCCCGGCGTTTCAACGATCGGATCATCCTCGCGCTCACCCTGTTGCCGCTCTTCTTGATGATTCCGGCGGCGATCTTTTTTCCCGCCTTCACCAAATATCTGGCCGTATGGAGCGCCGGCTTCCTCATCACGTTGCTGCTCACGCCGATCGTGCGCAGCGTGATGATCAAGGCCGGCGTGGTCGATCTGCCCGACGAGCGCAGGGCCCATCGAGCGCCCACGCCGCGCGGAGGCGGCATCGCCGTCGTCATCGGCTTCCTGGCCGCCGCCATGCTCGCGCTGCTGTACCCGTGGGAGTGGAGCGCGGGGTCGCTCTCCCCGTCGTGGCTGAAAAGCTTCATGGTGGGCTCCGGGGTGCTGGTGGCCGTGGGTCTGCTCGACGACGTGATTGGCTTGAAGCCGATGGTGAAGCTGCTCGGTCAGGTGGCCGCCTCGTCCTGGATGTTTTTCGCCGGGAGCGGCATGGGGCGCCTGCTCGGTTTCGACCTGCCGCTGCCGGTTGATTTTGTGCTGACGGTCTTCTGGTTCGTCGCGCTGACCAACGCCTTCAACCTTATCGATGGGCTCGACGGGCTCGCCACCGGGCTCGCCTTGATCGCGGGCATCGGGTTGATGGGCGCCTTTTTTATCCGCCGCATGCCCTCCGATGCGGTGGTGATGATCGGACTCGCCGGCGCGTGCGTCGGCTTCCTGCGCTACAACTTTCATCCCGCCAGTATTTTCCTCGGCGACACGGGGAGCATGTTTCTCGGCTTCAGCTTCGCCTCCATCGCCATCGCAACGGGTTCAAAGGGTGCGTTCCTTGCGTCGCTCGGCGTCCCGCTGCTCGCGGTGGGCATCCCGGTGTTCGACACCATGCTGGCCATCTGGCGGCGCTCCGTCCGCGCGCTGGCCCCCGAGGCTGTGGGAGCGCCGGGCGCGCGCGGGCTGATGCAGCCCGACGCGGAGCACCTGCATCACCGCCTGAAGCGGCGCGGATTGAACCAGTATCAAGTGGCCGTGTTGCTCTATGTGATCAACGCGCTGCTCGTCGTGACCGGCTTGGTCTCGATGGCCTTCCGCGATCACGCGCTCGGCATTTTCCTGCTCGCGTTTGTCGTCGGCGCCTACATTGTGGTGCGCCATCTTGCGGAAGTCGAGCTGTGGGACACCGGCCGCGCCTTGATCCACGGGCTGACGCGTCCGGAGCGCAAGGTCGCGGCCTTCTTCTTCTATCCGATCGCCGACGCCGTGATCCTGCTCCTCGCGCTCGGCTTTGCGCATTTCACACTTCGTTTGTCGGACGGCGGCGAGCCGTCATGGGAACTCTGGATTCGCTCAATCCCGGTGTGGGTCGCGCCGACGTTCCTGATGTTCTGCGCGACGCGCGTGTACAGCCGCGTCTGGTCCCTCGCGCGGTCGAGCGATTACTTGCTGTTGAGCGCGAGCCTGCTCGGCGGGGTGCTGGTCAGTCTGTCGATCGCGATATTTCTCGACGCGAATCAATGGCAGCAAACGCTGCAAATCCTGTTCACATTTGCCGGCGTCGCGCATGTGGGCACGATCGGCGTGCGCATGGCCTATCGCGGGTTGACCGAGGGACTCTCGCTGTGGAGCGAGTCGCAATACTACCGCCGCGGCGGGATCGTTCGGCGCGTCTTGCTTTACGGCGCCGGCGGGCGCTGCCTGCTGTATCTGCGCGAGC
Organism: uncultured bacterium; assembly: GCA_937958885.1. Lineage (GTDB taxonomy): Bacteria > Verrucomicrobiota > Kiritimatiellia > CAIVKH01 > CAIVKH01 > JAMLJG01. The sequence continues at coordinate 22,051 of CALGMT010000077.1, read as the reverse complement.
GCGCCCTCAACACTTTCGACTCCCAGCAGCGCCGCATGATCGTGGGCCTCGTGGACGACGATACGAACCTCCGCTTTCGCCGCGTCGGCGGATACGTCGTGCTCGGGACCGGCGAAGACCTGCCCCAGGTGATCCGGGATTACCGCATCGACGAAATCGTCATCACCGCGCAGCTACGCGACGAGTCATTCACCAATCTCGTCGCGCTTTGCGCGCTGAACGGCGTCCAGCTTTCGGAATGGCACTATGAGGAGCGCGTGATCAGCGCGCCGAATGCCGCGCCGGGTCCGGAGGTCGAACGCAGAATTACCGAACGCACGCAGTCGGACGAGGCCAGCGCAAGCGTGCCGCGCGCGAACGAATAGGACCGGACGATCCACCGCGCGCCCGCGTGATCCGCAACGCGCGCCGCCTCGCCGTCGCGCCATCCGCTCAAATCGATGTGCGAAAGGCCGCCCGCCAGTCCGGCGCCCCACGCCTTGAGCAACGCTTCTTTGGCGGTCCACCAACGAAAAAACAGCGCGCGCTGCGTATCGCCATCCAGCGCGGCCAGCGCGTCCGCCTCGGAAGGATGAAAGGAATGTCGCGCAATGGCCAGCGCATCAACGGCTCGATCCGGCGCTTCGAAATCCACGCCGACCTCCGTCTGCGAAATAGCGATGCAACAGCAGTCCCCGCTATGCGAGAGATTGAAGCGCACGGACGCGGGATGCGCCGACGGATCGAGCTCCGGCTTTCCGCCCGGCGCGACGCGGAATCGGAGGCGGTCGGGCGTCGTCCCGACGCAGCCCGCGAGCACCGCGCGTAGCGCCCCGCGATAAAGCCCGAATCGGGCGCGGTCGTCCGGACGGACGAAACGGCCGCGCCGCGCTCGCTCATCGTCCGAGAGCGATTTGTTCAAATCGTCCGCCATCGGCTCCAATTGCTCGCGCGTCAGCAGCAGGCATGCCACGGTTCCCGCAGCGGGCAGGCGCGCTGCGGCGACCTCCGCCCACGTGGAACGCATCATCGCCGCCGGCTCCGAGGAGATGGGCGTCGCCTGCATAATATTTTGCGCACCCGACTTCACCGCGTGTACATTAGCGCTGTTTGCCATGAGCTGCATTCGTAAAACCGGCATGTGCTTTGATGTGGCTCTGTTGGTCGGCGCGGGTGCACCTGTGGCCTTCGCGCAAGCGCGCACGGCCGCTGATTTGTCGGCGATCCCGCCTGTGCCACCGTCCGAGCAATATGCGATCGTGGAGGCCTTCCCCGGCGTGACCTTCAGCTCGCCGGTTGCGATTGCGGCGCCGTCCGGCGAGTCCAACCGCCTGTACGTCGCTGAGCGTGCCGGGCGAATCAGAGCGCTGACCAATCTGGTCACTGTAGGCGACAAGGCACTCGTGTTGGATATTTCGAGCCGTGTACAAAACGACGGCCAAGAATTGGCGCTGAAAGGTTTTACTTTTCATCCCGGCTACGCGACGAACGGATATTTTTATGTGACCTATTGTCACACGAACGGCCGCGTACGCATCAGTCGGTTTACGAGAAATCCGACAAATGATCTTGAAGCAGACCCGGATTCAGAACTCGTGTTGATCGAACACGAACGCGATGCAGGGTTTCATAATGTGAACCACTTAACCTTCGGTCCCGATGGCTACCTCTACATCGGTATGGGTGACGAAGGTCAGCCGGGCAACATCAATCCTAACGCACAGGTTATCACGCAGGATTTCTGGTCGGCCATTTTGCGCATCGATCCCGACAAGCGGACGAACAGCCTGCCACCCAATCCGCATCCGGCCATCGCGGGCGCTACGAATTATGCGATCCCACCGGACAACCCGTTTATTGGCGTGACTCAATTTAATGGCGTTGCCGTTAATCCCGCGACTGTTCGAACCGAATTTCACTCCGTCGGCTATCGGAACCCATGGCAGTTCAGCTTCGATCCTGATACCGGCGAGCTCTGGGTCGGCGACGTGGGCGATCAAATGCGCGAATCGGTGCGCATCATGCCGCCTGGCGCCAATGCGGGATGGCCGTATTTCGAAGGCACGTTGCCCGGCCCCCAAACGCCGCCGCCGGGTTTTACGTTTGATCCGCCGGTGTGGGAGTATCCGCACGACGTTGGCCCCTTTGCTGGTTCCGCTCTAATCGGCGGCATTGTCGTGCGCTCCACGAACTACCCCGATCTTATCGGCACGTATCTCTGCATCGATCATATCTCGGGACATTTATGGAGTATTGAGCGCGGACCTTCAGGTACGAATGTCACGCGAATCGCGGGGCAGGGCGGGGTTGTCCAATTGGGCATCGATCCGTCGAACGGCGATGTGCTGTTAGTCAATCACAACTATGGAATTATCCAACGACTGATCGAAAATACCAACTCGCTGCCTTTCCCCAATAAGCTCTCCGATACCGGACTTTTCACAAATCTGGTGCAATTGGCTCCGGCTGCAGGCGTCCAGAGTTATCAGATCAACCTGCCCTTCTGGTCCGATTATGCAATAAAGCGCCGTTGGTTTGCGGTCTCGAATCTGACGGATGGATTCGGCTGGAAGCGCGATGATCCCTGGGAAACGCCTCCTGGCGCGGTATGGATCAAGCACTTCGATATCGAGCTCGATCGTTTCAATTCCAACACGCTGCGGCGTATTGAGACGCGGTTGCTGGTGCGCACGACCAACGGCGCCTATGGCGTCAGTTATCGCTGGAACGAAGCCGGCACAGAGGCGTTTCTCGTGCCTGATATAGGCGACTTGATAGATCTGCCGGTCACCAACAGCGGGGTGCCCGCCACCCAGCGCTGGACCATTCCCAGCCGTGGCGAATGCCTCACATGTCATCGACCGGATGCGGGATTCGTCCTTGGTTTCAATACGCGCCAGCTCAATCGCGACGGCACGATCGGAAATGCGAGTGGCAATCAACTCGCGATGATGGACCTCGCGGGGTGGTTCACCAACGCCATCGAACACCCGACTCTGCTGCCGCGCCACGTGCGCGCAAACGAAACCAACTACTCGCTGGAAGTTCGCGCGCGCTCGTATATTGCAGTCAATTGCGGCTATTGCCACCAAGGCCCCGGGTTCATATCCGGCAGCGAATGGGATGGCCGCGCTCACACCTTGCTGGAAGATGCGGGTCTTGTCCGCGTGCCGCCGCTATACAATGCCGGAAACACCAACAATCTACTGCTGGCGCCAGGCGTGCCGACGAACAGCGTGATTCGCAACCGCATGGCGGCGGAATACGGCTTCTCGCGCATGCCGCCGCTCGCGTCGTCGATGCTCGACTACGACGGCATCCAGCTCGTCGCCGACTGGATCACGGATCAGTTGCCCGGCTGGCAGTCCTATGCGGAATGGCGGCAGGAACAATTCGGCTCGACCAACGCACCCGCCGGCGCGCCTGACGAGGATCCTGATGATGACGGCGTGTCCAACTGGGAGGAATATCTGACCTACACCGATCCGACGAATAACGCGAGCTGGTGGTCAGGCGCGATCATACCGCATCCGATGGGTGTGGCCATTGAGGCGGAATTGTTCAACCGATCCCTGTGGGTCGAGACGAGTCCCGATCTCGCCGCGTGGTCGCCGTGGGCCATTGCCGGCAATAACGGCATCCCGCTCGCGTCGGGTCAGGTGTTGCGCTTGCTCGCGCCTTCCGACGCAACCAACGCCTTTTTCCGGTTCCGCATCGCCCCACGTTGACGTGCAGACTCGATACACCACCAGCCCTGCAGTCGCCGCCCGGTATGTGAAGCATGGCGGGCTCGCCGCTTTCCCCACCGAAACCGTGTACGGTCTCGGCGCGCGCGCCTTCGACGCGCGCGCGATTCGCGCGATTTACAAAGCCAAAGACCGCCCCCCGGACAACCCGCTGATCGTTCACATCGCGGATTTCGACGACGTGCAGCGCGTCGCGCGTTCTGTTCCGGCCGCGGCGAAGCGGCTCATGGAGGCCTTCTGGCCGGGTCCCTTGACGTTGATCCTGCCTCGGCACCCCGCGCTCCCGCGGGAGTCAACCGCCGGACTCGATACTGTCGGCGTCCGGTTGCCCGCGCACCCGGTCGCGCGGGCATTCCTGCGCGCCGTCGGTGAGCCCGTCGCCGCGCCGTCGGCCAATCGTTCGGGGCGACCCAGTCCCACCACATGGCACGCGGTCAAACAAGACTTGGATGGACGCATTTCCTGCGTGCTCAAAGGCGGGCGCGCGGAGGTAGGGCTGGAATCCACCGTGGTGGATTGCACCGGACGCGCGCCGGTTGTCCTGCGGGCGGGTTCGATTTCACTCGAACAGTTGCGCGCGGTAGCGCCGACGACGCGGCTTGCCAGTGCGCGTGATCGCGCGCGAGGGCGCAGTCCCGGCCTCAAGCATCGCCACTATGCGCCTCGCGCACAGGTGGTCTTGTGTCGGACGCCGCCCTCCCGATTGACCACGCGGGATGCGTGGATCGGTGTTGCGCCGCCCCCCAAGGGCGCGGGGCTGTCGCTGCGCGTGCGCGACGCCGCGCACTACGCGCGCGAGCTGTTTCATTTTTTCCGCCGCTGCGAGCGCGCAGGGACGCGCGCGATTTATTGCGAAGCGGCGCCAGAGAGCGGTCTCGGCCGCGCCCTGATGGATCGCATCCGCCGCGCGGCCGGCGCAGCATAATAGTTCCAAGTTGAGCCTAGACAGCGCCAGTGCGCCTGAAGTAGAACGACGTCCTCTAAAACCACCCCACGTAGGGATAATCAAAACCCCAGGAGCCACACTTGTGAAGAAATGGATCATAGCCCTTCTCGTTTCGACGACCGCAACCGTTTTTGCCGAGACGAAACCGCCCTCGGAAAATACGATCGCGTTGGGCGTCACGCTGACGGACGGAAATAGCGAAACGCTGCTCGTCACCGCGGGCGCCGAGCACAACCGGTCGCGCGACGCGTATGAACTTCGGCTTGCGCTCAATGGCGCGTATGGCGAGGAAAAATCCGAAACCTCAACCGAAAATATCAAAGGCGACGCCGAGTACCGCAAGCTGCTCTCGGAGCGCGCGTATGCGGTGGTCACCCTGTCGGCGCTCTATGACGCGCTGGCCGATGTTGATTATCGCGCGATTCTCAGCGCGGGGCCCGGCTATTTCCTTCTGAAGGATGAGAACGCCTCCCTGGGCGTCGAAATCGGGCCCGCGTTTCTCGCGGAAAAAGTAGCGGGTGAGGAAAATGAAGAATTTGCCCTGCGCGCCGGGCAGCGATACCAGCGTCAGTTGAGTCCGACCGCGCGCACCTGGCAGTCGATCGAATACGTGCCGCTGGTCGATGATTTTGACGACTATCTGCTGAATGCGGAGATCGGCATTGAGGCCGCCATCAACAGCCGCGCCGCGCTTCGACTCGTCGTGAAATACGCGTATGACAGCACGCCGGCGGAGGACAAAGAGAAAGGCGACACGACGGTGGTCGGCTCGCTCGTATACACGCTGTAACTGTCGGAATGATCGACGCGATACAACGGGCGGCCAACATAAGCCGCCCGCCGCGCGTCGGAAAGGGGGGGGCATGCAGGATTTTGAAAAGCTCGGCGCGTTCTACCTCGGCAAAGAATTCGATCTGACCGCGAATCGGCGGACGGATAATTTGCTGCTGTATGACGCGAAAGACCTGCCGACGCACGGCGTCATCGTCGGCATGACCGGCAGCGGCAAAACCGGTCTGGCCCTCGCGCTTCTTGAGGAAGCGGCGATTGACGGTATTCCCGCCATCGCCATCGATCCGAAAGGCGATCTCGGCAACTTGATGCTGACCTTTCCGGAGCTATCTCCGGAAGACTTCCGTCCGTGGGTCGATGTCGCCGAGGCCGCCCGGAAGGGGATGAATCCCGACGAGTACGCGCGACATACCGCGGCGACATGGAAAAAGGGGCTGGCAGAGTGGGGGCAGGATGGCGAACGAATTCAGCGGCTAAAAGAGGCCGCTGAATTCGCCATCTACACCCCGGGCAATGCATCCGGCAGGCCGCTTCAAATCTTGCGGTCGTTTGCCGCGCCGCCCGCGGACTTTCGCGCCGATGCAGCGGCGCTGCGGGAGCGCATCATGTCCGACGTGTCGGGCCTGCTCGGACTGGCCGGCATCGCCGCCGATCCGGTTCAAAGCCGCGAACACATCCTGCTGTCGAATATCTTCGACCGCGCATGGCGCGAGGGCCGGGACCTGGACATCGCAGCCATCATCGCCGATATACAAAAGCCGCCGTTCGAGAAAATCGGCGTTTTCGATCTCGAATCGTTCTATCCCGCTAAAGACCGTTTTGCGCTGGCGATGGCTCTCAACAACCTGCTGGCCTCGCCGGGCTTTTCGGCCTGGATGGAGGGTGATCCGCTCGACGTGCAGCGCCTGCTATACGCGCCGAACGGAAAACCGCGCATCGCGATTCTCTCCATCGCGCACCTGTCCGACGCCGAGCGCATGTTTTTCGTCACGATCCTCTTGAACGAAGTCCTCGCATGGGTTCGCGCCCAGTCCGGCACGAGCAGCTTGCGCGCGATTCTCTACATGGACGAAATCTTCGGCTATTTTCCGCCCAGCGCGAATCCGCCGTCGAAAACACCGATGCTGACGCTTCTCTAACAGGCGCGCGCGTTCGGTCTCGGGGTCGTGCTCTCCACGCAGAATCCCGTGGACCTCGACTACAAGGGGCTCGCCAACGCCGGCACCTGGTGGATCGGACGGTTGCAGACGGAGCGCGACAAGATGCGCGTAATCGAAGGACTCGAAGGCGCCGCGGCCTCGTCCGGGGCGGGCTTTGATCGCGCTGCGATGGAAAGGATCATGGCGGGTTTGGGAAACCGCATCTTCCTCATGCGCAACGTGCACGACGACGCGCCGGTTGTATTCCAAAGCCGTTGGGCGTTGTCATACCTCCGCGGGCCGATGACCCTTTCGCAGATTAAGCAAGTCTGCGGCGATGCCGCGCCCGCGGCGCCCGCGGCAAGCCGCGCTCCGCTCCTGCCTGCCGAGCCCGAGGCGAAGGCTCTTGCGTCGTCCGCGCCTGCAACCGCCGCGCGTCCCGTGCTGCCGCCGGAAATTGCCGAGTATTTCCTGCGTCCGGCCAATCCTGCGGGAGACCTGACGTATCGAGCAAGCGTGCTCGGAGTCAGCAAACTGCATTTTGTCGATGCGAAGGCCGGTCTCGATCAGTGGGTGACCCGCTCATTGCTCGCGCCCATCGGCGAAGACGGATTGCCGGATTGGGAGGCCGCGCGCGTTGAGGGCGACCTGAAGTCGACGCTGGATCGCCAACCTGTATCCGGAGCGACATTTGCGCCGCCGCCCTCCGCCGCTACGCGCAAGCAGAGCGCTGCGCAGTGGCAAAAGACGCTTGAGGCGCATCTCTATCAAAACGTTACATTGGAGCTTTTCTCGTGTCCGGCGCTGAAGCTCGTCTCAAAGCCGGGTGAAACAGAGGGCGATTTTCGCGTGCGCGCCGTGCAAACGCTGCGCGAGCAGCGCGATGTCGAGATCGCGAAACTAAAGACGAAATTTGCGGCCAAACTGCAGACGTTGACGGACCGCGTTCGCCGCGGAGAGGAGCGCGTCGAACGCGAAAAGGCGCAGGCCGGCCAGCAAAAGCTCTCCACCGCGCTCGGTCTGGGCGCCACAATTCTCGGCGCGCTGATGGGGCGCCGCGTCGTCACCGCGGGCAATGTCAGCCGCGCGACTTCGACGATGAAGAGCGCCAGCAAGATCGGCAAAGAGTCGGCGGACGTCGAGCGCGCCGGGGAATCGCTCGAGATCACCAAGCAGCGGCTCGCCGAGCTCGAGGCGCAGGTTGAGGCGGAAGTCGAAACCTTGCACGATCGGTACGATGCCGATCGGATCGAGATCGACCGCGCGCAGGTGCGTCCGCGCAAGTCGGACATCATGATCGGCGCCGTCGGTCTCTGCTGGACGCCATGGAAAAAATCGCCCGACGGCCTTGTGGAGCCCGCGTGAGCATCCTCGACGGCATATCCGCGGCGTACATCGCCTTCGGCGCCTGGCGGGGCAGGGCAAACGGACTGGCGCAGGAGGGCTACCGTCTGTTCCGAATGGCGGTGGCGTTTGGCGCGGGGTGCGGTTTGTACGGACTGATCAGCGATCTGCTCTCGCGCACACTGTCGATCGGCGGGGATGTTTCCGGCCCGGTCGGATTCGCGAGTGTGATGGGCGGCAGTTGGTTTCTGTTGAGAAAACTGAGAATCGGGATGCAGGCTTGGATCGCCGCCCGATTCGGCGCGCACGCGCGAGTCGGCGGACTGATTGCCGGCGGGTTGCGCGCGATCGTTATCGTCTTGAGTCTCGTCGGCGTCTTGAATCTGGCCGGTCGCAAGGAAGCCGGCGGATCGATCGTCGGATCCGTTTCGTCGTGGGTGATGCCATAAAAAACGAGTGCGTGCGGGAGGAAGAATGCCATGAATGAACTCATCGGACAGTTGGTTGCCCAATTGGGCGTGCAGGAAGGGCAGGCGAAGGGCGGCGCCGGCCTTTTGTTGAAGCTGGCGCAGGACAAGCTCGGCGGCGATTTCAGCAAAATTGCGGCGTTGATTCCCGACGCGCAGCAGTTGATCGGCGCCGCGCCGGCCGCGGGCGGAGCAGCGAAGCTTCTGGGGGGACTTGCCGGCGCGATCGGCGGCGGACAGGCGGGCAACCTCGCTGCGCTCGCTTCCGGGTTTTCCCAGCTCAAGCTCGATCCCGAAATGATCGGAAAATTCGTGCCGATCCTGCTCTCGTTCGTGCAGTCGAAGGGCGGTTCAGAGATAGCCCAACTGCTCGGCGGCGTGTTGAAGAAATAGCGCGCGCGGTTCGCGCCGCAACGAGCTACGCCTTGTTCGCCCGCATCTCGAGTTGCCGGGTGAGCGCCAGAAAAAGTTCGCGGCTCACCCATGCGTCGGTTGCGGCATAATTGATTTGCGACGGCGTGAGTTGCGCGCGCGCCCAATTTGATCGTTGCTCGCGCTTCGACACGCGGAAGCCGAGCACGAGTCCTGCCAGCGTGCGTAATCCGGTCTGGGTGTAGCCGAGTTTGCGAGCGAGATCGCCCACCTCCTTGAACCCAGCCGGCTTGAACTGGTGCAACTCCTTTAGTTTTTTCAGGTCGTCGGCTAGCGCGACGCCTGCCTTGAGAATTTGGGCATCGCTCAACACCGCGAACAGCTCGCTGAGGCTGGTCAGGTTGCGCAGTTGAAAAATCCACGCCTGCCCCTCGCCGGCGAGCTGGACCAGCGCGGGGGGGTGCGAAACGCCCGCTTTGAAAACCGGCTTCGTCTCTGTGTCGAATCCCAACAGCTTCTCGCGCCGAATGTCCAACAGCGCGCGCGCCATGTCCTCGTCGTTGTCGATAAGCGCCACCCGCCCCTTGAACGACTGGATCGGCAGCGCGTTGAGCTGATCCCGGCTTATCGATGAGGGCGTGTCGGCTTCTTCCTTCACGACGGATGGGGCCAATTCGAGAGGAAGCGCCAGTTGTTCAGTGACCTGGTCCATGTAGTAGTGATACCATACGTCGGAGGAATGTGTTAAGGTTACATTGCAATTGCTTCATCTGCAACGAGATAAAGCGCGGACGAACCGGATCTTCAGGGGGCGTCTGGCTTCAGGGGTGGTTGATCCAGCCGGAATCGCCCTCTGCATAGAATTCCTTCTTCCAGATCGGCACCCGCAGTTTGAGCTGGTTGACAAGGAATTGGCATGCCGCGAAAGCCGCATCGCGGTGAACCGCTGTCACGCCGACCCAAACGGCGATGTCGCCGGGCGCAAGCCGTCCAACCCGATGCGCGCAGCGCACTCCGAGAATGGAAAATGACGCGCGCGCCTCGTCCGCGATGCGTCCGAATTCGGCCGCCGCCAAATCTTCCGCCCCTTCATATTCCAACGCGGTGACACGTCGGCCTTGATTTCCGCTCCGAACAATCCCCGTGAATTCGACCAGCGCTCCGCTTTCTGAAGTTCGCATCTCGCGATTGAGCGCGGCGATATCGATCGGTTTTTCCGTCAGAGTGAACATGGTCCCTTAATGAATACGCCGTCAACCGCCCGCCACGGGTGGAATCACATGGATCGAATCGCCCTCGCGCACCGCGTGGTCCCAGTCGACGAACGCGGTCCCAATCGCAACGCGAAATTGTTCTGCGGGCCACGAGAGACTGAAGCGTTGCGCCAGCTCCGCATACACATCGCGCGCCGTGTGCGCCGTGGTCTCCATGGCGATCGCGGCATGTCCTGACCGCTCCCGTAGAATCGCATACAAGTGCACGTGGACCGTGCGCGACTTCGGCGGACACGCATCGCATGCGCGTTTCTCTTCGGGTTGCCCCTCGTCAAGGCGAACCGCCCCGCGTGACGCCTGCCGCGCGCGCTCCGCCTCTTCGGGCCGATTCGCGTTCTCCAGCGCAAGCGGATCGGGCAGATCCAGCAGATGCGTATCCGAGCGGATCAATGCCTTGCGGGGGCACGTGATGCCCTCGCGCACGAAGTGATGCAGGCGCGCGCGCATGGCCGGTTCGTAAATCGCGCAGAGCGGCTCTGGAAGGCCGTCGATCCGCCCGCGATACGCGGTGGCAGGTTTCTTCGCATCGCGGTGCGCCGTCAGAAATTCCAGCGTCGCGCGGTCCAGGAAGGGCAAATCGCACGCGACGATCAGCCAGGCCTTGTCCGGATGCGCGTCCATCGCGGTCAGAATGCCGGACAGCGGACCGATGTTGTCGTAGCGGTCGACCAATCGCGGCTCCGGCAGGCCAACTTGATCCGGTCGGCACGATATGAAAACCGCGCGGCAAAAACCAGACAGCAAGTCGCGCACGACCTCGACCTGCGGCTTGTCGCGATACACGAGCAGGGCCTTGTCGCGCCCCATCCGCGTGCTGCGTCCGCCCGCGAGCACGAGACCGTAGAGCTCAGGCGCGGACATCGCGGCGACCTCCTGTTTTGGACAGCAGCTTGATCCCGCCGATGGTCATTCGGTGCGACAGCGCCTTGCACATGTCGTAGATCGTCAGCGCGGCGACGCTCGCGCCGGTGAGCGCCTCCATTTCCACGCCGGTCTTGTGATGAACGGATACCTCGCACGTGACCACCGCGCGACCGCGCCGGTCCAGTTGAATGTCGATCTTGCAGCCTTCGATGGGCAGGGGATGACACAGCGGAATCAGATCGGCCGTTCGCTTCACGGCCATCGTGCCCGCGAGAATCGCGGTTTGGAAGACCGGTCCCTTCGGCGCATGCAGTTCGCCGCCCTTCAGCACCGCGAGGACTTCTCTGGGCAGTTGGATCACGGCCTGCGCCTTCGCCACGCGATGCGTCGCCGCCTTCGCGCCGACATCGACCATCCCCGGCCGATTCCGGTCATCGACGTGGCTCAATCTTCCGTTTTCCGTTTTCCGTCTTCCGTACTTCATCACACATCCCATCGATGATATCGAACGGACGCGCCGGCAGGAATCGCCGAATCGCCCGGCGGCGCTTCGATGAAGCCATCGCTCTCGCCCAGCGCCGCATAGTCGCCCGAACCGTGATACGTTTGCAACCGCGCGCCGCTTGCGTCCCGTCGGATCGGCAGAAAAAGCGTGAGGGTGGGGTGCGGCTCGATCGCCTCCGCGCACGCGATAAATTCCGGCAGTTCCGCGCGCGCGCCGAGCGACTGCAGGAGGAACGGTTTCACGTAGCGGTGAAAACACACCAGCGTTGAAACCGGATTCCCGGGCAACGCGAAGACGGGTTTATCCCCCGGCGCGATCCCGAACCACATCGGTTTCCCCGGTTTCTGCGCGACGCGGTGCAGCTCGACTACAACGCCGAGCCGCTCCAGCGCGCCGGGCACGAAATCGTACTTCCCGCGCGATACGCCGCCGCTCAACAGCGCGCCGTCATTTCGCTCCAATAAATCGGACAGCGCGGCCTCGATTCGCGACGGATCATCCGGCAGCCGCGCGAGTTCGACCTCCGGACACCCGAGTCCCTGAAGCGCGGCGCGAAGCCCCCACGCGTTGGAAGGTCGAATCTGATAGCGCTCGGCCGGTGCGCCGGGCTCGACAAGTTCATCGCCGACCGAGACCACCGCCAACCGCGGCGGCTTCGCAACCGTGAGCCTTGCCAGACCGGCGGAGACCGCGATCGCGATCTGCGGCGAGCGCAGCCGCGCGCCCGCATGGAGCAGCACATCGCCGGCTTTTCGATCGGCGCCTTGCCGATGCAAATATTGTCCGCGCTCCACGGGCGCCTTGATGCGCGCGCGACCATTCGCGATTTCGACGTCTTCGTAAGGCACCACCGTATCCGCGCCAACCGGACACATCGCGCCGGTCATGATTTCAAAGCAACCTGCCGGATCGGCAAGCTGTCCCGCGGACCGACCCGCAGCCTGAATGCCTTCAATGCGGAATTCGGCGCGTTCGGGAGCGTATGCGATCGCGATGCCATCCATCGTCGCGCGATCGAACGGCGGCAAATCGCGGTCCGTTCGAATGTCCTCCCGCAGCACCCGACCCGTCGCATCGGCTGTGGCCACCGATTCGACCGGCCGCAGCTTCGCATGCGCGAGGATGCGCGCTTCCGCCTCCGCGACGGTCAACATGCGGCGCTCCTCGCGCGCGGAAAAGTTCCATGCTCTGTAAAAACTTTTTTCACAACTTCCAATGTCTGTAAAAACAAAGTTTCCTCCCTCTCCCCTTGGAGAGGGCTGGGGTGAGGGCTCTCCTAACGCCCAACTCCTTTCCTCTCATCCGCCGATTTCCGACATCACGCGGTGCGTGGGATAGGACTGCTCGGCGAGGCCGTGGCCCCAGGGTTTGTACCAGATGCTTTTTTCGATGAGCGCGGTGAGTTCCTCGTCGCCGGCGCCGCCGCGCAGCAGGTTGAGCAGGTCGAGTTCCTTGTCGCGCAGCAGGCAGAGGCGCAGCTTGCCGTCCGCGGTGAGGCGGGCGCGGTTGCACGCGGCGCAAAAAGGGTTTGTGACGGAAGAGATGAAGCCGACTGTGCCGCGCGCATCGGGCAGTCGGAAGACGCGCGCCTCGCCGTCGAGCCGTCCGCCGTTTTGCGCTTCCATGGGACCGAGCGCGGCTTCGATCGTCGCGCGCAGCTCGTTCTCGGACACGATGTGATTCAGTTGAAAATCCGCGATACGGCCGAGCGGCATCATTTCGATGAAGCGGACCTGCCAGGCGTGATCGATGGTCAGCCTTGCGAGATCGACGACGTCCTCGCGTTCGTTCACGCCTCGCACGACAACCGCGTTGAGTTTGATGGGAAACCCCGCTTTTTCCGCCGCGCGGATCCCCGCCATCACGTCGTTCACATTCCCCCAGCGCGAAAGGTGGCGAAATTTCCGAGGATCGGTGGTATCGAGGCTGATGTTCAGCCGTTTCAACCCGGCGTCCGCCAGCGGCCGGGCGAGCTGTTGGAGCAGCACGCCATTCGTGGTCATCGCGACCTCGCGCACGCCGGGCAGCCCCGCAAGCGCGCGGACGATCTCGACGATGTTTCCTCGGACCGTGGGCTCGCCGCCGGTGAGTCGAATTTTGGTGAAGCCGAGGCCGGCGAAGATGCGCGCGAGCCGGAGGATTTCGTCGTCTTGCATCAAATGGGACGCCGGCTGAAAGGACATATCCTCCGGCATGCAATAGAGGCAGCGCAGATTGCATTGATCCGTCAAGGAAATGCGGAGGTAATCGATGCGGCGTCCGTATTGATCGAGGCTCATGGGCACAGGTATGTAGCATGCTTGAGGTTGGAGAACAATTCAACCCACCCCGGAATCCCCTCGATAAGCGGGTAGCGAAGCTGGGGGGGCATCTCCCTAAGATGGAAAAAGGAAGATGGAAAACAAAAATATATGCAGGACCGGGCGGGCATCCCAATCATTCAATCAGCCGAATCTCCGCGGGACCCACGCGCAGAATTCCATCGCTCAAAATCCGCGCGCGCAGACCGCCCTGGCCCTTGAGAAACGCCTCTGCGCCGGGGCCGACGGCTTCGTTCATCCAGGCGCAGGGCCGACACTCCTCCACGCCCGCAAATCGAACGCCCTGAAGAGTGAATTCCCGCCCAATGAGCCCGTTCAAATCAACGCCTTCGATCAACACATTTCGGCGCATGGCCGAAGGAGATGCGTCCGGTGCGCCCACCGCCTTTCGCAGCGCTTCAAAAACGGCCCAGGAAAAAAACGTGATCTGACCCTTGTAGTTTTCCTTGTGGCCGAAAAAGCGGTCGCCCTCGATGCCCTGGCCTGCGACGCAGCGGCACTCGCTCACGGCTCGAATCGCGTGCTGACCGGCCGGACCGCCGTAATGCCCGAAAAAATTGTGGCCGGATGAAATAAAAATATAGTTGATCTGCATAGCTTTTTCCAAACGGATCAAGGTCTCTAAAAAAAGACCTTGATATCTGTAATTAGCCGTAGAAACTTTTACAGAAAGGTGGATGCATGAAAAGAATCAAGATGATCATCTGTGCTTCGGTGTGTGGCGGCGCCGTGCTCGCGCTCGCCGGTGCGCCGCCGGCGCCCGAGGGTTTTGAACTGGGTGGCAACGCCGAAAAAGGCGCGGCGACCTACAAGCAGTATTGCGCCATGTGCCATGGCGATTTGGGCAAGGGCGACGGTCTCGCCGCGGCCGCGCTGAATCCCAAGCCGAAGAACCTGGCCGACAAAGAAATGATGAGCAAGATTTCGGATTGGGAAATCTACCTCGTCATTAAAGAAGGCGGCCCGGCGGCCGGCCTTTCGCCGATGATGACCAGTTGGAAGGCCGTCTTGAACGACGAGCAGATTCGCGACGTATCGGCCTACGTCAGATCGCTGGCGAAATAGCGCGAGGCGGTCCGTCGACTCTCCCTTTGATGTCGCCCCAGCTCTACGCGGTCTCGGTTTCGACGCACATCCTTGCCGCGACGATCTGGATCGGCGGGATGTTGTTTTTATCGCTCGTCCTGATTCCGGGTCTTCGCCAACTTGATGACCCGGCGCTGAGGTCGCGGCTGATTCAGACCGTGGGCGTTCGATTCCGGCTGGTCGGCTGGCTCTGTCTCGGCCTGCTGCTGTTCACCGGCGTCACCAATTTGTTGACGCGCGGTATTTCGGTGGATCTCCTGGCGGAATCTGCCTTTTGGAGCGGCGCGTATGGCCGGACACTGCTCCTCAAGCTGGGCGTCTTCGGGGTGATCTTGCTGATCAGCGCGACACACGACTGGTGGATCGGTCCGCGGGCGGGCGATACGGCGCGCACCCGACCGGGTTCGCCCGAGGCGCTGCGTCTGCGTCGGATGGCGATCTGGTTCGGCCGCGTGAATGCGGCGCTGTCGATCGCGATGTTGGCGCTCGGCGTGCTGCTCGCGCGCGGATTGTCCGTTTTCTGATCGCAATGGCCGATGCCGATGCGCGAACGCGCGTTTGCTCAGCCGCGCCGAGACAACGCGCAACGCGCGCCGTCATGAGCGTTCATCGCACAACCCCGCCGCGGGGCAGGGGATGACGTCGGGCTCGGCGGGCGCCTCGTCGCCCAGCGGCGTCACCTCGCGGACGGCGAATTCGCGGGTGAAGACCTCCATGGCCTCCATGAGCAGCCGCGCGGCTGCGCAGTAAAACGCGGACGGCGTGGCCGACGCGAGGCGTTCGACGAATGCGTGCGCCCATCGTCCGAGGTGGTCGATCATGAAACTGCGCGTGGCGTTGCGCGTGACTTCGACCTCGGCTGGGCGCTGTTGCTGGATGGCGTACGCCTCCTTGAGGGCCATCCACGCCAGAAAATGCAATTGATGCGCGATGGAGTCGGGCGGGCCGCCGGCCTCGCGCGCGCGCAGGCCGAACGCTTGGTAAAAGGCGGCGATGTCGCCCACCACGGCGCCGCGGCTGGTCCGGTGATACGCGCCCTCGTTGGGCGGGCAGAGCATCTGTGTGGTGAAGAGTTGGTGATACTCCTCTTCAAGCAGGCTGGCATCGGCCGCGGTGGCTTCCTCCGCGAAGCCCGCGAGCGGGTCGCGCAAGGGGTGCTCGCGCATCTCGGAGGCGACCAGCATGTCGCGCGCGACCGACGCCTCGGATGCCAGCAGCGCGGCGTCGGGGCGGCTGAACGCGCGCGCGAGCAGATTCCAGACATCCGCGCGGATGAGCGCGCGTGTCTGCGCCTCGCCGTTCATGGCGCGGCCTCCAGCTTGAACGGCACCAGCATGCTGTAGCTCTTGCGCGCGCCGACATCACCGGCCGCGCCATTCCAGACGGCGAAATTCAGCTCGTGCTCCATGCCGGGTTCGAGGACTTTGTCCTGCGGATCTCCGGTGTTTAGCGGACGGGCCAACACGACGGCCCATTTGCCGTCGGCATGCCGACCCCATGCGCGAATGTCCTGCTGCTTTTGCGTCGTGAGCGAGCCGGTGAAGCCGACGGCGGCGAGTTGCTCGGCGGGCACGGTGCGGGTGATTTGGCTTACGGGATTGCCGAGGCGGATGGCCGGGCTCGCGAGCCGCGCTTCTTCAGAAGCCATGACCTCGCGCAGCGGATGGTCGCCGGAGGTTGGACTCCCGTGGTACTGCGCGATGGCCGCGTTCGGATGCGTGTCGGTGACATCCGCATAGCCGTGTTCGACATCCCGCTGCCAGACGGCTTTCCAATGCAGAATTTCCATGGGTGCGCCCGGTCCTCCCATGAACGGGGAGGTCGCTCCTTTCGGCGCGAGCGGGAGGGCCAGGGCCGCGCCGTCGGTGTACTCGTCTTTGTTCACACGCTCATTTTTTGTGTCGTCCGCCCACTCGAGTCGAAAGGCGATCCATGCGCCGTTGTGGACAGCGCGCGCCTCGATGAGCGGCGCTTCGGGGGAGAACTTCGAGGGCGTGGTGATGGCCTGGCCCATCAGGGGGGCGGCGACGGGTTCGGTTTCCGCCCAGAAGGGCGCATCCGGATCGGGGCGCTCGAATGGCGCGGCATCGAGCGGCACGTAGTGCGCACTGAGCGTCTGTCCGCGCGCCGATGCCGCGGCAACGAGTCCGAAAAGAAGGAGCAAGGGGAGGTGCATGGGGATTCCTCAGGGCGTGTTGTAGCGGTAGGCCTTGAATCGCGCGTCGTAGGCGGCGCGCACCATGTAGGGTTCGGTCAGCGGGACGCGGACGACCTCTTCGCCGGCGTCGTCGTATCCGATGGTCTCCTCCTCCGTGTAGGCATAGCGCGTGGTGATCCGCGGCGAGTTGCCGAAAAGCAGCATCGCCGCCAGCGCCGCGCGGTCGTTCGCCGCGTTGCGATACGCTGCGATCGCGGCTTCGACGCCGGGCCCGAACATCTGCTGGAGAAAATTCAGCGGCACATGGACCGGCGGCACGTAGTAAACGTTGGGTTCGGTGCCGTATTGCGGATACAGCGGCAGCGCGATTTTCTTGATGTGGACGAGCTGATCGATCGGGTTGTCCTCGCGCGCCTCGCCGGGCTTGGAGATGAATCCCTGCAGGCGAATTTTGCCGATGCAGGTCTGCACACAGCGCGGCTGCAGGCCTTTTTCGATCAGCGGGAAGCAGCCGATGCATTTTTCCGACACGCGGGTGACGGCGTTGAAAAACACCTTCTTGTACGGACACGCCGCGACACACGCCTGATAGCCTCGGCAGCGCGTCTGGTCCACCAGCACAATCCCGTCCTCGCGCCGCTTGTAAATTGCTTTGCGCGGGCAGGCGGCGACACACGCGGGAAAGGTGCAATGGTTGCAGATGCGCGCGAGATAGAACATCCACATGTGATGCGTGCCCATGTAGTGCGCGCCGCGATCCAGTTCGCCGGCAACTTCGTCCTCGCCGAGATTGACCTGCGCATAATCGTCGCCCTCCGGCTTATGGCCCAGCACGCGCTCGCCCGGCGGCACGTTTTCGAACACCGTCTTGCCTTCGTAGCGGCTGCCGTCCCATTTCTGGCCGTCGAGTTGCTGCAGCAGCTTGATGTCCCACGCCTGCGGGTAGCCGCCATACGGCTTGGTCTCGACGTTGTTCCAAAAGATTTCCTCCTGGCCCTTGCCGGACGTCCAAGTGGTTTTGCATGCGACACTGCACGTCTGGCAGGCGATGCACTTGTTGGTGTCAAATACGTAGGCGATTTGCCGATCGGATCGATTCTCTTCATACGGATACTCCATCGCCCGATCGAGTTGCCAGTTGTGGACGGTGCTCATGTGCGGTTCTCCTGGGTCAGGCGCTGACAAAGCCGCCGGCGATGTACCGTTTGACGGCGTCGGTTTCGTACGTCGGCCGCAGTCCGTTTTGCGCCGGCCGCCACAACCCCTTCGCGCCGACCCCGCCGTCCTCGGCCTTCGAGATGCGCACGATGGCTTCCCGCGGCGCGCCGACGGCGCAGTGAATATCGTTGGCGAACCCCTTGCCGATCGAGTGCCCGATCGCGTCTTTGCGCACGAGGGAATCGGTCAGCCACGTGGGCTTGAGCCAGCCGCGGGTGCAGCTTTGGTGGCTGCCGGATCGGAACATCGCCTGATAACCCGTGCCCTCGTTCTTGGCCAGGCCATCGGCGCGGCGCTCCGCCGCGAGGACGGTTCCGTGCGACGCGCCGTACATGTTGTACCACATGCGCGTCACGCCGCGCGGCGTGCCCGCGTAGTACCGCGCGCGCGCCTTCAGGCGCGCGACTTTCATGAAGTCGTCCGATTCCTTCATCCCGCGGTATGGGCGTGTGCGAGGGTCCGCGTCGATCCACACATAATCGCCGTCCTCGATGCCGAGCGCCTTCGCGTCGGCGGGGTTGATGTCCACATACCCTTCGCTGATGAACGGCATCCGTTTGTCGCGCCGGTACGGATCGGTAAAGGGGCCGAACCAGACTGCGCACAGATCGGTCTCTACCGCCATCGTGTGCGCGCCGTGCCGGTATTTGGGTGTGTGGAAAATCAGGTCGAACCCGTGTTCATTCAGCGGGTGCTTCGTGCGCTTGACCTCGTCCCACGGTTTGACGACATGCCGGGCTTGGACGGTGTCGGGCCCGAGATCGTTCGCGGCGACGCCGTAGCTTTCCGGACCGCGCGGCCGCACGAGCGGGTGGGGGCCGCAGACGATGACGTTGGGCTCATAGAACGTGCTGTCCACCGGTTCGCGGTGCACCGGCAGGTTTTCGCCCGACTCGCGGAACTCGCGCTCCTCGCGATAGAACTCCATGCGGCCGGTCTTCGTGTAGAACGGCTTGTTTTCCTGAATTTGCTCGAAGTTGCTGTACTTCGGATAGGTGCGCGAGATCACCGGCGCGGGCACCCCGCGCTTCGCGTCGGCGATCAGCGTGTCCAGATCGTAGCCGGCGGAAATGTTGGTGTTCTCCACTATCCGCTTGAGATAGGTGCGGCTGCCGTCCTCGCGGACGAACTTCCAATAATCCGCGCAGCGCGGGTCGCCAATCAGCCGGCCCAGCGCCTCCCCGAGGCCCGCTGCGATTTCAAGATCCGAGCGCGTGTCGTACAGCCGCGGCAGCGGGGTGTCGGGATAGATGTAGAGGAACGGATTGGTGACCGAGATCGTGGCGTCCGGCAGCTTGAACTCGGCCCAACTGTCCGCCGCAAAAACAATATCGGCATACTCGCACGAGGCGGTCCACCACCACTCGCTGACGCCGATGAAATCGCACTTCGGCAGCGTGTTCGCGACCAGCGCATAGTGGCCCTTCGCATTGCCGATCAGCGAGTTCGAATTCGAAACCAAGACCGATTTGGTCGGCGTCGGCAGGTGCGTCTTGCCGGTGACCAGTTCCTTGCCCATGCGCAGCACGACATCGCCGCTGTTCCAATAGTGGGCCGATTCCTCGCCGTAATACTTACGCCGCTTGACCGGCGTATCCGGAGTGAGCGCGATGTTGAACGGGTCTTCGTGAATGTAAAAGACCGAGCCGGTGAAAAACGCCACGCGGTAATTGCCGGCGTAGCTGCCGACATTCGCGCCCGGCTTGCCGATGTTGCCCGTCAGCGCGCCGACGAGGAACACCGCGCGATCCTTCAAGTCATTATTGAAAAACTGATTCGGCCCCATGCCCAGCGCGAGCACCGTCTCGCCGCGATGCGCGGCGATTTGCCGGGCGATCGACTCAATCGCCTCGGCGGGCGCCCAGGTCATCTCCGATACCGTGGCCGGATCATACGAGTCCATCACCAACTTGCGTATGTGCTCGAAGACCGGTCGGACGGTGACCTTCGTGCCGTCTGTCAACGACGCCTCAAACGCCCCTTCGAGCGCCGGACGGATGCCGAGCTCGGCGAACCGTTCGCCGACCAGATCGCGGTTGACGACGCGAAACGTCTGGGTCGCGGTGTCATACACCACATGATCGTTCCATTCGGCGCGCAGCGATTCGGGGATGTAGGAGGTCTTCTGGTGGAGCGGGGCAGGCGGTTTCTCGCCCGCGGCGAGGATTGCGGAAGATCGACCAAGGTCGGCGGGCGTATAATCGGGATGGATGTCCCGCGCGCGCAGCAGCTCGTGCGTGTCGTCGCGAATCAACATCGGCAGGTCGGTGAACTGCTCCACAAACGCGCGGTCATAGAGCTGGTCGCGAAGGATCACATGCGCGATGCCGAGCGCGAGCGCGGGAGTCGTGCCCGGCCGCACGATCAGCACCTCATCGCCCTTGTTGGCCGTGGCGCTGTACTCGCAGGCGATGACGATCACTTTTGTTCCCTTCAGTCGCGCCTCGGTCAGCCAGTGCGCGTCGGGCATTTTGGTCGTGATCCAGTTCATCCCCCAGACCACGGCGAGTTTGGCGCGCTCGACCAGCGCGAGGTCGAACTCGCTCGTTTGGTGGCCCACCACCATCGGATGGCCCGGCGGCAGGTCTGTGTGCCACGAGTAGCTGTCCCACACCCGTCCGCCGACGGCGTGTTCGGGGCCGACGCCGCGCAGGTGGTGATCCAGCAGCGCCATCATATTACACAGCCGGTAATGGGCGAGGATGCGAGTCGCGCCGAGCGCGGGCATCCCGCCGCGGAACTTGAGCGTCTGCACGCCTGCTTCGCGCAGCGTATCAATCATCGCCTCGTCGTAGCCCTGTGCGCGCAATTTTGCGGCGCCCTCGGGTCCGTTGTAAGTTTCCGCGATGTTGCGCAGCGCGCGCGCCGCGAAGTCGAAGGCCTCGTCCCACGAGACGCGGACAAACGGATCCAGTCCGCGGCGCAGGTATTTCGGATCCACCGCGCCGGTCTGGGCGTCGCGCGGGAATCCGTCCTCGACCCATTGCCTAAATCCCGTGCGGACCATCGGCGCCTTTACGCGGCGATCGCCATAGATCCGCTGCGTGAGCGCGAGCCCCTTTTGGCAGCAGCGCGGGTCCCAGCGATGCGTCGCCTGGAAGCCGTCGAAGTCCTTCGCCTCGCCGAAGCCGTAGGAAGGCCCGATCCGAACCACCGCGCCGTTTTTGACATAGGCGGTCAGCAGGCAGTTATGCGTGTCGTTCGGCGCGCAGAGAAAATGAAACGTGCTGTCGTAGCGATACAGGTCGCGATAGTTCTGTTCCCAATCGCGATTCGGGTAGGCATCGAGCGGGGACACGATCTCGAACGGCGCGTCGAAACCGAACAACTCCGCCCAGGACGGCGCGGCGAAGAGCGCGGCCGACCCCGCGCCCATGCGCGCGAGAAAGGAGCGACGTGTCCATGACGCATCAGAGATGGCGCGCGGATGATCGGGCGATGGCATGGGACCTATCCTCCTAATTACAGATACATATATCTGTAATTAGGCGCGACCTGTCAACTGTATAGAAAGAGGGGTCAGATCGCATGAAAGGCGGTTAGAGCTCCGCAGATGCGGCATCATGCCCATCACGTATTGAAGGCGCGACCATAGGGGCCCGCCACAGAAACGCGGAGATAACCGCCATGAACTACATCGGTATTGACTACCACAAGCGCTACTCAGTTGTCAGCATCCTTGACGAGGCCGGGAAGATAGTGGCCGAGGAACGTATTGAGCACGCCTTCCCGGAGCGCTTCGGCGAACTTATCGGCGCCCACGCGCCAGCGCACGTCGCGTTCGAAGCCACGATGAACTGGGGCTGGCTGCACGAGGTATTGGAAGCGATTCCGGGCATC
>CALGMT010000076.1 GCA_937958885.1 uncultured bacterium | reverse complement strand
GGGCCCCCCATGCCCGCCCCCCACCCAGCTCATCCAATCTCCACCCACACCCCCGTCGCCGTCGAATACACCCCGCACTCCACCGCGACACCGGACACGGCGCGCAACGCGTCGGCGTATGCCCGCAATTGCGGCGCATAGATCGACTTCAAATGAGCCTCCGCTTCATCCGGCGAAACGACATTCGTCTTCCAATCCAAAATCCACCAACGCTTCGCCTGCGGATCCCACACAGCCAAATCGATCACGCCCTCGACCGCCTCCCGCGCGTCGCGCCGCCACAGAATCGGCACCTCGCTCTTGATCTTCAGATGCGGCGCGCGCAGCCGCGCCGCCGTCGGCGACTCCAGCAACAGCCGCGCCTCGCGCGCGCCGCGCTCGGGCATCGGACAGACCGACAACGCGCGCGACCAGTGCTCCGCCTCCGCGCCGCCCCAAGGCATCCGCTCCACCGTCTCGTGCCACCAAATCCCATACGCGCGCGCGGCTTCCGCCGATGCGGAACGCTCCATCTCCACCGAATCCAGCATCCGCTCCGCGCGCGCTTCCGCCTCGCCCAACTGATAGGGCAACACGCGGCGCGGCGCCTCCATCAAACGCAGAACCGCATCCTCGATCGCCCGCTCGTCCGGCACGGGTTCCGGTTCGTCCGGCGCAACTTCGTCCGCAGAGATCTCCATTTTCACGCCGCCGAGCTCGCTCGGAAGCCCGTCATAGGCCTCGGAATAGATGCGGCTGCCCCCCGCATCCATAAGCCCGAGCAGATGGGCAAAACAGAGGGTCGCCTTTTTTCGCGGAAACAATGCGTCGTCATCCGTCAAAATGAGCGTGCGCTGCGCGCGCGTGAGGCCAACGTAAAGCAACCGCTGATATTCCCTCCGCTTGTGCGCCTCGACCGGCTCACGCATCGGATCGAGATCGCGCGCCGTGAACACGATGCGCGGATCGCGTCCGCCGATAACGTCGGGATAATTCTTCGACTCGCCGATCGAACGGTACAGCAGCGGCAGCACGACCACCGGCCACTGGAGGCCCTTCGCTTTGTAGATCGTCATCAACTGCGCCGCGTTCGGATCGACCGGGCGCGCGGGCAGTTCCTCCTCCAATCCGTCCCGCAATCGTTCCGCGAACTCGCCCAGCGAAAGCCCCTCGCTCTCCGCCTGCGCGGCCATGGCATACAACGCGCTGACCTCCTCGCCCACAGCATCTTCCGCCCCCACAGCCGACGCGCGCGCGACTGCGCGGACGCGATCCGCGAGCGCGGTGGCTTCGATCGCGCGCGCGGCGGCATCGCGCAGCGGAAGCCCAGCGACCTCCTGCGCGAGCGCGGACAGCGCGCGCAATACGCGTCCCGGCGCGTCGTCTTCGTCCGGCGGGCTCGATCGTGAGGGTGGGCTCAATAAACCCTCACCCCTGCCCTCTCCCAACCGCCTCTCGGCAGTCGGGAGAGGGGGGGGCTGTACACGCGGTTGGGTGTCCGCATCGGGCCGCAGCGACCAGCCGGAGCGTCCCGCAATCCAGCGGGCGAGCGACTCGTCGGAGAGTCCGTAGATTTCGCGCAACACACCGACGATTTCGAACGCATTGTCCGGCTCCGCGAGCACGGTCATTAGCGCAGTGAACCACGTATATACCGGACTCTCGGCGCGTATCGCGCGCTGGGAGTGTAGCTGCGGGCCGAGCCCGTGCTCGCGCAATCCGATCGCGAGCGAACTCAACCATCGATTGCGCGGGCAGAGGATCGCGACATCCGCCCAGCGCGATGCGCCGAGTTTCGCCAGGCCTTGGCCGCGCAACCATGCCGCGAGCTGACGCCCGAACTCAACGGTGACCGGCTCCACCTTGTCGCCCGCAGTATCGATTCGCGCGGGTTGCCAGCAGAGCACCTGGCCCGGCCCGGCGCCGGGTCGCGGGCGGAGCGGAGTGTAGTCGACCTGGCCCTGTTCGCGATTGAACGCAGGACCGACCAGCGCGTTGACCGTATCGACGATCGCGCGATCGCACCGGAAGGTGACCGAGAACACCAGTTCCTCTGATTCCGGCGCGGCGGCGAGGCGCTCGCGTACGCGCTGGTAGCAGCCGAGATCTGCGCGCGCGCCATAGATCGATTGCTGCGGATCGCCGACCATGCAAAAGCGGCCCGGCTCCGGCGGCGCGCCTTCGCCGTCGATCCACACGCCCGTCGCGTCCGGCGGCCGCGCGAGTTCGAGCAAGATTTCGAATTGGAGCGGATCCGTGTCTTGCGCTTCGTCGAGAATCACGCGATATCCGGCGCGCCGAAGTTCAGGACCGGCCGCCGGGTGGCGGATCAGTTCGCGCGCGAGTTCGATTTGATCATCGAACGTGAGCGCTCCGCGCGCGCGGCGATATTCGCGATAGGCGGCGGCGATTTCACGCGCGACAGCGAGCGCGGCCGTGCCGAGCCATTCGCGCAGCGGCAGGAACGCCCGCTCCCACGCGGCGACAAAATCCGCCGTGGACGGCGCGCATTCCGGCAACGGAGCAAACGGCGCGGCTGCCGCCCACGCCTGCTCCCAGTCGCGGGCGGCTTGTTGCGAGCGGCGATAGGTGCCCGCGCTTCGCGCGAGTTTCGGCGTCTGGTCATACACGCCCTGGAGCTGGACGGCGGGGGGCGGCGGAATGGACGTTTCCGCATTCGGGAGGGGCGTCACTTTGCGCGCAAGGCTGAGCAGCGCGTTCACCGGGAGCAGGCGTGTGACGGCGGCCACCGTGTCCGGCGGAAGGCGCGGGGCGAGCCGATCCAGTTGGCGCACGAACGAGGTCCACAATTCGTCCTCCTGCTCGATCGCCTCGAATTGCGTCGGCAGTCCGCACAGGTGTCCGTGCGTGCGGATCAGGCGCACGCAGAAGCGGTGGATGGTGCCGAAGAAGGCGCGATTAAACGCCGTGAGCGCCGGAAGTCCCGCGCGCGCGGCGATGATCGCATTGCGCGCGCGCTGGTGCATTTCGTCCGCCGCCTTGTTGGTGTAGGTGACCACGGCGAGTTTCGGCAGCCACACGCGCGCGCGCTCCGGATCGCCGGTGGCGATCGCGACCACGCGATCGACGATGGCCTTGGTCTTGCCAACGCCCGCCGGCGCGATTACGGAGAAATTTCGGTCGAGTTCCGCGGCGAAGCGCGCCCGCTGCGCATGGTCGACCGGCCGCTCGCCCGCATGCTTCACGCGGTGATCTCCCGTTCACGCGCCGCCGGATTCGACCCAGCGGACGGCCTCGCGCAGGAGCTGGGCGGTATCGTCGCAGCCGAGTTTGCGCTTGATGCTGGCGCGGTGCACCTCGACGGTGCGCGCGCTCAGGCCGAATTGTTCGGCGATTTTTTTTGTCGTCAGGCCCTGGCCGAGGCAGCGGAATATTTCGCGTTCGCGGTCGGTCAGGCTGTCGATGCCGGATTCGTTGCGCCTTTCGGATCCGGCGACCACTTGGCGGAGCAGGCGCGCGGCCACGTCGGGGCTGGCGTACACCTCGCCGCGGAGCACGGTGCGGATCGCGTCGACGATCGATTCGTCGGCATTTTCCTTCATCACATAGCCGCGCGCTCCTGCGCGCAATGCGCGCTCGGCGTATTCCATTTCGTCGTGCATGGAGAGGACGAGGCAGGGCAGGCCGGGTTTCCGCTTGATGAGTTCGCGCACGAGGTCGAGACCGCTGCCGTCTTTGAGCGCGAGGTCCACAATGGCGACATCCGGATTGCTGTCCGCTACGCGGACGAGCGCCTCTGCGCAGCCGCCGGCTTCAGCGGCGATGGCGAATTCCGGGTAGCGCGCCAGCAGCATCGCGAGGCCGTGTCGTACGATCGCGTGGTCGTCCACCACCAGCAATCGGATTTTGCCCTGCTTGTTCATATCGAGCAGCTATAGCGCATTTCGCGCTGGATTCCCAATGCGGAATCGCGGGTTGGGTTTGCCCTCACCCCAACCCTCTCCCGCCGAGCGGGAGAGGGTGTGAAAGTACGACAGAGCGGGGCTTCAGGACTCGCCGAGTTTGAATCCGATGCGATCAACGCCCGCATCTTCAGCCACTCCCTCTCCCACTCCGTGGGAGAGGGTTGGGGTGAGGGCGGGGGTGAGGGCGCGTTCGGTCCGATGCGGCCTGCACAGCGTGGAACCGCACGAATCACAACCCCAAATCCACACGGCGGGCCTGGGCCTCCACACTGCGGCCGTCGTCGAGTTGAAAGCGAATCAACACATGCGAAACGGATTCCGCGCGGAGCACCCGAACC
This sequence comes from uncultured bacterium, assembly GCA_937958885.1. Taxonomy (GTDB): domain Bacteria; phylum Verrucomicrobiota; class Kiritimatiellia; order CAIVKH01; family CAIVKH01; genus JAMLJG01. The sequence continues at coordinate 1,590 of CALGMT010000076.1, read as the reverse complement.
TCCGTACCCGGCCGCAAGGTGCCCAGCATGCGCTCCGAATCGTTCGGCGCAAAAACCGATACATGACGCGTGAGCGTGATGGTCTGGCGATTCACATCGACCGGCTGATTCAGTCGGTCAAACCGGCTCAACTCGGGTCCCGCCATGCCCCAAGCCCCACGCCGGTTCCGCTTGGCTTCCGCCTCCAACCCGCGCAGGCGCATGCGCATCACCGATTCGCTCGGCCCCTCCGGCGGCATCGCCTGAAGCCCGTGAATACGAGCAAGACCGTTGGCCACCAGCGCCTCCATGAGGAAGGTATCCCCGGATTTGATAATCGCGTAATAGCGGTTCTTTTCGCTCGCGCCGCGCGCGTCGATGAACTGCGTGTACACGGTGAACGGCTGACGGCGCAGAAACTCCGATGTAAAGCGCTGGGCCTCTTTGCCGGCGCGAAAAACCGCCTGCGTGCTGATGCCAAAATACGCCGATTGTTCGGCGATACGATCCGGAAACCGATCGTCCGTCTCCGGCGCATCGACCCATAACAAGCGCAGGATGTAGGTGCGGCGCCCGATCCGGACATGAAAACTGTCGCCGTCATTCGACGGGTGCTCCACCAGCGTGCACCCTTCTTTCGTGCGCCATGTCTTGGCGAAACCCTCCGCCGGCGCGAGCGCAATAAGAAGCAGTGCGACGGCTATGGATCGAGTGACCATGATGTTCACCCTATGCGCGGCCGCGCGTGATGAAAAGAAAAACAGGAGCGCCCGCGACCACGGTCAACGGAACACGAGGCCGATCCGGGCGTACCAGGTATCGTCGATATCCCGTTCGATGCGCGGGCGGTCGCCGCCTCGCGCATCGAATTCGCGTCCGAACACGGCGCCGGCCTGGGCGATGACAACAAAGTTGCGCACAGGGGTCCATTCGAGGCCGAGGGCCGCGCGATATTCTTTCAAGGCTACATCGCGGACGACACCGTCGATCTCGATGTTCCATTGGTCGCCGCCCGGCTCCATACCCGCGCCAACCGAAAGCTGTTCGCTAACGCGGTACACCACGCGCGGACGCGGGAATAGCAATTCAACGATCCACGCTTCATTCGGCGTCCATGTGGCGCCAAGCGCGGGAAATACGCGGCTGCGTCCGAAATCCTGGCTGTATGCCGCACCTGCGGCGAGGCGCAATTCCGGCCGCCACGGATAGGTTCCGAGCGCCAATGCGCTCAATCCGAAATCGTCGGAGCCGATGGCTTTCAGATCTGAAAGGATGGCGGGCGCAAGCACGGCCGACCACGACCACCCCGTCTCGCGCGGCCACGCAGCGCGAAATGGAAAGCGCACGGAATGCGCGGTGAAATCTTCAACCCCCTCTCCGCTCAAGAGGAAATCGTAGTGCGTCCAGCGCAGCCCGGCGGTCAGCATGAAGGCATCCGAGCGGATCAGCGGCACGCCTGTGCGAAGTTCCGTCTCGCGCAGCGCGAGCCGTCCGCCGCCGGAGGTGTCAGCCGCGCCTTCATAGGTGTACACGAAGCCGCTGCGCTCGCGCCCGCTCTGCGCCCAGGCGGTTGCGCTCCACAGCACGAGGCAGATGGTTAGGAAGAATCGC
>CALGMT010000075.1 GCA_937958885.1 uncultured bacterium | reverse complement strand
CGATAAAACCGGCCGCGCCGGTGACCATGCAACGCTTCATGCGCGCTACGAAACACCATTCGTCGGGCGAGAACCAGTCAAAATAAGTTACTTGCGCGTTTGACGCCACCCCGAGATGCGCCTACTGTTCGAGCCACAGGGAGGGTGCTATGAGTATTCGCATTGCGCTGGGAGCTTGTCTGTTGGCCGCTGCCGTTTCGACGGCGCGCGCCGGGGAGGTTGAGACGTTCGTCGCCGAAGGCGGGTGTCCCGTCATTGAACATGCCCCGGTGTTCCAGGTCGTGCGCGGCACACCTGCGATCATTACGGCGACCATCGCATGTCCCGGCGGCCAATTGACGGAGGTTCTACTGCAGGTGCGCGTGACCGATCTGGGCCAGCCGACTGCGATAAAAATGACAGGGAAGGGCGATGGCCTTTATCAGGCTACCGTTCCCGTCTCGCTGGTGCAGGGCATCACGCGGTTCTGGTATTACATCGATACGAAGGGACGTACGGCGACCGGTGAAGAAAGCATTCTCCAAACCGGTTGGAAACCGGTGAACATCATTCAGCACGGCGCGCTGGAAAAAGGCGCCGCCGCAGCGGCCGGGGCCGCGGGCGGAACGAGCGGCGGCGGCGGCGGAAATGCGGGCCTCTACCTCATCGCGGGCGCCGTAGCGGTGGCCGGCGGCGTGGCGATTGCGGAAAACAACAGCGGATCCTCCGGCGGAGGGAGCGGCGGGAAGGGGGAAGTCGATCCCTTGGGCGACCCACCGGGCGGCGGAGGCGGCAAAAAGAACGTCGGAAGCAAGCCGCCGCCCTGCAAATTGTCCGGCAATGAATCTGCCAACCTGATCGATACGAGTCCGTGCGGCGGATTCGATTCGATGAAAGTGGCGGTTTGCGGCTTTTGTCCGAAGGCATCGGTTTCGGTCGTTGCCTCATGGGGTCCGGTGCGCCAGCGAACGTTCGATCAAGCGATTCCGTGCGCTGCGCCGAATCCGCCGGTATTCTCGCTGCCGTTTCCGGATGGATTTCCGAGCGGCCCGGAGGTCGAGACGATTTCGGTTATCGTCAACGGCGTATTGATTCGCCAGTTTCGCTGGCCGAGTGTCGACGAGTATTACGACTGCGACTAGGTTGATCGCTGGACGGCGCGCGGCGCTGCGGCTAGAGTCGCCGCATGACTTCCTTTTCCATACGCTCGGTAGAATATCCCTCTCGCCTGACCTGTGAACCCGGCGCCGCCGGGCAACCTGCTTTCCGCATCACGATGGAAGCGGATGGCCCGATTCCGTTTCCGCAAATCATCGTCTGGGAAGGTTCGCGTCAACACTTGTTTCGCGACCACCTGATCGAGCGCGAGAAGGGCCATCGCTACACGGTGACGGTGCCCGCCGGCTTGCTCCGTCCGGGCCGCTACACGATTCAAGCCGAGGGCTGCCGCAAGTCCGATCCGGCGTCGGCCGGCGCAGGGGATTGGGTGAAATCCTATTCCGAACTGGTTGTCGAGGCGGCGCCTGAAACGCGCGCAGAGGTGAAGGCCGCGACTCAACCGGTCGTCCACGACGGTATCCGCATTTATTTCGGCATCCACAAGCACATGCACCAGCCGTACTACCGCGCGGCGGACCCGACATTCTGGGATGGCGAAAAAACGAGCATTTTCGATCAGCGCGCCGGACCGTATTCGACATTCATTCCGGCGGCGGTGCGACAGTATGTCGAGGGTGGGTTGCCGCATGCCGGGCTGAGCACGAGCTGGAGCGGGAGCCTTATCGAACAGCTCGATCGGTGCGAGCGCGAAGGGTTGTGCTACGGCCATTTCGCCGGATGGAAAAATGAACTGCGCGAGTGGGCGCGCGAGAAGACCGCGCTCGGCCATCCGCGCATCGATTTCACGGCGTTTGGATTTTTTCATCCGCTGATGCCGCTGATTCCCGCGCGCAATATCGTGCGTCAGATTCTCGACCATCGCGCGATCATCGAGTCCACCTTCGGCGCGTCCGCCGCGCGCATCCTGTTTCCGCCGGAGACCGCTTTCCACGTGCGCATGATTCCGGCGCTGCAAGAAGCCGGCGTCGAGGCGGTGATCTACGACAGCATTCACCGCGCGCGCGCCTGCAGGGATTATCCGTATGCCGGCCCGCAGGAGGGCATGCTGCCGCCGAATCCGGCCGAGCAGGAAAATCCGCCCGCACAGGATTGGCTCCAGTTGCAGGGCGTCTGGGCCGCGTCGAAAATTGCGCCCTCGCTGCTGCGGCCCGAGTACATTCGTTACGAAGACCCGGACGGCAAGGTCCACACGATCGTCGGCGTGCCCGCCGAGCGCTATCTCGGCAACGAGGACGCGCGCGGCGGGTTCGGCGCGTTGCAGTATCCGACCGTTTTTGCACAGCTCTACGACAGCATTGTGAAGAGCGGCGCATTTGACGCGAAGCATCCGCCCTTTTTCCTGCTGCATTCCGACGGCGACAATTACGGCGGGGGCGCGGACAGCTACTACCGCCACAACACGGGCCAGTTGGTGAAATGGCTCCAGCAGGATCCCCGATTCGAGTTGACCACCATTCGCGATTACCTCGAACGGTTCCCACCCGATCCGGCGAACACGGTCCACGTCGAGCCCGGATCGTGGAGCGGCGCGGACAACGGCGATCCGCAGTTCGCGAAATGGTTCAGCCGCTACCGCGATCCCTACTCGCCCGACCTGAATTCGTGGGCCGTGCTCACCGCGCTTCAAAATGCCGTGCATACGCTGGAGGACGCGAACCCGCGCGCCGCATCGCTCGACGCCGCGCGCCGCCTCATGCTCACGGCGGAGACCAGTTGCTATTGGTATTGGACCGGCCAGGAGCTGTGGGATGCGCAGGTCACCGAGGCCGCCAACAAGGCGCATGCGTTGATTCGAGGCGAACTCGATGGCATTTTGCAGTCCGGCAAAGACAAGACGGGACCAACTATTTTCCCGCCCTGGGTGCTGCCGGAAAATCCCGGCGGCAAAACGTGGGGCTCCGGCGGCTTGTGGGATGCGCCGCGCAAGGGTGTCCTGTACACCTTCATTCACGATGTGTCCGGCGTGCGCGCCGCGCGGCTCGTCATTCGCTCCGGCGGCAGCGAGGAAACGCTGCCCCTGCGCGACGGCGGAGAATACCCCTCCCGTACCGGTCCTGCGGCGACCGCGCGCCTCTACACCTGCGAATTGCCGGAAGGACGGGGCATCGTGCGCTACTTCGTCGAGGCTGAAGACACGCGCGGCAACCGCGCCCGCTCCTCACTGGAGCGCATCGCGCTTCAGTGAACGCTGTGCGTTCACGCGTGTTTCATCAATTCCGACATGCGGAACAGCGGATGGAGGGTCAATCCTTCCTTCGCCAGGCTCTCCGGGCCGCCGGATTCGCGATCGATCACGCACACGACATCCGTCACGGTCGCGCCGCGTTTCCGAAGTTCAGCGACGGATAGCAGAATCTGTCCGCCTGAAGTCACCACATCTTCGACCACAAGAAGTCGTTTCCCTTCGAACTCCCCGCCCTCCGCGAGGCGACAGGTGCCGTAGTCCTTCGCTTTCTTGCGCACAAACAGGACGGGCAGCCCGGTGTGCTGGCCGAGCATCGTCGCGACGGGAATCCCGCCCATTTCGAGGCCGGCCAGCCAATCGGTGCCTGCCGGGATGCGCTTGGCCAGCTCCGCCGTGATCTCGCGCAGCAGCGCGGGATCGGATTCGAAACGGTACTTGTCGAAGTACACATTCGACACCGCGCCGGAGCGCAGGGTGAACGTTCCGCGCAACAGCGCAGATTTGACCACTCGTTGGGGCAGGGTGGGGTCCATGAATGAATTCCTCCACATCGCGGAAACGCGCGATGAAATCACAACATGGCGATGCGCTTCAATCCAGATCGGCGCTCGCGCGAATACGGGTATGGCGGCGCTATAACGTCCAGCTCAGCGACAGGCCTGCGATGGTGTCGTCTTTCTCGAAAGCGTCGATCGCATCAAGCGCAATAGAACGCGCGATATACGGCGTGAGTCTCAGCGCATCGCTCAGCGCAATTGGCGCCGCAAGTTTTAGCAACGCGTGGTTCGGTTTGTTGCCGTCGATGTAGTAGCGAAAGGCATAGCCGTACTCCCCGCTCGCTTCGAGGGCGACCCGGTCGGTCAGCGCGATGGGAATCGCGAGAATACCGCGAAGGAGATGCCCGTCCGATTCGGTGTCCACATGATTTTTCAGCGAGAGGGCGAAGCGCTCGTGATAGTAGGACACATGCGTCATCAGCTCGTACACGACGTCCTTATCGCTGAACGGCACCTCGATGTAATAGAACGCGGAAATCGCCGCGCCGACGCTGAGTCCGCCTCCGAGCGCGCGGTCAATGCCCATATAGCCGTCGAGTTCGCGATAGGAGCCGTCCGGAATGAGGCCGAACCAGGCGCCGCCCCACAGCGTGGTCTTCTCGTCGAGCGCATACGCTGCGTAGGCATCGGCCTTCAGCAAATGGCGGTTCAGGCGATACCCGTAGAGCAGGTAGCGCGAGTCATAACCCGCGGTGAGCGTGATGCTCAACGGCGAGGAGTGCGACTCCGGATCCGAGGCCCGCGCGGGCAATATCGTCAGCGCGATGAGCAGGGCGAGGAGTGTGCGTTTCATGGTTCGTCATCCTTTCGGGGGGTGGAGGTTGCGTGCATCCGCATCGAGCGCTGCCACTGTTGCCAGCCGTAGAGCCCGAGAAAGAGGAAGAACGCGTACTGGATCGCGTAGATGGGGGAGTCCTTGATCCAGTAAATGTGGATACCGAGCACGTTGACGATCAGCCAGCCGACCCAGTTTTCCATCCGCTTCTTGGCCTGCAGGAACTGCGCGAAGAAATTCAGCACGGTCGTGGTCGAGTCCCGCCACAGCAGGGACGGTTCCGGAATCCATGAGACCGCGCCAGCCAGCGCCGAGATGCCGAAGCCCCAGATCAGAACGGACGCCGCTGCGGCGACTGCGAGCAGGACTTGTTTCTCCCGCGGCAACCAGGTGGGGACGAACGGACGCGCCGCGCCGGGTCCGCCGCGCCGAGCCCAGACGATCCAGCAATACACCTGGATCGGTATGTACGCCAGGTACAGGATTCCGTCCGAGACGAGCTGCCATTCGAAGAACGCGAGGTAGGCCGAAATACCCGCCCAGACAAGGCCGAGCGGCCATCCGAGGATATTCTGACGCGCGATGAGGATCACCCCGATGATCGCGGTGAGTGTGGCTGTAATTTCGAGCGGCGTCGTGCCGAGCAACGCCGACCATTGCATGTCCGTCATTTCGATCTCCCGTTTTCGCCGCGGGAGACGAGACGCCGGAAAAAGAAAACCCGCAACAATGTGCGGGTCGGCTTAATCAACGGTGTAGCCGACTCCCTACGGCGGTGTTAACCGCATCAGGTTCGAAGGGTCTGGCTCTCGCCATCTCAACCGTACGCCGTGGTAACGGCGCTGGTTCCCCTGTCGTGCTAGGCAACGAATCAAACCCTGATGACGACGTCAAGGTCAAATCGCCGCGCGAACGGTTTTTGCAGGCGCTGTAATTTACAGGGACTGAACACGCTGTGGGCCGGTGTGATCAGGCAATGAAATCGGGATCGAATGACGTGAGGACGAGGTCGGGTCGAAGATCCGCGCAGCGGGGATCGGACCCGCGCGTGCGTAGCGAACGCGCGTCGCCGGCAAATAGCGCGGTGCGGCACCCTGCACGCGCGGCGGGGTGCAGGTCGTTCAACATATCGTTGCCGACGAACAGGACATCATCAGGATGGATGCCGCGCTGGGCGGCCAGCGCGTCGAGCGCGTGGCGAAGCACGCGCGGCGACGGTTTCGCTTCGCCGAGCTGCCATGACCACGCGCAGAAGGCGGGTGTGAAGCCCATCCCCTCGATCGATTCGCCCAGCAGCGCATCGAACAAGAGCGGTGTGAAGCATTGAGCGTTGGAGACGATGCCCAGCGCGATCCCGCGCTCCGCGAGGCGGCGTATCGCCTCGCGCGCGCCGGGCATGGGCCAGACGGGATTGATGCGGCACTCGACCTCGAGGGCGAACCGCAGCAGCGCCTCTTCGCTCCCGCCCGTTCCCGCGGATTCCAGCACCGATCGCCAGATGTGTCGGACATCCACCTCCGGACAGGCGACGCCCTCGGCGCGCCGCGCGGCGTGGCGCTGCCGTACGGCGTCGTGGAAGCGCGCGAACCAGTCGATAGCGGGATCGTTGGGCAGCGCGATGCCCGCCGCGGCGGCCGCCTCCAAGACGTGTTCCCGCGCGCCGTGTTCGCCGGTGCCGATATCCCCGGCGGCGGAGATGAGCAGGGTTCCATAGACATCGAACAGCACGGCGCGCACGGCGGGTCGCGGTTCGATGCGCGGGCGCTCGCCGGTGGCGCGCGGATGCAGCGGCCGCGAGAGGCGGCGGATGCGATCGATGAGGTCCGCGCGCTGAATCTCCGAGAAGTGCATCATCAGGTACGCAACAGGAAGAGGCGGGATGGATCGAGAAAAAAACGCAGCAGCGCGGCGGCATCGAGGGCCTGCACGGCGCCGAGCGGCGATGCGGCCACCCGCGCATACAAGGCCTGAAGGCGCGCGCCATAGGACGCGAGGCTGTACCGCGCGCGCAGGACGGCCGCGTTGGATTCGAGTTGCGCGCGGGCGGCGTCCAGCGGCAATGCGTTCGGCACAAGCCCTCGGGCCGCGTCGGGCGCGCGGTGGAGTCGCGTCAAGACGTCCGACTGCATGTCCTCGTCCAGTCTGCCGAAATCCACACGATCGTCATGGACGAACGCGGACCATGCGGATTCCACGGCGTCGGCGGGCAGGGGCGCGCCATACGCGGTGGCGGATGCCGCCAGCGCACGGGCGATGCGAGCGCGAAGTCGATCGGCGCCGACCCATGCGATCGGCACGTCGAGGCGTCTGTAAAGATGGCGGAGGGACAGTCCGCCGGATTCCATCTCGGCGGTGATTTCCGGCAGCGCGCGGCCGACGAGCGGGCGCTGCGCGAGCCATGGCTCGATAAACGCGAGCCCGAAACCATCGGCGACGCTGGTTGTGACGACGGCGCGCGCGCGCGCCATCAGGGCCGCGAACGAAGCGCCCGGCCGCAAGCCCGCTTCGAACTCGACGGGCAGCGACAAGCGCGCCGCGAGCGCCTTCCACGCGGTATAGGCGCGGAGATCGTCTGCAGAGGTCGGCGCGAGGGTGATGGCCATGCGCGGCGATTCTTGCGCCGCCAATGACCACAGAAGAAACTCGCCGATATTCTTCCGCCGCAGCGCACGCGTGGGATAAAGCAGCAGCGGCGCGCCGTCCGCTTCGGCGGGTGCGCGGCCGGAGTCGAACGGGATCACGGGATTGGGCAGGTCGTGCGTTTGTTCGACCGGCGAACCCGCTTCGATCAGCGCCGCTCGATCGCGCGGATTCAATACCGCGTAGTGGATGTGCGATGCGGCGGGATATAGATCTCGGGCGAGCGCGACGCCGAGCGCATTACGCAGGGCGGCGTAGTTTGACGGCCGCCCGTCTTCGGCGAAATCGTGAGGCTGCAGGAGCAATCGGCACCCGCGACGGGCGAGCGCAGCGAACGCGGCGGTGGCCGACGGGTGCCGCCCGAGGCTGTGGTTATGAATGTGCCAGCAGTCGGGCGGCGCGCCGAGTGCGCGCGTTGCCGCGTCGATGAGGCGCTCGGCCAGGAGGTCGGGCGCGAGCGCGGACGGGGCGGGGGCGTAGTCCAATTCCGGCAGCACGACGTCCGCATCGGGTCCCGAAGAGATGACCGCGACGCGAACGGAGGTTTCCGTCAGCGCGGCGCGCGCGCCGGCGATCACGCGCGATACGCCGCCGGGGCGCATGTGATAGTGGACCACGGCGACTCGCATGAGGGCGCCTATTGGGTATGTCGCTGCAAGGTGAGGGTATCGAGATTCGTCCGCGCGGCGCTGTGATCGCCTTCGCGTCGAAGCGAGCGGATGGCGATGCCGATGCGGTTCATGGCGACAGTTCCGGCGTCGCGGCGGCCGGTCGCTCGACCAGTCCATTAATTTGCGCGAGGCGCTGGTCCACTTTTTCGAGCCGCGCGCGGGCATCTTCGTATTTGGTTCGCGCATTCTCGATGTGTCCGCCCACGAGGCGAAAAGACTCCGCGAATCGATCGAATTCAGCTTGTACCCGCGCGAGTTGGTCGATCACCGCGCGCGCGCTTTCCTCGATGCGCATGCCTTTGAGGCCGAGCAGCACCGTCTGCAGATAGGCATAGAAGCTGTTGGGCGAAACGGGAATCACGCGGCGTTTCAGCGCAAACTCGAAGATCGCGCCCTCGCCCCCGAATTCGTCGTCCTTGATGATGGTTTCGTAATAGACATTCTCCGCCGGGATGTACATGAGCGCGAAGTCGAATGTGCCTTCGTCCGGGCGGATGTATTTTTTTGAGATTGATTCGATGTGCTTTTTCACATCCTGCAGAAACGCGCGCCGCGCCGGCTTGCGCTCCTCGTCCGTCTGCGCGCGGAGGACGCGCTGAAAATTTTCGAGCGGGAATTTGGCGTCCACCGGCACGAGGCCGGCTTTCAGCATGACGACGGCATCCACCTTTTCGCCGCCGGAGAAGGTGTGCTGCATGCGGAAATGATCGGGCGGCAGGATTTGCGCGAGCAGGTCGCCGAGGAAAAGCTCGCCGAGGCTGCCGCGCAATTTGGGCGAGCGCAGGATGTCTTGAAGGCTTGAAATATCTTTCCCGATTTCGGCGAGGCGCTGCGTGCGCTCGGCGAGCTGGCCGAGGTTCAGTTTGACGTCGTTGATCACGCGGGCCGTGCCGTCAAGGCGCTGATCCATCGCGCGGCGCGTGCCGTCGAGGGTCTGGACGACCTGTCCCTGCAGGGCGGCGACCGACTGGCGGATGCCGTCGATCTGCTGGTGAAACGAAATGACCTGTCCGCGAATATCGGCGAGCGTCTGCTGCTCGTCCGGACGCGCCTTCAGCTCGCGCAATTGCGCCGAGAGCCACGCGGCGATTGCGAGCAGCGCGACGAGGAACGCGCCTGCAATGATGAAGATGGCGGCGAGCGACATACCCGGGCATGCTAGGACACTCGCGGCGCGCGCGTCACGGAGAAATGGCGCCGCACGGCCGCACGTGCGGCGGCGCGGGCCGAGAGGGAACCGCGCCGCGCGCGTTCAGCGGACGAGCATGACGGGAAGGCGGGCGCGAGCGACGAGGCTGTTGGTCGTGCCGCCGAGGATCATATCCCGAATGCGGGAGTGGCCGTGCGCGCCGACGACAATCAGGCCGCAGCCGAGCTCCTCCGCCTTGAGCGAGATCATCTGATCGGGACGCCCTTCGACGACGAGATTGGCCGCCGCGCATTCGTGCGCGCGCGCGATGCGCATGCCGTCCTCCGCAATATCGCGCGCGGCGCGCAAGTCGTGGTTTTCCGCGACCGACAAAATCACGAGCGGCACTTGCAGGGCGAGGGCCATTTCGACCGCTTCGTGCAGCGCCTTGCCTGCATGCGGGCTGCCGTCGAACGCGCAGAGGATCTTGGCGATCGGCTGAAACACGTCAGGCGTGACCATGCAGGGCTTGATCGAGTGGCGGGTGACGCGCTCGACGGTGGAGCCGATGAACTCGCCGGTCAGGTCGGCATGCTCGCCGTTCCGGCCCATGATGAGCATTTCCGTTTTGGCTTCCTCCTGCAGGATCACACGTGCGGGGTGGCCCATCAGGAGTTTCACGTCGATCTCAATGCCCTCGGCCTCCGCCATGCTGACGAGCGCCGCGAGGACGGCCTCGCCTTTCTGTTGCAGCAGATCGCGGAATTGCTTGAGCTGGCCGCTGAACGGTTGCGCGCCGATCCAGCCGGAGATATCCGCCATCAGCGGGCCTTCCAGCATCCGCGAATCGAGGACGTGCCCGCCGGTGAGTTTGGCGTTGAGTTGTTTGGCCAGGTGGATTGCGTAACGCGCGGCCGTGGCGCCGCCGGCGGACCCATCGGTGAAGACCATCATCGTTTTGATCATTGCCATCGCCTCCAGATGCAAATCGACTGATTTGAGTGTAGAGGCCGACGGTTCCACTGTCGAGCAACGAGTGACCGTGAATGTTGCGCGCGATTGGCGTCCCGCTTGCTCTTGGCGGCATTCGGTTGATATGCTGCGCGAATGGCTGTGAAAAAGATTACCGCGCGCAGCGGCTGGCTCGAGGTGGCCGGTATTTTGCTGCTGACGTTGAGTGTGTTGAGCCTGCTGGCGATTTTTTCGTTCGATCCCGGCGATCTGCCGGTATTTAAGGCCCCGCCGAACGATCCGCCCGCGAATTTTATCGGCCCGGTCGGCGCGTGGTGCGCCTTTTTGCTGTTTATGGGACTCGGAGTGGCGGGCTATCTTGCCCCGGCGGCATTCGTCTACATGGGCGTGATTTGCCTGTTCAAGCGCGAGGGGCGGATTTGGACGAAAATGACCTGGAGCCTTGTCGCGCTCTTTGCAGTGGCGGCTTTGCTTGAACTGAACGGCGCGGCATGGGCTGAACGCCGGGCCTTGTTGAACATCGGCAGCGCGGGGGGCGTGATTGGCGACCTGTTGACGTTCCGCTCGCTCGTTTTCCTGTGGGGCCCGATCGGGACCGGCATTCTGATGGCGGCGCTGCTGGCGATCGCGCTGGTGCTGATGACGGAAATCAGGCCCGGATCGGTGTTGCGCCACGCGTGGGAACTGATTCTCGCGGGATACGACCGATGGGAGGCGGCGCGCAAGGCGCGGCTCGACCGCTTGCGCCAGCTCGAGGAGGAGCAGCGCGAACTCGCCAAGCGTCGGAAGCGGCTCGAAGAAGCGATGCGCCCGTCCGACGCGCCGCCCGTGGTGCGTGTGCGCAAGAAAGCCGGCGATGTTGAAGATGCGCCGGTCCAGCCGCGCGGGCGGCGCGGGCGGTCGTCGGACGAGGAATCGGATGTTGTGTCGGACGCGGAGGCAAAGCCGGCGCTGGAGACGCCCCAGCCGGATCTCAACGAGCCCCCGCGCCGGAAGTCCGCCCTGTTGAGCCGTCTCGGGCTGGGCGACGAGCCGGAGGTAGAACCGGTTCGAGATGAACCGCAGCCGGAACCCGTGCCCGCGGCGCGCCGCGAAAAGACGCCCGCACCCGCAGAAAGCCTTGCGGTCCTGCCGTCCGGCGGAGCGAACTGGAACCTTCCTTCCCTCGATTTATTGGACCCCGTCACCGGGCACCCGGAGATCGCCTCGACCGACATGCAGGCGGGCGGACAGTTGCTGAAGGAAACGCTCGCCGAATTCGGCGTCGAGGTGGATGTGACGAATGTCGAACGCGGTCCTGTGGTCACGCGCTACGAGTTGCTGCCCGCGGCGGGCGTGCGCGTTGAGCGCATCGCGGCGTTAAGCAACAACATTGCGCTCGCGATGAAGGCCGAGACGGTCCGCGTGCAGGCCCCGATCCCCGGCAAGGGCGTCGTGGGCATCGAGGTGCCGAACATCAAGACGACCGCCGTTTATCTGCGCGAGATCGTCGAGAGCGACGTGTGGCAGAGCGGGCGCGCCGCGCTGCCGCTCTGTCTCGGCAAGGATGTCGGGGGCCGCGTGCAGGTCGCCGACCTCGCGGACATGCCGCACCTGCTGGTCGCCGGCGCGACCGGCTCGGGCAAAACCGTTTGCATGAATTCGATCCTCGCGGGTCTGCTGCTGTCGCGCACGCCGGATCAGATGCGCCTGATGCTGATCGATCCGAAGATCGTGGAGTTCTCCGGCTACAACAACCTCCCGCACCTCGTGGTGCCTGTCATTACCGATCCGAAGAAAGTCGCCCTCGGCCTGCGCTGGGCGATCAACGAAATGGAGAAGCGCTACAAGCTGTTCGCGAAAGTCGGCGTCCGCAACATCAAGGCGTTCAACAGCCGCCCCATCGCCAGCCAGGGGGAACTCTTCGACGCCGAATTGCCGCCGACGGACCAACCGCCGGAGGAGAAAATCCCCGATCGCGTGCCATACATCGTCATCGTCGTGGATGAACTGGCCGACTTGATGATGGTCGCGCAGGCCGAGATCGAGAATCAGATCGCGCGCCTCGCGCAGCTCTCGCGCGCGGTGGGCATTCACATGATCCTCGCGACTCAGCGCCCGTCGGTGAACGTCATCACGGGCACGATCAAAGCTAACTTTCCCGCGCGCATCTCGTTCCAGGTCGCGCAAAAGGTGGACAGCCGCACGATTCTCGACGCCGCGGGCGCGGACAAGCTGCTCGGAAAGGGCGATATGCTCTTTCTCCCGCCCGGCAGCCCGAAGCTGATCCGCGCGCAGGGCGCGTTGACCACAGACGCGGAGATCAATCGCATCATCGACCACTGGAAGCGGCAGGGCGTGCCGCAATACGAAATGTCGATCAAGGACAAGATCGAGGGCAAGCAGGTCGATCTGCCCGATATCGAGGAAGACGACGAAATGCTGCAACAGGCGATGGAGATTATTCGCCAGACGCGCCGCGCTTCGACCTCGTCGCTGCAGCGCCGCCTTCGCATCGGATACACCCGCGCCGCGCGCATCATGGATCAACTCGAAGAGAAGGGGGTCGTTGGCCCCGCGCAGGGCGCGGACCCGCGCGAAATCTTGATCGACCTCGACGGCGAAGTGCCGAGCAACGCGCAGCAGGAAGAGCCGTAGCGCCATGGAAACGATGGGCCAGGTCTTCAAGTCCGCGCGCGAACGGAAACGCATTTCGCTCTCCGCCGCTGCGGCCAAGACGCGCATCAAAATCCAGCATCTGGAAATGATGGAGCGCGACGATTTCTCGCAGATGCCCGCCCCGGCGTATGCGCGGGGGTTCATCCGCATATACGCGGATTTTCTGGGACTCGAATCGGGACCGCTGGTCGAAGAGTACAACGCCCTGCACCAACCCGGCGCGCGAAAGCGGAAGGAACCGGAGCCGCCGCCTGCACGCGCGCCCGAGCCCGTTGACGACGGCGAACCTGACGCGCCCGCTCCGCCGCGCGCGCCGAGGCCTGTGCGCCCGCCGATCGGCGCCAAAATCGCCGCCGCGCTCCTCGGCGCGCTCACCCCTGCCAATCTGCGTCGCGCCTGGATCGCGGCGGCGGCTGTGCTGCTTTTGCTGTTGATCGCGTCCGGCATTCGCCGGTGCGCCCGCGAGGCGGCGTCGGCCCCTGCCAGGCCCTCGGCGCATCGTCCCGCCCCCGCGCTGGTCGAAGAGCCGCCTGACGCCTATCTGCCGATTCCCTCCCAACCAGGAGCCGCCCCATGAATCTGCCCAATACTTTGACCATGAGCCGCCTCGGCCTGGCCGGCATGATGATGGCGTTGCTGACGATCCAGCGCCCCTATTTTTTCAGCGCGGCCGCGCTGGTCTTCGTCATCGCCGGCATCACGGATTTCCTCGACGGCTACATCGCGCGCAGCCGCCGAATGGTCTCCGCATTCGGACGCCTGATGGATCCGCTGACCGACAAGGTGATGGTGTGCGCCGCGTTCGTCAGCTTCGTCGAAATCCAGATTCAGCGCAGCGGCCAGAGTATGTCGCTCGTGCCCGCGTGGATCGTGGTCATCATTATCGCGCGCGAATTCCTGGTGACGGGCCTTCGGCTGCTCGCCGCGACGCGCGGCAACATCATCTCGGCGGGCAAATGGGGCAAGCATAAAACCGTCTGGCAGATCGTCGTGATTGTCGCGCTCCTGCTCGGGCTGGCGATTCGGCACGACCTGCTGCGCGGCGCGGATCCTGAGTTTTTGTCGAAATTCGACTTTGCGTTTTCCTATATCGCCCAAGGCATGGCGCTTGGGGTCGCCTTGATCACGGTGGCGTCCGGCGTGTTATATTTCATCCAGCACAGAGAACTGATTGCGGGCGGCCGCCCGTGATCGAGAAGGAGGACCGAATGAAGTGGGTTAATTGGGCAGGCGCCGCCGGCGCGGCGATCGTCGCAACGGCCGGCAGGGTACAGGCGGAAGCGGCAGATGCCGCCGCGGCCCCGCACTCGATGACGGTGCAGCAAATCATCGAGACCGGCGGGTGGCTGATGTATGTGCTCGGCGCGATGTCCATCGCGGGCCTTGCGCTGATTCTCTATTTCCTCATGGCCCTTCGGCGCGAGCAGATCGTCCCGACCGCGCTGATCGGCAACGTGCGCGGCTTGCTGCGCGAAGGCCGGTTGGTCGAGGCGCAGACCGCCTGCCGCAACGACGGGTCGGCGATGGCGGGCATTCTCGGCGCCGCGCTCGACTACGCCCTCCGCTCGACCAGGCCGGACCCCGGCTTGCTGCGCGAAATCGTCGAAGGGGAGGGCGGCCGCCAGGCGACGATGATTCAGAACCAGACCCAGTACCTCCTCGACATCGGCGTGATTGCCCCGATGATCGGTCTGCTCGGAACGGTCATGGGGATGCTGACCGCCTTCAACACCGTCGCGCTCGACCTCGCGAAGGCCAAGCCGATGCTCCTCGCGGGCGGCGTTTCGCAAGCGCTCGTCACCACTGTCGCGGGGCTGATCGTCGCGATTCCCGCGATGATCGCGTATGCGTATTTCCGCGGGCGCACCTCGCGGCTCATTTCCGAGATGGAAAAGCAAGCCGCGGAGATGATCACGCTGATTCAAAAGGATTGAGCCGTGAACTTTCGATCCCAATCGAAACCGGAGCCGATGGGCTTCCAAATGACGCCGATGATCGACGTCGTGTTCCTGTTGCTCTGCTTCTTCGTGACGAGCCAGATCTTTGCCCAATGGGAGGCCGAGATCGATATCACGCTGCCGACCGCGCAGACGAGCGAGGTTCCCCAGCGGCTGCCCGGCGAAATCATCATCAACATCCGCGCCGACGGCGAGGTCGTCGTGAACAGCCGCGTGCTCGACGGCGACGCGCTGGGCGCGATGCTCGCGCGTCTTGCGGAGCTTTTCCCCGGCCAGCCGGTCTTGATACGCGCGGATAAAGCCGTCGCCTACGAACACGTGATCGCGGTGTTGGACCGCTGCCGCCAGGCCGACATCTGGAACATCTCCTTCGCCACCGGCGTGCCCGAGGGATGAGATGAAGCGCGCCGCGAGCCTGCTGCTGTGCTGCGCGTTTGCCGCCGGCGCGGTCGAGCCGGCGGATCAACTGCAGTTTGCCGACGGCCTCTTCAGCCGCGGCATGTTCGACCTCGCCGTGCGGGAATATCGCGCGATTGCCGACCAACCCGATGCGCCCGACGCCGCGCTCGCGCTGTATCGCATCGGCGAGGCGCGGCGCCGCCAGGGCCGGCTCGACGCCGCGCGCGCGGCATACGCCGAGACCGCCGCGCGTTTTCCCGATTCCCCGATGGCGCTGCGCGCAGGATTCCGTATTGCCGAACAGGACGTCCAGGCGGCGCGCTACGCGGAGGCCGAGGCGGGCTTCAAGGCGCTGGTCGATCGCGCCGACCTGCCCGTCGAGTTACGCGCCGCCGGATTGTATTATCTCGGCTTCACCCAGCGCCGGAACGGACGCGCGCGCGAGGCCGAGGCGACCTATCGACGCCTCTTGAAAGCCGAACCCAACGCGCCGCACGCGGATCTCGCGCGCGTCGAACTCGCGTCCCTGCGAATCGCGGCGGACGGAAAACCGGAAGAGATTCGCGAGTGGCTCACCCGCGCCGCGGCGCGGGACGCCGTGCCGCGCGCCGCCGCGGAGGCGCTGTTGACGCTCGCCGACTATGAATTCAAACGCGAAAACGCCGCCGCGGCTGCAGAAGCCTACGATCGGTACTTCGCTCGCTTCGCCGATGCGCCCGAAGCCGCCGGCGCGCGACTCCCTGCGGCATGGGCCTATCTGAAGGCCGGTCGGCCTGACGATGCGCTGGCGATCGGCAAGAACGCGGGCGACGCGCCCGAGTGGCTGTACCTGCGCGCAAACGCCGCGCGGCAGGCAGGCCGCTTGCGCGAGGCGCAACTCGCGTACGAGCGGCTGCTCGACCGCCACCGCGCCGCGCGCGAGGCCGGGCCCGCCGCCTACGAGCTCGCAGTGCTGCTCTTCCGATCCGGCGATTACTCCAATGCATACGCGCGCGCGATGGCCGCGCCGCTCGATGAGGCGTACGCGGGCGACCTCCGCTGGATTCGCGCCGAGTCCGCGCGCGAGACCGGACGGGCCGCCGAGGCGCTTGCCGCGTATGACGAAATCGCGCGCGACGCCGCGGATGCCGAGCGCGCGATCGCGGCGCGATTCCACGCCGCGCGCATTCGGCAGGACGCGCAGGACTGGGCCGACGCCGCCGCGCGCTACCGCGCGCTGGCGCAGGCCGCTCCGGAACATCGCATCGCGCCGGATGCGCTGTTTGCCGCCGCGTTTTGCGAGACGCAGCGCGGCGCGCACGCCGCCGCGATCGACGATTGGAATGCGCTGCTTCGCGCGCATCCGAAACATGAACGGGCGGATCAGGCGCTGTTTGGCAAAGCGCAGGCCGAGCGCGCCTTGGAGCGCTTCGACGATGCCTCCCGCACCTTGCAAACCTTCCTGCAGCAGCATCCGCGCAGCCCGCTCGCGCCCGAGGCGCATGTGCTCTATGGCAGTTTGCTGGAACAACAGGAGCAGTTCGATGCCGCGGATTTTCAATATCTGCAGGCGCTCCGGAAAAAGCCCGCGCCCGATCTAGCGCGCCGCGCCCAGTTCCGGCGTCTCGCCGTGCTTCAGCGGCTCGGCCGCAGCGCGGAAGCGGCGCAAGCCGTCAACGATCTGGTGGAGCAGGGGGCCGCCGCGGAGTTGCCCATTCAACTGCTCGACTGGGCCGCGCGGTGGAATCTGGAACAGACAAACCACGCCGCCGCCCTCGCCGCCGCGCGCGCGCTCGCCGAGCAGCCGGCGAGTCCCGGTTGGGCGCAAGTCGCCTGGCACCTCGTGGGCCGCGCGCATCTGGAATTGGGGCAGGCCGACGAAGCGGGTGTTGCCTTTCGGCGATCTGCGCAGGCCGACGCTTCCACGCCGGAGGGATTGGAGTCCGCATGGCGATGGGGCGAGTGGGCGCTGGCAAAACGCATGTGGGACGAAGCGGAACAAGCATTCGAGCAAGCGGCGGCGGGCGCCGCGGCGCCCGAGCAGATGGAGATTCGCGCGCGCAGTTACCTCGGTTTGGGCCGCGTCGCCGAAGGCCGCGAACGCTGGCAGGACGCCGCCCGGCAGTATCTCGCGGTCGCCGTGTTATACGACCATCCGGACGTGACGCCGACCGCGCTGCGCTCCGCCGCGCGCATGTTCGAACGCGCAGGCCAGCCCGACGCGGCCGCGCAGGCGCGCGCGGAGCTGACAGCGCGCTACCCTGAGGCCGCGTTATGAAATCGATCCCGAAAAAACTGGCCGGCCGCCTGTTGATCGCCAAACCCGATCTGCTCGATCCGAATTTCATGCAGTCGATCGTGTACCTGGCCCGGCACGACGAAAAGGGCGCCCTGGGCTTCATTCTCAATCGCCCGCTCAGCGTCAGCCTGGCGGAGGTTGCGGGCGGCGATCAACCGATCGAACCTTGTTTCAAGCAGATCCCGGTGCTGCTGGGCGGACCGGTGGGCGGCGGCCGCCTCGCGGTGATCGTGTTCACGCAATCTCCGAAGCGGCGCTCGATCCGCGCGCTGCTCGGCGTTCCGGTCAAGCGCATCAAAGAGTATGTGGGTAAACCCGGCGCATGGGTTCGCGCGTTTCACGGACACGCGGGGTGGGATGCGGGCCAACTGGAGCGCGAGCTGCGCGAGGGGTCGTGGGAGGTCTTGCATCCGGAACCCGCCGCGTTCGACGCGCGGTTCATCGGCGGTCTCTGGCCCTTCCTCATCACGAACGACAATCGCTGGCGCGCGCTGGTGGACTTCATCCCGCGCGAGGTCGAGCGGAATTAGGCCGATCGCGCGCGACAAGTCCGAAATGCGACCCCCTCACAACAGCGACAGCGCGTCCACATCCACCGACCATGCGACGGCATCGGGCCACTTGAACTCGCGCAGAACGGCCTTTAGCGGCTCGGTTATGCGCCGCGTCGTCTGCGCGCGCAGCATGATTTGATAGCGAAACTCGCCGCGCGCCTTGGCGAGCGGCGCGGGTGTCGGCCCTGCCGTCCGCGTCTCGGGTCCCGCCGCGGCGACGATCTTTTCAGCCAGCGCGACGCCGGTCAACTTGACCAGTTCCTCCTGCGCGCAGCGCAACGTGATGACCGCTAGACGGCCGAAGGGCGGATAGCCGAGTTCTCGGCGAAACTCCAATTCCTCCGCGGCGAATCCGTCATAGTCGAGCCGCCGCGCGGCTTGGATCGCGGGATGGAACGGCGAGAAGGTCTGCACAATGACTTCGCCCTCGCGATCGCCGCGGCCCGCGCGCCCGGCCACCTGTGTCAGCAATTGAAAGGTGCGTTCGCCCGCGCGGAAGTCCGGCAGGTGCAGGCTCATGTCCGCCTGCACCACGCCGACCAGCGTCACGCCCGGAAAGTCGAGTCCCTTCGCGATCATCTGCGTGCCGATCAGTACGTCGATCTGTCCGGCGCGAAAAGCGCCGAGCGTTTTGCGATAGGCATCCTTCCGCGTCATCGTGTCGGAGTCCATGCGCGCGATGCGCGCCTTCGGAAATACCTTGCGAAGGGTCTCCTCCACGCGCTGCGTGCCGATGCCGGCATACTTGAACGACGGGTCTTTGCATTCGGGATTCGGGCAGCGCTCCGGGACCGCCTGCTGCGCGCCGCAGATGTGGCACAGCAGTCGGTCGGTCGGTTTGTGATAGGTCATCGCCACGCTGCAGTGTTCGCAGCGCGCGACGGTTCCGCAAGAGGGACATACCAGCGACGTGGCAAACCCCCGGCGATTGAGAAAGAGAATCGTCTGTTCCGCCCGTTCGATGCGCGATTGAATCGCCTCCTTCAAATCGCGGGAGAGGACGTTCAGACGTCCTTCCTTTTCCATTTCCTGGCGCAAATCCACGATCCGCATCACGGGCATTTCCCGATGGTCCACGCGATGCGGCATGCGCACGAGGCGATATTTGCCCCGCTGCGCGTTGTGGAACGATTCGAGCGACGGCGTGGCCGAGCCGAGCACGACGGCGCAGCCGTCTAGTCGCCCGCGCATCACCGCCACGTCGCGCGCGTTATAGCGCGGTACGTCCTCCTGCTTGTAGCTGTGTTCGTGTTCCTCATCGACCACAATCAAGCCGAGCCGGCGCACCGGCGCGAAGACCGCCGACCGCGGGCCGATCGCGATACGCGCCTCTCCATCGTGAATGCGATGCCACTCGTCGTGGCGTTCGCCCGTCGAGAGTTCGCTGTGGAGCACTGCGATTGTATCGCCGAACCTCGAGCGGAAGCGATCCACGGTCTGCGGTGTGAGCGAAATTTCCGGCACGAGGACGATGCAGCCGCCGCCCTTTTTGATCACGTGGTCGATCGCTTGCAGATACACCTCGGTTTTTCCGCTGCCCGTCACACCGAAGAGCAGCGTGACCGGCGGTCCGACGCCTTCGACGGATTCGCGAATCGCTGCGAGCGCCTCGGCCTGTTGCGGCATCAGCGGCAGCGGCTGGGTCGGCAGCACCGTGTGCCCCGCGTCCGGCCTCCGGCGCATGGCGCGCTTTCCGATGGTGACAAACCCCTTCCGCGCCAGCGCGCGTATGGCGGCGGATCCTGCGCCGGTGAGGTCGGTGAGTTCCGGCATCGGCGCGGGGCCGGCGGCCAGCGCGTCGATCACCCGCGCCTGGGTCGCCGCCTTTCGGCGCAACGCGGCGACGGCGAGCGGGTCGCGCGCGAGGTCGGTCGGCGTCACCATCGTCACTTCCTTGAACGACGCCCGCGTATGGCGAACCGCGCTGGGCAGAACGGTCCGAACCGCCAGCTCGACCGGCGCGACGTAGTAGTCCGCGACCCATCGGGCGAGGCGAAGGATGTGCTCTTCGATCAGCGGCTTCGTGCCGACTGGCTTGAGGATCGATTTCAGCCCCGCATGCGGTGACGTCTCAACAAAATCGACGATGTAGCCGTGCGCCTCCCGCCGCCCGAACGGCACGGCCACGCGGGACCCGATCTTCAGCGCGTCGACCCATTCGTCCGGGACGAGGTAATCGAACTCGCGGTCCAGCGCGAGGTCCACGACGATGCGAGCGATGCGCGGCATGCACAAGACGATGAACGGCCCGGCGCGCCGGAGTCCAGCCCGATATTTGAATACGCCGGCCCGCCCAAACGTTCCATGCTCTGTAAAAAATTAGTTTCGGACTTCCATGCTCTGTAATTTACAGCGTCTGTAAAAAATGGCGCTCAGACGGACGCGAGAAAGATGCGGCGGGCGGCGCTCATGCCGAGCGTACACTGGCCGCGTCCGGCGATGCGGACGGAGACGGCCTCCGCGGCTTCATCGGTGTTTTCCACATCGATCTGTGCGCCGGGCACAAGGCCGTGGCGCTCGGCGTATTGGAGAAACTGCGATTCGGAGTCTGCAACGCGCGCGATTCGATATGATCGACCGGCGTGACTTGCGGCGAGTGTGAGCGTCTCCTCGCGCGCGACTTCGCCGTTGGCGCGCGGGATGGGGGACCCGTGGGGATCGACGGTCGGGTGACCGAGGAGCGCGTCGATCCGGTCGAGCACTTTTTCCGAAATGGCGTGCTCCAGTTCCTCTGCTTCGTCGTGCACTTCCGACCAGTCGAGACCGAGCGTTCGGACGAGGAATAATTCTACGAGCCGGTGGCGCCGCAGGACGTGCAGGGCCAGCCGCTCGCCGCCCGCGGTCAGGCGCACACCGGCGCGCGGTTCGTATTCCACGAGGCCGGAATCGGCGAGCGCCTTGATCATCGTCGTGACGGTGCCCGGCACGACGGCCATCGCGTCCGCGAGGCGGCCCATAGGCACCAGCTCGCCGGGCGCCTGCTGCTGCTCGGTGTAGAGGCGCTTGATGTAATCTTCAACGGTGCTGCTCGGCATCGGTCGGTTCTCCTGCGGCAAAGCGGTCTTCGTCGAAGCGCGCGATCAGGAGGCGCAGACTGTTGAGCACGACGATCAGCGTGCTGCCTTCGTGTCCGATCACGCCGACGGTCAGCGGAATCCACCCGCCGAAGGCCGCCGCGACTAAAACTACCACCGATCCGAGCGAGACGGCGAGATTTTGTCGGATGATCGCGCGCGCGCGCCGGCTCAATTCGTAGGCGAGGGAGAAGCGATCGAGGCGGTCTTTCATGAGGATCACGTCCGCCTGCTCGAGGGCGGCATCCGCGCCGCGCATGCCCATTGCGACGCCGACGTGCGCGGCGGCGAGGCTCGGCGCGTCATTGACGCCGTCCCCGACCATCGCCGGGCGCTCGCCGGCTTCGACCCACGCGCGGATGCGGGCGACTTTTTCATCCGGCGAGAGTCCGGCGGCCACCTCGTGGACGCCCAGGGCGCGCGCGACCAGTTCCGCGGCCTCGGGGCGATCGCCGGTGAGCATGGTGACGGTGATCCCGTACCGCGCCAATCGTTGCACCAGCGGTCGCGACTGGGTCCGAATATCGTCCTGCAGCAAGAGTCGTCCTCGCCGGTCGCCGTTATCGAAGAAGACTTCGGTCATGCCCGGCGGAGGCGTAGCAAATGCGCCGGTCCATTCGGCGTGATCGAACAGCGCGCGGCTGCCGAGGCGCGCGGGCGCATCCTGAATTTCGCCCTCGAGTCCGTAGCCCACGCGCGATCGAAACCCGTTCGCTTCCGGGAGGTCGAGTCCGCGCGAGGCGGCCTCGCGCGCGAGGGCTTGCGATACGGGGTGGTGCGAGTGGCGGGCGAGCGCGGCGGCGGCGGCGAGCAACTCGTTCTCGCCGGCGCCGTTTGTCGATTCGATCGCCGCGACGCGGAGCTGACCGGTGGTTAGCGTGCCGGTCTTGTCGAGGGCGACGCGCCGAATTTCGGCGAGCTTTTCCAGCGCGACGCCGCCGCGGAACAGGATCCCGCGGCGCGCAGCAGAGGCGATGCCCGCCAGCACGGCGGACGGGATGGACAGAACCAATGCGCACGGCGACGCGACGACAAGCAAGGTCATGGTGCGATAAAATGCGCGATCTGGCGGCATCCCGACGCCGAGCCACCACACGAGGAACATGGCCGCGCAAATGCCGAGCACGGAATACGTGTAGCCGATGCCGAAGCGGTCGGTGAAGCGTTGGGTCGGGGCCTTCGATTCGCGCGCTTCCTGGATGAGGCGAATGATTTTGGCGAGCGAACTTTCATTTGCAGGACTGATGACTCGGCAGTCGATTCGGCCCCAGAGATTCAGTGTGCCGGCGAGGACGCGCGCGCCGACGTCCTTTTCCACGGGAACGGATTCGCCTGTCAGGTTCGATTCGTCCGCGGCGGAGCGGCCGCGGATCACCTGCGCGTCGACCGGAAAGACTGCGCCTGGTCGTATCGCGATCGTCATGCCGGGTTTAAGCGTATCAACGGGGACCGTTCGCTCCGAGCCGTCGGGATCGATCACGACGGCTTGTTTAGGCGCTTCTTTGAACAGGCTGTCGATTGCGCGCTCGGTGCGCTGCTGCGCGAGGTCTTCGAGCGCGCCGCTGATCGAGAATAGGAACAGCAGGACGCCGCCTTCCCACCAGTGCCCGATCGACGCGGCGCCGACCGCGACGGCGAGCATCAGAAAGTGCACGTCGAGCACGCGTTTGCGCATCAGCTCCCACATCTCGATGGCCGCGTGCCATCCGCCTGCGAGGTACGCAGCCAGATAGCACGCCAACGCCGCCGCGCGAGCGTCCGGACGCGCGGACTCCATGATAAAGCCCGTTAGTGTCAGCCCCCCGCAGAGGATCGCGAGCGTAAGCGGTCCTTTCCACGGGTGCCGGCCGATGGATTCCGTCGCAATCGTCTCGATGTGCAGTCCGTGTCCTGATGCGCTCATATGTGGGAGAGCAGGATGAATAAAAAGGCCTCCCAATTCCAATCGCTTGTTGACAGACATCACTACCACGTTATTTTGAAGTGTCAAAAAGAAAGATTTGAATATGCAAACAACGACTATAGCGTGCGTGCTCGCGGGGTTTGTTTTCGCCGGCGTCGCGGCGGACGCGAGCGCGGATGCGCCGCTGCGCGTGGCGGCGACCGTGGGGATGGTCGCGGATATCGTGCGCGAAGTGGGTGGCGAGCGCGTTGCGGTCACGCAGCTCATCGGGAGTGGTGTTGACCCGCATCTGTACAAGCCGGGCCGGGGCGATGTGAATCATCTGCTGGCGGCGCAGGTGATCTTTTATTCCGGCATGAAGCTTGAGGGCAAAATGACCGACACATTCGCGCGGATGGCGCGGGCGGGGCGTGAGGTGCATGCCGTCACCGAGGCGCTGACGTCGGAGTATGCGTTGCGGAATCCCGACGATCCGCAGCATGCCGATCCGCATGTGTGGATGGATGTGCGGGGTTGGATGAAGGCCGTGGACGTCGTGGCGTCCGTGCTGGCCCGCGTTGACGCCGCGCATGAAGAAGCATATCGCGCGCGCGCCGGAGCGTACCTCAAGCGCCTGGCCGCGCTGGACGAGTATGTGCGGACTGTGACGGCGTCCATTCCGGAGGATGCGCGGGTTCTCATCACCGCGCACGATGCGTTTCACTATTTCGGGCGGGCGTACGGCTTGGAGGTGATGGGCATTCAGGGGATATCGACGGAATCGGAGGCCGGGCTGGAACGGATCAACCGGCTTGTGGACCTGCTCGTCGAGCGGCGCATCCCCGCGATATTCGTTGAAACGAGCGTGTCGGACCGCAACGTGCGCGCGTTGATCGAGGGCGCGCGGGCGCGTGGGCACGAGGTCCGCATCGGCGGCGAATTATTCTCCGATGCGATGGGATCAGAGGGAACCTATGAGGGCACCTACATCGGCATGATCGATCACAACGCCACCGTGATCGCGCGCGCGCTCGGCGGGACCGCGCCCGAGCGCGGATTTCAGAATCGGCTGCGAGGCGCGCCATGACCTGGCCTTGGTCAATCCATACGCCGCCTGCCGGGCCTGAGCATGCCGCCTCCGCCGCGGTTTCGATTCACGACATGACGGTGGCGTATCACCGGAAGCCGGTGTTGTGGGATGTGGACCTCGACATTCCCGAGGGCCGATTGGTTGCCGTGATCGGGCCGAACGGCGCGGGCAAAAGCACGTTGATCAAGGCGGTGTTGGGCCTTGTGAAGGCCGTATCGGGCGATGTCCGCATTTTTGGCGAACCGCTGGAGCGGCGTCGGGCGTGGATCGGATACGTGCCGCAGCGCGAGAGCGTGGACTGGGACTTTCCAGTCAGCGCGCTCGATGTGGTGGCGATGGGCCTGTACAGGGAGATCGGCTGGTTTCGCCGCGTGCGGGCGCCGCACCGCGCGCGCTCGCTCGATGCGTTGACGCGCGTCGGCATGGAGTCCTTTGCGGATCGCCAGATCAGCCAGCTCTCCGGAGGCCAGCAGCAGCGGGTGTTTCTCGCGCGGGCGCTGGTGCAGGATGCGCGGCTGTATTTCATGGACGAGCCGCTCGCAGGCGTCGATGCGGCGACCGAACAGGTCATCATCCGCTTGCTGCGCGAATTGCGCGATGCGGGCCGGACGGTGGTGGTCGTTCACCATGATCTGCAAACCGTGCAGGAGTATTTCGACCACGTCATCATGCTGAACACGCGCGTGGTGGCGGCAGGGCCGACCGCGGAGGTGTTTCATCGCGACAACCTGCACAAGACCTACGGCGGGCGGCTCACGCTTCTTGAACAGGCCGCGCAGGCGGTTGCCGATACGGCGGGACGGTGACCGATGGCGGACTGGGGCCTAGTCGCGCGTTCGCTGATGCATTCGGATGCCGCCGGTCATTGGTGGCGCACGCTGTCGATGCAGGACTACAACACCCGCGTCGTCGCGGCCGGCGTCGCGCTGCTCGGCGCGGCGTGCGGCGCGGTCGGCGCGTTCATGGTGCTCCGCCGAAAGGCGTTGTTCGGCGATGCGATCAGCCACGCCACGCTGCCGGGGATCGGGCTGGCGTTCATCCTCGCGACAGCGATGGGGCTGCCGGGCAAGCATCTGCCGATCTTACTGGCGGGCGCGGCGTGCACCGCGCTGGTCGGGATGGGGGTGATCCTGCTGCTCCGCCACCGCACGCGCCTGCCGGAGGACGCGGCGCTTGGGATCGTGCTGAGCGTGTTCTTCGGCGCCGGCGTCGCCTTGCTCGGGGTGATCCAACAGATGCAGGGCGCATCCGCCGCGGGACTGGAATCGTTCATCTATGGCAAGACCGCCTCGATGTTGGCGGAGGACGGGCGGCGAATCGCGATCTGCGCGGCGATGCTGGCGGCCGTATGCGCGATGCTGTTCAAAGAATTTCGCGCGCTCTGTTTCGATCCGGCCTTCGCCCGCGCGCAGGGGTGGCCGGTGCGCGCCCTCGATGCGGCGATGATGGGGATGGTGGTCGCCGCGACGGTGATCGGCCTCCAAGCCGTCGGGCTGATGCTTGTGGTGGCCCTGTTGATCGTGCCGCCCGCCGCGGCGCGGTTCTGGACGGACGACCTGCGCGCGATGGTGTTGACCTCAGCCGCGCTCGGCGCCGGTTCCGGCGTGGTCGGCGCGCTTTGGAGCGCGATGGAACCGAACTGGCCCGCAGGCGGCGTGATTGTGCTCGTCGCCGCCGCCGCGTTCATCGTCAGCATGCTGTTCGGCCGCGCGCGCGGCGTGCTGCACCGCTTCGCCGCGCATCTGCGGTTGGAGCGGCGGGTGGACCGCCAGCACGTACTTCGCGCGATGTATGAAGCAGGCGAGCAGGGGCGCGAGGCCGCCGCCCGAAGCGCGGCGGATTTGGCGCGGAGCGGCGTCGTTCCGCCGCGCCGACTGGCCCGGGCGCTGGCCGGCTTGAAGCGCGAGGGCGCGCTGGCGCGGTTGCCGGATGATCGCTGGATCCTGACCCCAGCAGGCCGGGCGCTAGCGGCGCGCGTGGTTCGAAATCACCGTCTGTGGGAGCTGTATCTGATTCGCTACGCGGCGATCGCGCCGACGCATGTGGATCGCGACGCCGATATGATCGAGCATGTACTGGGCCACGACATGGTGGCCGAGTTGGAACGCATCATGGACAGCGCCGGCGCGCAGGCGCTTCATCTGGAAAGTCCGCACCGGATTGCGCCGGCGGGGGAGGGGCGATGAGCGCATGGACGCTCATTGATGCGTGGATTGTCGCGACCGCGATCTTGACCGCGTTGTCGTGCGCGTTGCTGGGAAATTTTCTGCTGGTCCGGCGTCTTTCGATGATGGGCGACGCGATCACGCATGCCGTGTTGCCGGGCCTCGCGATCGCCTTCCTCGTCACCGGGAGTCGGGACACCGCGCCGATGTTGATCGGCGCGGCGGTAGCGGGCGTGCTGACCGCGGTGTTGACCCAGTTTATTTCGCACGCCGGGCGTGTGGAGGAAAGCGCCTCGATGGGCGTCGTGTTCACCACGCTGTTTGCGCTCGGTCTCGTCCTGATGGTGCGGGCGGCCGACAAGGTCGATCTCGACGCGTCCTGCGTGCTCTACGGCGCGCTCGAGTTGACGCCGCTCGATACGGTGCGGCTGGGCGGCTTCGATGTGCCGCGCGCATTCGTCATCAACGCGGCGGCGCTTGCGCTGAATGCGTGCGTGATCGGACTGCTGTACAAAGAGTTCTTGGTGGGCGCGTTTGATCCGATGCTCTCCGCGGCGCAAGGGTTTCGACCCCAGCTCATGCATCAGGCGTTGATGGTTCTCACAGCGGTCACGGCGGTCGCCAGCTTCGAGACAGTCGGCAGCATTCTGGTCGTGGCGATGCTGATTGTTCCGGCTGCCGCGGCGCGATTGATGACGCAGCGGATGCCATCGATGATCGCGTGGAGTCTTTTGATCGCCGCCGCGTCATCGGTCCTCGGGCACCTCGGCGCGATCGAGGCGCCCGGATGGTTTGGTTTCCGCGAGACGAGCACCGCGGGCATGATGGCCGTCGCGGCGGGCGGTTGGTTTGGCGTTGCGCTGCTGTTCGCGCCTGAACAGGGCCTTTTAGCCCAAGCGCTGCGGCGAGTTGGCCTGCGCTTCCGTATCGGATTGGAGGATGCGTTGGCGTCGCTGTATCGGCATGAGGAAGCGCGCCCGGCCTTTCGCGCAGGACCGTCGGATTTTTGGTTGCGGCGCCTATGGCGGCGCGGACTGGCGGAGCCCGGTTCGAAGGGCTGGACGCTTACCGCGCGCGGCCGCGCGCGCGCCGTGGAACTGGTTCGGACGCATCGGTTGTGGGAGCGGTATCTGGTGGATGCGGCGAATGTGCGGCCGGATCAGGCGCATCATGCATCGGAACGTCTGGAGCATATCACGTCGTCGGATCTATTGGACGGGCTGGACACCGCGCTCGATCGCCCCGCCCGCGATCCCCACGGCCGCGTCATTCCGCGCGACTCGCGACCTGCACCATAATCCTTGGTCGGACCCGCGCATCGGAAAGAGATGACCTGCACCTTAGAAGGAGCCGCCGAGCGCCTTGTAGGCTTGGACGAAGCGAGTCGCGACTCCTGTTTCAACTTGGGCAAGACAGCGCCGTTGCTCCTGCTCCATATCGCCGTTAAGCGCAGCTTCCACGTCGGCCAAGGTGAAGAGAGC
This sequence comes from uncultured bacterium, assembly GCA_937958885.1. GTDB lineage: Bacteria > Verrucomicrobiota > Kiritimatiellia > CAIVKH01 > CAIVKH01 > JAMLJG01. Next base: position 3,574 of record CALGMT010000075.1, on the reverse strand, counting down.
ATCTCTTGCTCATGGCGTGCCAGCCACCGCTGCAGGGTCGATGATGCACGGGATCGCGGTGTTTTATACCCGAAGCCTGACGCGCGCCTCGGCGGCAAAACCCAAGGCGGATAATCTTGCCGCTGCTGCAGGAGAGTTGCTGTTGAAGGGGATGCTGCGGTCCGATTAGCGCCGCGCACGCATCTCGGGCGACTTTCCGGTGTATGACACAACTCTTTCGGTCGGCGCCTTGTTTGACAGACTGCATGGCATGTGCTAAAGCCCGACTCCCTTCCTTCCGCCATCAAAGGGTTTTTCAAGATGAGCACGCAGCATGTCGCAACCATCATTCGCGGTCTTTCAATGGACGGGGTGCAAAGGGCCAACTCCGGGCATCCCGGTATGCCGATGGGAACGGCCGATTTCGCGGCGGTGCTCTTTCTGAAATTTCTGAAGTATGATCCAGCCGATCCACTGTGGCCGGATCGCGATCGCTATGTCCAATCAGCCGGTCACGGCTCGATGCTCCTATACAGCTTGCTGCATCTTGCCGGCTATGACTTGTCCCTCGATGAGCTGAAGCAATTCCGTCAGTGGGGCAGTCGAACGCCGGGTCATCCGGAGTCGCACCTTACACCCGGCGTCGAAACCACGACAGGTCCGCTGGGGCAGGGGTGCGGCAACGCGGTCGGCATGGCGCTGGCGGAGGCGATGTTGGCGGCGCGTTTCAACAGGCCCGGCCATACGATCGTCGATCACTACACCTACGTCCTTGCCGGCGACGGCGATCTGATGGAAGGCGTTTCACACGAGGCCTTCTCCCACGCAGGCCATTTGGGTTTGAACAAGTTGATCGTGTTTTACGACAGCAATCGCATCACCATCGAAGGCTCCACCGACCTCGCATATAGCGACGATGTGCGCAAGCGATTCGAGGGCTATCGCTGGAATGTGCTGGAGATCGATGGCCACGACCACGCGGCAGTCGAGCAGGCGTTGTATGCCGCTCGCGCTGAACGGGAGCGCCCGACGCTTATCATCGGCCACACGACGATAGCGAAGGGAAGTCCGCACTTGGCGGGCAGCGCCGAGTCCCACGGATCGCCGCTCGGTGCGGAAGAGGTAAAAGCTAGCAAGCGCAATCTAGGTCTGCCCGAGGATATAGAATTCTATGTCTCCGACGAGGCGCGCGCGGCTTTTGCCGCCCGCCGACAAGAGGGCGAGGCGGCCCGCGCGAAGTGGATCGCTGCGATGGACGCCTATCGCGAGGCGTATCCCGAATTGGCTGCTGCGTGGCGGGCGGGGCTCGACGGTGCGATACCCGAAGATCTCGAATCTAAATTGCCGGTTTTTGGAATCGACAAGCCGATGGCCACGCGCGCGGCCTCCGGCCAGACGATTCAAGTGCTGGCCAAGCATATCCCGCACCTCGTCGGCGGGTCCGCCGATCTCGCGCCCAGCACCAGCACCTTAATCAAGGGCGCGGATTCGGTCGCGCCGCGCCGATTCGACGGGCGCAATCTGCATTTTGGCGTTCGCGAACACGGGATGGCGGCGCTCATCAATGGCATGTGCTTGCACAAAGGTTTCACGGTGTACGGCGCGACGTTCCTCGTCTTTTCCGATTACTGCCGCCCTTCTCTTCGCCTCGCCGCGCTGATGGAGATTCCGACGCTGATGGTCTTCACGCACGACAGCATTTTCCTCGGCGAAGACGGACCGACCCACCAGGCGGTGGAGCACCTCTCCGCCCTTCGCGCGATTCCGAACATGACGGTAATCCGCCCGGGCGATCCGAATGAAACGAGCCACGCATGGCTCGCCGCGCTGCGCAATCGGCACGGTCCGACGTCGTTGATTCTGACACGCCAGAATGTGCCGGTGCTGGATCGCACCATCTGCGCATCCGCCTCGGGCGTGGCGAGGGGCGCATACGTTTTGTGGGAGAGCGGCGGCGATCCGGATTTGATTCTGATCGGCACGGGATCCGAGTTAGTGCTTGCGTTTGAGGCCGGACGAGCGATTGCAAAGGAAAACGGTGTTAAGGTTCGCGTCGTCAGTATGCCGTCGTGGGAGCTGTTTGAGCGTCAAACGCCGGAGTACCGCGAATCCGTGCTGCCGTCCGCCTGCGCGCGCAGGGTCTCGGTGGAGGCGGGCATCACGCAAGGGTGGTCGCGATATGTCGGCGTCGCCGGCCGCTCCATCGGCATCGATCGCTACGGGGCTTCGGCGCCGGCTAAGGTGCTGGCGGAAAAATTCGGATTCACCGTTGCTCATGTAGTGGAGATAGCCCGCACGATTCTGTAATATGCTGCGCGATGATTGATCTCCATATGCATTCCATTTTCTCCGACGGGTCGAAAACCCCGGAGGAGCTAGTGGACGCTGGTCGAGCGATTGGCCTGCGCGCGATGGCCTTGACGGATCACGACACCGTATCCGGCGTAGCGCGATTCCTCGCCGCCGCTTCGGCAGCCGGGATACCGGCGATCTCCGGCGTAGAGGTGAGCGCGGATGTCGAGAAGGGCGCCTTGCACGTCCTCGGCTACGGGGTAGATCCGCTGAATGGCACGCTAATCGAACATCTGCGTTGGATTCGTGATGGCCGCGACGAGCGGAATCGGGAGATCGTGCACAAGTTGAATCGGCTCGGCCTGCGCATTTCGGATGACGATGTGCGCCGCGTCGCCGGCGCGGAGGTCATCGGGCGACCGCATATTGCGCAGGCGCTGATTGCCAAGAAGCTGGTGCGGAACAAACGCGAAGCGTTCGATCGCTATCTCGCGCGCGGCAAACCGGCCTATGTAGAGCGACGCCGCCTAAGCGCCGAGTCCACGATGGAGCTGATTCGCACGGCAGGCGGTCTACCGGTGATCGCGCATCCTTTTAGCTTGAAGCTCACCGTGCGCGAATTGCGCCCGTACCTCAAATCTCTTATCGCGGCGGGGCTGGCGGGCATTGAAGTGTACTACAGTGAGCATGATGGCGAGATGCGCCGCCAGTATCGTGCGCTGGCGGAAGAGCTGGGATTGCTGGCCACCGGCGGCAGCGACTACCACGGCGATATGTCGCCCGGCATCGAGATGGGCCGCGGAATGGGCGATCTGTTAGTTCCTGATCACGTCTGGGACCGACTGCAATCCGAACTGCATCCGAGTCCGCGATCCAAAAGCCCGTCGGGCTGATAATCAAGGGACTATTGCGATATCATGCCCAAATAAAACCCACCCAGCCCTTCGGTCACCCCGCCGGCGGAGTGTCGCAAGATGGGGTCAGCGCATTGAGGCAAAATGGGGTCAGGCAAAATGGGGTCAGTCCGCACATAGTTGCAAAACGCAAGCGGGCAATGGGGTCAGTCCGCGGCCGGAAACGATACGCGGCGCGGATGGAACTGCGCGCGGGCGAGGTTCTGGAGGGTACGCCGTCGGATGCGATGGAAGAGGAGTGGCGGCGATTGCGCCGGGGCTGGTATCTGGGCGGAGAGACGTTCCGGGATCGGCTGATGGATCGGATCGATCGTGTGGTTCGCGGGCGCCGGCGCGCTTCATATCGATCCGAAGGGATGCGAACACACGACGAACGCGAGGCCGCGCGC
>CALGMT010000074.1 GCA_937958885.1 uncultured bacterium | reverse complement strand
GTGGAGCGGGTGGCGGGAATCGAACCCGCGTGACCAGCTTGGAAGGCTGGAGCTTTACCACTAAGCAACACCCGCAATGCGAAAGAACAGTCCAAATCTGAACTCGGCCACGGCGCGCGTCAAGCGCGTTGCGCGTCAGTAGCGGAAACTGCTCTTGCCAATGAACTCGCGCAGGATCGAGGTCGGCGGTACGAGATCGGCGGGAATCGAAAGAAAGCTGGATAAAAATTCCTGCATCCGCCGGGCCTCCACGTACTGCGCATGGGCCGGCTTGACCTCGGCGAGCAGCGGCTCGACCAGCGGCTTCAACACCGCAAGCTCGTAGTCCAGCGCGGAATTGAAGGCGATGTCGGCCTCGCCTTGAAACGGAAATATCCACGCCTTCTCCCCGCGCCGCACGCTCGGCCACATGTTCATCGTCACCAGCGCGGAATGGCCGCGAAACTGGTAGTCGCGCACCAGGCGCCGCACGAGGCGGTTGTCCGTAGTGGAGATCCGATTGCTCGAATCGAGATTGAGCTGGGTCAGCGCGCTGATGTAGATGCGGAATTTGCGCTCCTTCGGCAGTTCCTCGGTCAGGCGCGGGTTGAGACAGTGAATGCCCTCCAAAATCACAAGCTGGTTCGGCGCAAGCTGAAGCGCGTCGCCCTTGTATTCCTGGCGGCCGAGCTGGAAGTTGAACGTGGGCAGTTCCACCCGCTCCCCGGCGTCGAGGCGGCGCAGGTGTTCGTTGAACAATTTGAGATCGATCGCCTCGATGTGCTCGAAGTCGTAGTTTCCTTGCGCGTCGCGCGGCGTGTGCTCGCGGTCCACGAAATAGTTGTCCACCGAAACGGTCACCGGTTGGAGGCCGTTCACGCGCAGTTGAACCGCGAGACGCTTCGCAAATGTGGTCTTGCCGGAGGAGGAAGGGCCCGCAATCAACAGCCAGCGGATGCGATCGCGGTGGTGCGCCACGTGATCCGCGATCTGCGCAATTTTCTTCTCGTGCAGGGCCTCGGCGATGCGGATGAAGTCGGCGATCTCCTTGTTTGCAATGATCTCGTTGAGCCGGCCTACGTTGCTGACGTTGAGAATGCGGCCCCACCTCTTGTGCTCTTGAAAGATGTGAAACAATTGGGGCTCCTTGCGGAGCGCGGGAATCCGCGGCGGGACGCTGCGGTCCGGAAACTGGATGACAAAACCCGGCTCGTGCCGGATCAGGCCGACGTGCGTCAACGCGCCGGTCGAGGCGGCGAGGGGACCGTGCGAGAGATCGGCGAATCCCGCGCAGGTATAGACGACCACTTTGGGCGGATTCCGAAAGCGCAATAGATTCAGTTTGTCCGGCTGGCCCTGCGCCTCAAATGTTTTTACGGCCTCGGCATAATTGAGCTTCCGCCGCTCGATCGGGATGTCCTGCGCAACCAATTGCTTGAGGCGATGGTCGATCGCAGCGAGTTGGCCGTCGTCGATGCCTTCGATCCCGTTCAATTCGAACGAGCAATAGAATCCCGTGCCAAGCGAATGCTCGATGGAGAATCGGGCATCGGGGTAGAGTTCCTTCACGACCTTGGCGAGGAGGAACGACGCGGTTGCGCGATAGACGCGCCAGCCGAGCGGATCGGCGAACGTCAGAAAGCGCACTTCGCTGTCCACCTCGAGCTTGAACACCAGCGTGACAAGCTGATTGTTGACGACCGCTCCGAGGATGTGCCGCCCCTGCTCGTCGGTCTTCCCGTTCAGCAGGGTCGATACCGGCGTGTCGATCGGACACTCCGCCTTGCGTCCGCCTTCGAGCGTGACGACGATGTTGTGGTTTTTCATGGGACGCGCGCGCCGGGGTGCTACGCCTTCTTCGCGGGGGCGAGAGGCGCGACATTCTTTTTCATCAAAATTTGTTGGACGATCATGAGCACGTTTTGCGTCGTCCAGTATAACGCGAGGCCGGAGGCAAAGTTGTAGAGGAAAATCAACATCATGCCGGGCATCATCACGGACATGATCTTTTGCTGGGCGGGGTCGCCGGCGCTGGGCGAGAGTTTCATCTGCAGGTACATCGTGCCGGCCATCAGCAGCGGCAGGATGTTCAGCGGAAGACCGAACGGCAAAAGGCCGGGCAGCAGATTTTCGGGCTCGCTTAGGTCGGCGATCCAGAGGAATGACGCGAAGCGCAGCTCGATTGCGCTGCGCAGCACGACGAAGAGCGCGATGAAGACCGGAATCTGGATCAACATCGGCAGGCAGCCGCCGAGCGGATTGACCTTGTGCTCTTTGTAGAGCGCCATGATTTCCTGCTGCATTTTCTGCGGGTTGTCCTTGTGCTTCTCGCGCAACTGGGTGACGAGCGGCGCAACCGCGGCCATCCGCTTCATGCTCTCCGTGCTCTTGTGCGTGATGGGCCAGAACACAATGCGCACAATCAGCGTCAGCAGGATGATCGCGATGCCGTAGTTGTGCGGCGGGACATAATCATGAATCAGGTTCAACACGCGCAGCAGCAGCTTGCCGACCGGGGCCCACATGCCGAACTCCATGACGTCCACCTGGTGCAGGCGCAACGCGTGCAGTTCGCTGTATTTCATCGGGCCGGCGTACAGCGTGAAGGCGCGCTCGATGGACTGGCCGGGTTCCAGCCGCTGGCCGGCGAGTTCGACGGCGGCGCCCACTTCCACGATTTCGGTCATTTTACGCGGCGCGAAGGCCGGGTCGCCCAGCTCGCGCGGAGCGAGAGCGCGGCGCGCGTAAATCCACGCGCGCTCGCCCGTTCCCTCGGGCGGGGTCAGAATTTGAACGAAGTACTTGTTTTTGGCGGCAACCCAGTCCACGGGATTGTCGCGCGGCGGGAGGTTGATAACGAGCGGGAGCCCGCCGAGCTCGCGCTCCTCCATCTCGGTTTTGAAGAGCTTTTCGATCTTGCCGCCCCAATGCTGGACCTTCTCGCCGCCGGGGGAAAGGGTATCCACGCCGAGCGACACGATGCCGGCCCCATCCCGGTGGCCCGGCTCGCGGCTCATCGGGCCGGTGCGGAGCAGTATGGCGGGCGTCTCAAGCGCGGCGTCGCCAACGTTGATGATCCGATCGGTGACGCGCACGACATAGCCGTCCCCGAGTTCGACCGTGCGCTCCATGCGCAGGCCGGACGCCGCCGTGCGCGCGAACGTGGCGCGACGGCCGGACTCCTCCACGATTTCGAAGGTATGCGCCTCGCCCAAACCGGGCGCGCGCTCGTAGGCGAGCGCGGGACGCGCGGCGAAATCCAGCGTCATCGGCCCGCTGTCCCGCGCGAGGGTCGCGCGATAGTCGTTGAGCGTGAGGACCGTCAAGGCCGCGCCGCGCGATGAAAAGACAAACTCGGCCCGATCGTTGGACAGCGCAATCGTGCGGGCCGGCGTCGACGGGTCCGCGGGCTCCGCGTCATCCGATTCGACGATGACGGCTGCCGCCTCCGCGCGCGGCTTTGTCGGGGCGGGCGTGATGGCGGGCGCCTGCGAGTCCGGGGCCGAAGCGGCCGGCGCGACGGGCGCGGCGGGCGAGGGCCGCGCGGGCGACACGCGATCGGGGAAGAATTTATGGGCGATCATCCGGTCGATGACCGGCCATGCAAAGAGTAATGCAAGCAGGGCCACGAACGGCCAGATATCCCGTTTATCCATTGCCATCAGACTATCCTCGTTTCGATTGTGGGGCGGGGACCAAGTCCACACCGCCGGGGTGGAGGGGGTGGCATTTGCAGACCCGCTTCAGGGTCAGCCATCCCCCGCGCGCGACACCATGCTGCTCGATGGCTTCGAGGGCGAAGTGCGAGCAACTGGGATAAAAGCGGCAGTTACCTCCGAGCCATGGCCCCAGAAGGAGCTGATAGGCGCGAATCAAAGTCCTCGCGATTGCGCGCGGCAAATTGTTTAGGGCGCTGAGATTCATTTCCATGTGCCGTTAGCCGTTGGACCGTTCATCCCCGAGAATGCCGGATCGACGGGCGAGGTCGAGCAATTCGTGCTCGATCTCCGACCACTTCGCCGTCAGCAGCGCGGGGCGGGCCACCAGCACCACATCCGCCGCTCCGACCAAACGGTGTCGATTTCGCCGGAAGACCTCGCGCATCAGGCGCCGCGCCCGGTTGCGCGCGACGGCGCCGCCCAGTTTCTTGCTGCTCACAACGCCGAGCCGCAGGCGCCCGTCCGTCCGCGGCAGCAGGTAGAGCACCATGCGACGCCCCACCGCCTTGCGCCCGCCATCGAACGCGGCCCGGAAATCGGAGGACCGGGTCAGGCGCTGGTTTCGCGCCAATCCCTGGTCCTGCCCGTTCATGGCGGCGTCAGACGCGGACGAGCTCCTTGCGGCCCTTTTGGCGGCGGCGCTTGAGCACCTGGCGTCCGTCGCGGGTCTTCATCCGCTTGCGGAATCCATGCGTCCGCTTGCGCTTGATTTTGGAAGGCTGATACGTCCGCTTCATAATTTCATTTCCTCGAAAGCGGGCGAACCTATCGCGAAGAAAGACGAATGGCAAGCCCTATGGGATTCCTGGCCGGCAATTAATCCGCCATTCGCGGAACGGCATGCGCGTATTGCGCCTTGATTTCCCGCTTCGTGGATCGGACTATCGCGCTTTTGCGTTCCGGGGGACTTTGCATGGAAGCTGGTATCGTCGGTTTGCCGAATGTGGGCAAAAGTACGCTGTTTAACGCCCTTTCCGCCGCGGGGGCGGAGGCGAGCAATTATCCGTTTTGCACCATCGAGCCGAATGTCGGCATCGTGCCGGTCCCGGACCCTCGCCTGGCGACCATCAACCGTTTCATCAAAACGAAGTCGATCGTGCCGTCGGCGCTTAAGCTCGTGGACATCGCCGGACTCGTGCGCGGGGCCAGCGAGGGGCAGGGGCTGGGGAACAAGTTCCTCTCCCACATCCGCACCGTGGATGCGATTCTACACGTGGTGCGGTGCTTCGAGAACGAGGACGTGACGCACGTGGACGGAACGGTCGATCCCGTGCGCGATATCTCCACCATCGAGACGGAGTTGCTCCTGTCCGATTTGCAGCAGGTGGAGGAAAATCTTCATCGTAATCAGAAAATCGCGCGGGGCGGAGACAAGGAAGCGATCGCGCGTGTCGCGGCGTTGGAGCTGTGCCGCGCCGCGCTCGCCGCGGGCAAACCGGTGCGCGCGCTCGAGCTCGATCCGGAAATGCGCGCCGTGATCAAGCCGTTCGGGTTCCTGACCGCCAAACGAATTCTGTATGTGGCGAATGTCGATGAATCGAATCTCGCCGGCACGGGGGAGTTGGTCGAGTCCGTCCGCCGCCATGCCGCCGAAAACGGCGGCGAGGTCGTCGCGGTCTGCGCAAAAATCGAGAGCGAACTGGCAGAATTGGAGGAAGCCGACCGCGCCGAGATGCTCGAATCGCTCGGCATGGCGGAGCCCGCCCTGGCGGCCGTCGCGCGCGCGGCGTATCACCTGCTCGGCCTGCAGAGTTTCTTCACCGCGGGCGAGAAGGAAATCCGAGCGTGGCCGGTTCCCATCGGCGCGACGGCCCCGCAGGCGGCGGGCGTGATCCACAGCGATTTCGAGCGCGGCTTCATTCGCGCCGAGATTTACAGCGTGGACGACCTGGTCGCGCATGGATCCGAAGCCGCGATCCGCGCCGCGGGGAAACTGCGTATCGAGGGCAAGTCCTACGTCATGCGCGACGGCGACGTGTGCCACTTCTTGTTCAACGTCTAGCGCGCCGGTCGCGTCTTCAGACGAGTTCAGCGAAAATCGCGTCGCTCACGAAAAGGCCGCGCTCGGTCAGCCGCAGCCGATTGTCGCGTTCTTCCAGCAATCCTTCGCGCGTCATCCAGGACAGGGGTTCGGCGCAGAGCGCGCGATAGTCGAAGCCGGTTTCCGATTCGAACTCCGCGGCGGAGACCCCGTCCAGGCGGCGCAGCGCCATCACCAGCGTCTCGCGCGCCTTGGCTTCGGGATCGAGCCGCTCGCTGAATGCGCGCGCGCTTCGGCCCTCGCGCATGCGCCGGATGTACGCGTCCAAATCGCGAACATTGCCAAAGCGCTCGCCGCGCCAGTGCGAGTGGGCGGACGGGCCGACGCCGATGTATTCGCCGCTCCCCCAATAGAGCAGGTTGTGCCGGCACTCGCGCCCGGGTTTCGCGAAGTTGGAAATCTCGTAATGGCGATAGCCCGCCGCGCCGAGCGCGGATCGAACGAGATCGTATTGCGCCAGCTCGGCCTCGTCGTCCGTTTCGTTGACAAAGCCCCGGTTCCGCAGCTCGGCGAGCGGGGTGCCGTCCTCGAAAATCAGGCAATAACAGGCCGCGTGATCGGGCGCGAGCTCCAGCAGCGCATCCACATCGCGGCGGACCGTGTCGAGGTCCGAACCCGGTACGCCATACATCAAATCCACGTTGATGTTCCCGACGCCGAGTTCGCGCAGCAGCCGGAAACCCGCGCGCGCCTCGTCCGCCGAGTGGATGCGCCCGAGGAACTCCAGGGTGGCGGGATCGAACGATTGGACGCCGATCGAGAAGCGATTCACGCCCGCGCGCAGCAATGTCCGAATCTTTTCCGGCGTCAACGTGCCGGGATTGGATTCGCACGTCCACTCCACGACGCGCTCCATCGGCACTCGCTCGCGCACGAGATCAAGCAAGGCGGCCAGATCGGCGCGCGAGAGTTCAGTCGGCGTGCCGCCGCCGATGAAGATCGAGTCCGGGGCGAAGTCGGGCGGGAGCGCCGCGAGTTCAATCGCCAGGGCCTCGAGAAATGCAGGTTGGTCCGGTTGATCTTCCGCCGTCACACGGCGCGCAACGGGGCCGGCGGCGGTCGGCAGCGAATAGAAATCGCAGTAAAGGCATTTCCGAACGCAGAAGGGGACGTGGACGTAGAGTCCGGGCATCGCGGGCCGCGCGTTCAGATTCCGCCGATCGAGCGGGTGGACTCGCGCAGCGCGAGCCAGTCGCACAACACCTGCAGCGACTCTTCGAGCGCGAAGTCGGTGCGTTTGGTTTCGTCGCCGACTTTCTCCTCGAGCGCCTTGCGCATCTCGCGCTCGCTTTCCGCCAAGGCCATTCGCGTGTCGAGCTTGAGCGTGATTTCCGGCGCACGCTGGCGCTCGGCCATTTGCGCGAGGAGGTTCGTGTAGGCGCTGTACTTTTCGGAGCGCTCCAACCGCGCGCGCGAGCGCAGCTTGAGTTCGCCCTGAAAAGCGGGCAAATCGCCGATCGGACTGAAGGACGCCTCCGCGACGCGCGACCAGGGCAGCGCATGCGGGAGATGCTCTTCACCGATTTCCAGCGTCTCGAGCGGGGAGGGGATCACGATGTCCGGCTCGATGCCGCGCAACTGGGTGGAGCCGCCGCCGATGCGGTAAAAGCTCGCCGTGGTGACTTTAATCTGGCCGACATTCGTGCTGACGTTGCTCAAGGGAATCAGGGTCTGGACGGTCCCTTTTCCGTGGGTCTTGGAGTCGCCGATGATAATGGCGCGCGAATAGTCCTGCAGCGCGCCCGCCAGAATCTCGGAGGCCGAAGCGCTCATGCGGTTGACCAGCACGGCGACCGGACCGCGGAACTGTACGCCGGGATCGGGATCGTTCAGCGGATGAACGCGGCGCTGGTCGCGCACCTGTACGACCGGTCCGCGCTCGATGAAAAGCCCCGTCATCTGAATCGCATCCGACAGCGAGCCGCCGCCGTTGTTGCGCAGATCGAGCACGAGGGCCTCCGCGCCCTCGTCGCGCAACTCTTTGATGAGCCGCGCGACGTCGCGCGCCGAGCTGCGCGCATCCTGGCCCGCGCCGAGCCCTTTGAGGTCGGCGTAGAAATCGGGCAGCGTGATAATGCCGATTTTGCGGGCCACGCCATCTTCGCCGACGACAACGCGGATGTCGCGCTTGGCGGCTTGCTCTTCGAGTTTGACCTCGTCGCGTATGATGTCGATCACGGCCAATTCCGCTCCGGTGCTGTCGGATCCGGGGATGACCGTGAGGACCACCTTGCTGCCTTTCTCGCCTCGAATCAGGCGCACGGCCCGGCTCAACGGCCAGTGCAGAATGTCCACCGGCGGCTCGTCGCCTTGCGCGACGGCGATAATTTTATCGCCCGGCTGCAACCGTCCGTCGCGCTCGGCGGGGCCGCCGGGGATCAGACGCTCAACCTTGGCCGCGCCGTCCTCGCTGCTCAGCAGCGCGCCGATCCCCTGCAGCGATAATTTCATTCCGATTTCGAAGTCCTCGACGCTCCACGGGGAGAGGTAGTCGGAGTGCGGATCGTAGGCGCGCGCGAAGGCGTTCATGTAGCGCTCCACCACCCAGTTGGCGTCGTTGTCCTGGAGCAGCGTGAGGAATCGGTCATAGTTCCGCCGAATGCGTTCCTCCGGCGTCATGCGGAGTTGAGCGGCGAGCGAGGCGTTGGTGACCGTCTGCTCGCCGTCGAACTCGAGAGCCTCGCTCCCGCCGATTGCGCGCGATACCGAATGACCGACGTACTCGTTCTTGATCTTGCGCCGCCAGAGCTCGTTCCATTCCTCCTCGTCGGCGGGCCAATTCGCTTTGCGCCGTTTCCACGCGTAGGTCTCGTCCTCGTTCAAATCGAACCCGTTGTCGAGCAACTCGTGCACAAACGCCACGCGATTCGCGACGCGGGTTTTGAGGATGTTGTAGATCTGAAACGCGAACGCGAGCTCGCCCGCGCGCAGTTCGTCGGCCAGCTCGGGGCCTCGCGCCTTGAAGGCCTCGATATCCGATCGAAGGAAATACACGCGCTCGAAGTCGAGGGTTTCCAGGTAAATGGCCAGCGCATTCGTCGCGATGCGTTCCGACAGCGGCTCCCGATTCAAATGTCGCAGCGGCAGGTTGAGCGCGAGCAGTTTCGCCGCCCGAATGTGGTTGGCGTTTGGGGCCAATTCCGGGCGCTCCGCATCCTCCGCGCGAACCCATGCGGGCGCGATCGCCAGCAACAACAGCAACGAAAATACGCGTGTATTCATATGTGTAATTCAGACGTCGGTTAGATGGGCGGCGTTCACATTTTTGCAGCGCCGTGGAATGCGAAATCCGCAACCGGCCGGCCGCCGATTAAGTGCTCCTGGATGATGCGTTCGAGCACCTCCGGCGAGCACGAGTGGTACCACACACCCTCAGGGTACACTACCGCGATTGGCCCCTTTTCGCAAATCCGGAGGCAATTCACCTTGCTGCGGTAGATGCCGCCCGCGCCGGATAACTTCAATTCGTCGAGCCGCTTTTTCAGAAACGCCCACGCGGCCAACCCCTGTTCCTTGGTGCAGCAGTTCGGCTCGGTCTGGTCCGCGCAGATGAAGATGTGGCGTCGAACGGAACTCAAGGCCAAGTCCCGGGCGATGTCGGCTAAATCGGTCATCGGTGAAATAGTACCCAACGCGGCTCCGCGCGTCTCGCGCGTTCTTTTCGTGCAAGCGGCTATTGAATCACCTGCGAATAGCTGCTTCATTATTCTCGCAAGGAGATGTCGCGTGGGGATTTTTATATTTCTTCTAGTGGGCGGATTTATCGCGCCACTGCTTTTGTCGATCGTGGCGTTTTCGCGCGCGAGTCGCGCCATTCGCGAACTGGATGAGTTGCGGGCCAATCTGCGCGCGCAGTCAGCGCCACCGCCCGCTTATACCGCTCCCAGTGCGGCCACCGAACCCGCGCTTCCGGTCGAACCGAAGCAAATGGGCGCGCCTCCGACGGCACCCGCTCCCGCTCCTCGATTGGAGCCGCTGCGGACCCCGCCTCCTGTGCCGATTATGCATCCGCCGCCGCCTTCGCCGAAACCGGATGTGGAGCTGGCGCTTGGCGGGCGGGTCGCCAGCTTCCTCGGCGCGGCGGCGATTCTCATCGCGGTGGCGTTTTTCGTCGGCTACGCGATTCAGCAAGGCCTTCTCGGGCCGTTGCCGCGCGTGATTCTGAGCGGCGTCACGTCGGCGGTATTGCTGCTATCCGGGCATGTGTTTCATCGGAAGGACGCGCGATATGCCGTGCTTTCCCAAGCCCTGACCGGCGCGGGCGCGGCGCTCTTGTATTTCACCGTATTTGCCGCCCATCGGCTTTTTCACTTCATCGGAGTTGGACCGGCGCTGGCGGGCCTTGTCGTGTCCGCCGTCGGCGTGCTCGGATTGGCCCGCCGCTATGACAGCCAGGCGGTGGCCATCCTCGGGGTGCTCGGCGCCTACGCGACCCCGTGGCTGGTCGAACCCCTCGCGAATGCCGGTCTATTTCCTCTGGTTTACGTACTCTTTGTGAACGTGCCGGTGCTTGCGCTCTATCGCGTTCGTCCCTGGCATGCACTGCCCAATCTCGCCGTGTTCTTTGCCGTTCTGCACGTGTTTGTTTCCTTCTCACCCGCCGAGCTGGATCGCGCATGGCCGGCGGCTATTTGCCTCGTTGCGCTGTTCGCCGGGCTGGCGGGCTTGAACGTGGTGTCGTTTAATCGCGTGCGGAGTTCGGATTTGCGCGCGCTTGACCTGATTCGACTAACCTTCGCGGCGGGCGCGTTCGGTCTCCAACTCGCGCGTGTCTTCGCGGAGCAGGGGACTTCCGCATCCGCGGGTGTGCCCCTCGCGCTGGTCGCCCTTTTGCATGCCGCCGCTGCCACGCGGTTCGCGCGCCGCGCTCCCTCGCCGCCCGAAGCCGTCGCGTTCGCGCACTATGCGGCGCTCTTCGTCGGCGCGGCCATCTGGATGCGATTTGAGGGGCTGCCTGTCTACACGCTCTGGGGCGTCACGGGATTTCTACTGGCGGCGCTGCCATACGCACGGCCGCGCCCGTCCCTGCTCGCCCTCGCGCTCGCTTTTGGAATGGCCGGCGCGGTCGGTTTGTTGCTTGACGCTTCGTCGCGCGAGGAGCTGCAGGGGCCTCTCTTCCTCAACTGGCACTTTGCAGCGGGACTTCTGCTTTCGCTGCTCCTCGCGGGCCAGGCCCGCTTTCGCAAGGACGCAGGGAGTCAGTGGTATGATGCGCTGGCGCTCGCCGCGGCTGCAGTCTTCGCGTGCGCGGACCCGATCCTTCGCATCGACTTCGGTGACCCCGCGCTTGGTCTCATCACATCATTGGTCTTTCTGCTCGTCGGGCTCGTCGGCCTGCGCGGAGGCCAAGGTTCGCCTGTGCGAGGGCTATCTATTCTCCTCCTCGCGGCAATTCCGATCAAGATGGTCATCTTCGATCTGCCTGCCGCGTGGGAATGGTTCGACGGTTTGCCCGCATTTCGAAATGACGTCTTCTGGTATCGCCTTGCGATTGTGGGGGCTGCCGCGTGGATGCTGGGTCGCGCGCGAATCGGCGGCATTGCGCTGACGCTGGTCGGCGTTTCCAGCGCGATCGTGATGGTCGCTATCGAGTGGTTGCGCATCCAAGCGGACTGGTCCCAGACCGCGGTGACCATCTGGTTGGGCCTTGCGGCCTTCATCGCCGTAGGCATCGGATTTCGCGCCCGCCACCGGGCGATACGCTATTACGGGCTGACGCTGTTCGGCATAACGGCGGCAAAAGTGTTTCTTATCGATCTCGCCGGCCTGCGCGGGCTCGAACGCGTCGGCGCCTTTCTCGCCACCGGTTTATTACTGCTCGCCCTCTCCTACATTTACCAACGCCTCTCCGCCCGTTCCCCCTCCCCCTCCACTTCCCCCTCCACTTCCCCCTCCCCCTCCACCTCCACCTCCCCCTCCACCTCCCCCTCCAAAACTCCCTCTCCGTAACCGCTCCAATCCTTTTCCCTGAAGTGGCGCATTTACGGCGCGAGCTGCACGCCGGCGCGAAAGAGGCGGACCGGCGCGTTATTCGTGTCGGACCACTCCAGCGGCGATCCTGTTCCCGGCCAATTCGTGATCACCGGCTGCCAATCCGGCGCGAGCAGGTTGGTCGCCGCATCGATCCGGTAGAGCCGTCCGGTCGCGCTCGGAATAAAAATTTTCCATAGCATGGAAGTCGAAACCGGATGGATTTCCATAGCATGGAAATTTGACGGACCGGTCGGATCCGTCGCTGCGATGTACTCTTCCGCGTCCGGGATCCCGTCGCCGTCGCTGTCCTGCGTCGGCGGGGCAGGGGTGGTGCAGTCGAAGCCATACGCGGCCTCCCAGTCGTCGGGCATGCCGTCGCCGTCGATGTCGGTTTGCGCGGCGCCGCTCGTGGAGTAGGTCACCAGCAACCGGGGCGGCGTGCCGGACTGGAAGTTGCTCCAGCAGCGCCAGTGATTGCCCGAAGCGTTTTCATCCGTGAGCACGATGCCCACGAAGTTGCCGGACAACCAATTGGTCAAGCTGATCACTTCCTGAATAAGCGCCGACACGTCCGGGCTGTCATACCATTGATTATTTATGAAAGTCGGCGGTGTCCAGGAGACAGCCGCTGCGGTCAGCGGATAGAGGCCGGTCACCGAGACGCCCGCTCCGGCGACAAAAGGAGGCACATTCCCGGCGGCGAATGCGCGGATGGCCAGCGAGGGCGCACCGCTGGAGTCCACGTTGCCACGCATGCGCAGGGTTGCGCTTTGGATGACGGCGCCGGTCGGAATCGCCAGTGCAAAGGCCATAGCGGGTTCGTAGCGGAGCGGCGGCGAGTCGTCGCGTCCCGCGCAGAGACAGTTTGCGACGTAGATGTTCTCAAACGTATTGGTGCCCGCGTATGACTCAATGTTGCGGTCGCTCGCGGACACCGGCTGATCCAGCGCGCCTCCCGGAATCGCGGCGTATCCCGCGCGCAGCGATAGGCCGGTCGCGGGGACCATCAGCATGCGATTCTGCGGGCCGCCGTCCGACCAGCAGCGAAACACGTACGAGGTCCCGTTCAACGTCTGATTCGTCGGCGCGAGCAGCTCGACAGTGTTCGTGATCGGCAGCAGGCGAGTGAACGGCGCGGATTCCGCCACGCCGTCGAGCGTGATCGAGAGCCCGGGTGGCAGCGTGTCGATCGCAACATTTGTCGAAGGCGGGGGCGGCGCGGGCGGACCCAGCGGAGCGGTCCAGTTCGTGTTCACGCTGCGCGCCATCCATTGCCCGTTGTTCGTGACGCCCGCGATAAGGCGCCCGACCGGGGAGAGACCTGTGCTGTCGAACAGATTGGTGCCGCTCCCTTCCTCAAACCGGTAATACGCAACGAGCCCCGGCGTATTTGTCGCAATGACCTCGCGAAATACATTGCTGATTTGCGCCTGCGATAGCGCTTGAGTCCACACGCGAAACTCATCGAGAAACCCGTTGTAGGACGGATACTCCGAGCCCGCGTCGTGCTTTTCCGCCGCGAGTACGAGAAACGGATCGGAGTTGGTATAGCTGGTGGCGCGATTGTCGAGATAGCTGATATCGCCGATGGGCCCATAGCCCGATGCATCGAGCCGGCCATCCACGTAGATCCGCATCAATCCGCTGCTGGCCACGCGGGTGACGGCGACGTGCTTCCACGTGTTATCTGCGACGTTATTGGTGCCGACGATGGACAACCCGGCGTTATTGGTGGTGACGCCAAAGCAGAGTACGCGCGCGGAACCGGACTGGCCGATCGAGATACCGAAATCTCCGCGTTGCGCGGGGCCGTAAATGTCGCGGTCGACAACCACATTGCCGGTGATCCAGCCGATCCCCTGCGAAGTGTCCACGCTGACGGTGCCGTTGTTGAGCGCGGCCTCGCAGCGCATCCAGAAATCGATCGTGAAGTCGCCGCCGACATCCAAAACCGTTGCGGGATTGTCGATGCGGATTTTGACGCGGTCCTGGCCACCCGGGGGACCGACGCCGGTTCCATAAAAGCGGAGCGCGTACTCCGAAACTTGGGCGAACGAAGGCACGGCGGCTAGTCCAAGCGCTAACGCCGCCATACACCTCCATCGCTTGGCAGCAGGTCTTCGCACAGGGTTCATTCAGCGATCGGTCAACATCCCGAGCAGGGGCTGGCGCCACATGCGCCACTCAGAATCATACACGCCATCAGGACCGGCGAAAGAGCGGTATGCCCATGCGATGTCGCGCTCCTCCAGCGCGCGGGCGACGAAAAACGTCCACTGCGCGCGCGACGCTGGATCAGCGGCGGCCGAGCTGCCAAAATCGGCGCATAGCAGCTTGCGTTTGCGCTCGCGCGCCCATCGTGCCGCGCGGTCGAGATCCTCTTCGATACGGCGCAGTTCGTCTGGATCGCCGTTCCATGTCGTGCCGATCCACGCCTCGAAACCGCGCCGCGACGGATCGCCCTGTCGGGTGAATGCCGACGGTTCATCGTAGGCGAAGGCAAACACGATGTGCGGATCGGGCGGCAGGTCGAGGTGCACGAGGTGGGCCGGGTGGTACCGCTGCGCCGGGCCGATTATCAGCACGCGGTCCGGATTCGATTGGCGGATGGCCAGGCGCAGCTCTTCCGCGAGCCGCGACCACGCGGCGTCCGTGATTCGCGCGTTCGGAGCATCCATCAATTCAAAGGACACGGCGCGATGCGCGTTCCGCAGGTGAGCCGCGAGCGCGGCCCAATCTGCGACGACCCGCTCCTGCACCGCGGGGTCCGACAGGTCTTCGCCGGTGCGCGCGACGACGATCACCGCAAGGCCCGCCCGCGCGGCCGAGCGCACGACACGATCGATTCGATCCATCCAGGACGGGTGCAGAAGCGCGCCGCTTTCATCCACCGACCGAGGGGCGCGGTCGAAATGGACGGGCAGACGGACGGCCGTGAAGCCCGCGCGGCGTATCTCGCGAAACAAGTCCCCGCGCTGCAGCGTCACCCAATCGGCATTGTCGGGCCGGTCGAAGACGGAATCGAGCGTCACCCCGCGCGCGAGATCGCGATGCGCTTGGACCACCGCGCGATCCGGCTTGGCAACCTCTCGCGGCGACACGCAGGACACCAGCATTGAGAAAGCAAAAACCAGTAATCCTATGACGGTGGAATGATGCACCTTCATGGCATGATGATCTACGCTAGTTTATCCACATATAATGTCAAATAAAGCCGTGTGGACGCATGTTGGCTCGTGCTTCAGGGGCTGTTGCCCAAACGGGCTGTGGATGGAAGTTGTTTTTATTCGTTCAGCACAGGTCGGTTCGAGTCCGGGCAACACACCCACCCCCCGCTGCGCGGACCCCTCCCAGGAGGGGTCCGAAAAAAACTCCCCTCCACCGGAGGGGTGCCCGAAGGGCGGGGTGGGTTTATCCGCAAAAAAGCCCGAAGGGCCGGGTGTTTTATGAGCGGGGATAATTTGGGCAACATCGCCATCAGATCAAAAGTCCATGCGGATCAGTGAACACGGTTTCGGCGGGAAAACGTGCGTCGGAGAACGTTTTCGCATCCAAGCCGATGGCGCAGTCGCCCATCCCAGAGCCGGAAATTTTAGCACCAAGACATCCCGGTTGTTGGCGCAGGTGAGACACGATCGTATCGAGCTCCGGGGTGCTGACGCCGAGGTCCGCCATTAGAGCGTGCGCGTTGTTCAACGTCGCGCCGAAAGACGTGAGGTCGTCCCGCTCCAGCGCCGATACGCCCGCCTCCACGAGCGCGCCGATCCGCGCATAGAGGTCGCGAAGGGCGTCCGGCCGATCGCGCCAAGCCGCTTCCACCCGTCGGATGACTTCGGCAGTCGGTGTTTTATACCCGCAATAGACCGCGAGGAGCGAAAAGTCCGCGGAGAGGCGGCGAACCTCGCGCGGCTCCGGCCGATAAAGCAGGATCCCGCCATGCGCGCTCGCGGCGACATCCGCGCCCGAACCGCGCCCTTGAACGGCGCGCACGATTTCGATCGCCTCGTCGCGCACCGCATCGACCTCCGCGCCGAGCCCGGCGAAACGCCGCAGCGCGGCCACCGTCGCGACGGTGACGGCGGCGGAAGAGCCGAATCCGATTTCGTGGGAAAATTCAGATTCCACTCGCAGTTCGAATCCCGACGGCAGCGCAACGCGAGCGCGGGAAATGGCTTCGACAATAAAACGGAACGCAGGGTGGGGCGCGGGATCGGACACTTCGCTTTCGTGGGTTCCGAGCGCGGATTCGATTCGAAAGCGCGCGTCGGCCCGCGGTGTCAGCGCGACGCGTATCCGGCGGTTGACCGCCATGACCAGTGCGCGGTGGCCGTGCAGGACCGCATGTTCGCCGAGCAGCATCAAGCTGCCGGGCGCGCCGGCCGTGATGGATGGACCGCGCGCGGGCATCAAACGATGCGCGCGCCGAGCGGGTCGCCGCGAACGGTCAACAGCTCATAGCCGTATTGCTTGCACAGCTCGACCGGCGGACGGTCTGCGGCCACGAGCATCATGCCGCCGTTGTCGCCGAACACCGAACCCGCTCCGCAGATTTTCGCCGCGCCGCCCTGCGCTTCGATGTCGCGCGCGAAACGGCGCACCTTCTCCGGCGCCACGCCGATGCGGTCGAGCAACCGCTGATTTTCCGAGATCATTTCCATAAAGCGCGCGCGATCGTTTGCGCGCAGCGCCTTCTCGATTTCCAGCGTGACCGCCTCGAAGTCGTTCCAGATCGGGTCCTTGCCGAACTGTTTTTTCACCGCGACGACGCATTCGCCGGTGGTCGCTGCGGGCGTGCCCGTGTTCACCAGATAGAGGCGGAGGCGGGGCAGTGGCACGGACACCGCTGATCCGTTTTTGAAGAGCGCGCAGCCGCCGTGCAGCGAGATGTAGGAATCGACACCGCTCGGAAAGCCGTGCTGCAACTTTTCGGCTTCCATACTGTATTTCAGAAACCAGTCAGGGCGGAACTCGACGCGGAAATAATGCCCGATTGCGCGCAGCATGCTCAGGATCGTCGCCGCCGAGGACCCCATCCCGCATCCGATCGGGATGTTGGAACGGGTTTCGATGTCGAGGCCCTCGCCGAATTTGAGATGAAGCCCGTCGAGCAGGGTGATGAACGCGAACTCGAACAGCTCGATGGGCTTGTGCATGACGTCGCGGATGCCGAGCTGCCCGTCGAGAAACAACTGATAGTTCCGCGCAAGCCGCGTTTTCAATTCGCCCAGCGCGCGCAGGGTGAACGAGTCGCGCTGCTGCAGATCGAGCAGATTGAAGGAAACCCGCTCGCCGGCGCCGGGCGAAATGATCGACTGCGCGCAGCGATCGATGGCCATCGCCAGGGCGGGCCGCCCAAACACCACCGCGTGTTCGCCGCTCAAGATGAGTTTGCCGGGCGCGATCGCGATCATGACACCGTCTCGTATAATCGTTTGTGCTCCTTGACCCCCGCCAGGCGATAAGGCCCCGTGCGGTAGCGGGAGAACGTATGCGTTCCGCCATCCGTTGGAAAGGGCAGATTGTAAATATCCTCGTATTGACGATACGACAGCTCGGTTCGATTTTCCAACATCGCGCGATGCTCGTGTGTGAACAGGCGTTCGCGATAGCCCGGCTGTACGAGGCCGCTGAAGTATTCGCCGACGCATCCGGACCCGTAGCTGAAGAGGCCGATACGCTTGCCGGCGAGGTCCTCCGATTCCGTGTCCAGCAGGCAGGCGAGGCCCACATAGAGCGACGCCGCGTAGCTGTTGCCGGTGATGCGATTGTAGGCGAGAGAAGGGCCGACCTGTTGGTCGAGCTGCTCGTCGGTCAGGTCGATGCCCGAGTCCTTTGCCAGCCGCTCATGCGCTTTCTCGGCCATGCGCGTGAAGGGCAGGTGGTAGCAAAAGCGATGGATATCGCCGTAGCCGCGTCCGGACTGTTCACGGTATTGCTTCCAACACTCTTGCAGCGCCTGCAAATACACGCGCGTCGAGTACTTCCCATCCACCAGCGCCTGGTCCCGATAGTTGGGCCGCCAGAAATCCATCACATCCGAGGTGAACAGGCCGTGCTCCGGTTCGATGGCGAGCACGCGCGGGTTTGCGGTCACCAGCATGGCCACCGCGCCGCAGCCCTGCGTCGGTTCGCCGGGACTGGCCAGTTCGTAGCGTGCGACGTCGGTGGCGATGACCAGCGCGCGGATCGACGGATTGCGCGCCACCGCCGCGCACGCGAGTTGCAGCGCCGCGGTGCCGCCGTAGCAGGCCTCTTTCAGCTCGACCGTCCGGCAGCGGGCGGGCAATCCCAGCATCCCGTGCGCGAACACGCCGCCCGCTTTCGATTGGTCGATGCCGGATTCCGTCGCGAAGAGCAACAGCTCGATGCGGTCCTTCCCGTCGCGATCGATAATGGATTTTGCGGCCGATGCGCCCATGGTGACGATGTCCTCGTCCGGCGGCGGGATCGCCATTTTGTCCTGGCCGATCCCCAGCATGTATTTGTCCGGATCGACCCCACGCACCGCGGCGAGCGTGCGCAGATCGATGAAATAGTTCGAGGTGTAAAACCGGATCGCATCAATACCGACGTTAACACTCATAACGAGTAATCATCTGCGATTTTCATCGGAATATCCAGCCGTCAATCATCCTGGGGGTGGTTCGGCCAGCAGCGCTCTCGCGCGGGAATAGCCGCCGACATTGTGCGCATTGCGGTAGCCCATGCCGCGCAGGATGCGCTTTGCGGCTTCGCTGCGCGCACCGCTGGCGCAGTGCAGCAAGATCGGCTGCGCTTTGTCGGGCGCAACCGTTGCGATCCGATCCTTGATCTCGCCCAGCGGAAGGTTGACGGCCTTCGGCAGATGGCCGCCGGCATATTCCGCTGCCGTTCGAACATCCACCACGAGCGCCCCCTTGCCGGCGAGTTCGCGCACCCGCCCCGCACCCGCCTGGCCGAGGAACTTGATCGCGATGAAGAGCGCGAGAATCGAGAGGGCGATGAGAAGAGAGCTCACATTCATTCCGTCTCCGGATAGCGCGGCGCGTCGAGTAAGAAGCGCGTTTGACCGATCAAGTTGGATACGCGATCCACGCCGAGCAAAAACATCGCCGTGCGCAACTCGCGCCGAAATTGCTCGATGGTCGCGACGACGGCTTCGACCGACTCCTGCGCCGGCTGGAGAAACGGCGCGGCGAGTCCGCACAGCGACGCGCCGAGCACGAGCGCCTTGGCCATGTCGAGGCCCGAGCGCAGCCCGCCCGACGCGATCAGCGTCACGCGGGGGCGAAGCGCGCGAAGCTCCCACAGCGCGCGCGGCGTGGGGATGCCCCAGTCCTGAAACAGCAAGCCGAGTTCGTTGCGGGCCGCGCCGGACTGCCGATGATGCTCGATCCGGCTCCACGAGGTCCCGCCGGTTCCCGCCACGTCGATGTAGCGGATGCCGTTCGCGCGCGCCAGACGCGCGTCTTCGCGTGAGATGCCGGCGCCGACTTCCTTGAGAATCACCGGCACCTCGAGGCCGCGCGCGACCTGTCCGATCTTCGCGGCGAGTCCTTCGAACTGCGTGTCGCCCTCCGGCTGCACCGCTTCTTGCAGCGGATTCACGTGCAAATATAGCGCATCCGCGCCGACGGCTTCCACCGCTGCGCGGCAGTGTTCGACGCCGAACCCCTTATTGAGTTGAACTGCGCCGAGGTTGGCGAATAGGAGCGCGGAAGGCGCGGTATCGCGCAGCGTGAAACTGCTGCGAGAGGACGGATGCGTAAACATCACCCGCTGCGAGCCGACGCCCATCGCGACGCCGCAGCGTTCCGCGGCGGCGGCGAGGTTGCGGTTGATCCGCCGGACCATCGCGTGATCGCCGCCGGTCATGCTCGAAATCAGCAGCGGGCACGAGAGGCGCTTGCCCATAAACGAGACCGACGTGTCCACCGTGTCGAGATCGATTTCCGGCAGCGCGCGGTGACGCAGACGGATATCGTCGAAATAGAATTTGCGCCGATCGACCGCGCGATCCGCGCGGATGATTTCGAGGTGCTCCACCTTGCGGCGATTCGTGCGGTCGCGCGATTGATTTCGGGTTGTCATGCCGTGCGTACTCATCCATCACCCCGCGTCAATAGTCAATACCGGCGCGGTCGCGCGCGGGATTGCCGCGCACAATCTTCAAAAAAACGCTTGTTTTGCGGGACGGCGCGCGCAATATGAGCGCGAGTTTAGACGCAAAACCGCGATCTAACGTAACAGGAGGCGAGATACACATGGCACTGACCAAGTCGCAGACCGCGGCCAAGTTGGCCGAAGCGGTGGGCATCACGAAGAAGCAGTCGACAGCGTTTTTCGAAGCGCTTTCGGCGCTGGCCTACAAGGAAGCGAAGAACAGCTTCGTGATTCCGGGACTGGGCAAGCTGGTGTTGGTCCAGCGCAAGGCGCGCCTGGGCCGCAACCCGGCGACCGGCGAAACGATCAAGATTCCGGCCAAAAAGGTCGTCAAGTTCCGCGTGGCGAAAGCCGCGAAGGACGCGATCCTCGGCAAGAAGTAATCGCGTTTCGCATCAAGTGCGGGAGGGGATGACGCCGGCGTCATCCCTTTCGCATTTAAGCGGGCGGCGCGAACTCTCGCGCGCCGTCCGGTTGCCGCTGGGGCGCGATTCTGTTAGCGTGCGGCGCGATGGCCAAAAAAACCTCCTACACGTTTCCCCTCTCTCCGGAACAACAGCAGCGGTTGATCCATCTGTTGGAGACCGGGAACTACCGGCCGCGCGAGACGCCCTACACAAAAATTTCCGTCGAGGGCCCGGACTGCAACATCGCGCTCTACACCAGCGGCAAGTGCGTCGTGCAAGGGCAGGGGGCCGAGGACTGGGTCACGTTCACGCTGGAACCCGAAGTGCTGTTGGAGGCGAAGCTCGGCTACGAAACCGTGCATGCGCCGGAAATCTTCCAACCGCACCTCGGCGTGGATGAGAGCGGCAAGGGCGACTTCTTCGGCCCGCTCGTGATCGCCGCCGCATATGTGGACGACCGGATCGTGCCGGAATTTCAGCGCCTCAACGTGCGCGACAGCAAGGCCATCACCAGCGACAAGGTCGCCGAAGATTTGGCAAAAGCCATCATCGATGTGCTGGGCGATCGCTACGCGGTGGTCACCATCGGCCCGCGCGCCTACAACCGGCTGTATGCGAAAATGCGCAGCGTGAATCGCATGCTCGCGTGGGGCCATGCGCGAGCGATCGAGGACCTGCTCGCGAAAGTGCCCCACACGCCGCGTGCGGTCTCGGACCAGTTCGGTCCGACGCAACAAATCGAGCGCGCGCTCCTGCAAAAGGGACGCTCGATCAAACTTGAACAGCGTCCGCGCGCGGAATCCGATCCCGCCGTCGCCGCGGCCTCGATCCTCGCGCGCGCGGGATTTCTCCAGGCGCTCAAAGCGATGGGGAAAACCCACGGCGTCAAAATTCCCAAGGGAGCGTCCGCGCAAGTGCGCGAGGTCGCGCAGGCGATCGTGAAGAAACATGGCGCGCCCGCGCTGCTGGATCTCGCGAAGTGCCATTTCAAGACGGCGGACGACGTGCTCGCCGCGGTCGGCCAGTCGCGCGCGGCGCTCGGCCCGGAGGGCGCGGCCACCTCGCAGCCGAAGTCCGACTGGGCCGCGATTCGCAAACGCCAACGGGAGCAGGCCTCATGAAACTGGTGCGCTTCGGCGCGCCCGGCGCGGAACGACCGGGCGTGTGGCTCGACGATCGCGGCACGCCCGAAATCCTCGATGTCCGCGCGATGGCCTTCGACATCGCCGACTACGACGCCCACTTCTTCACCCATTGGGGCATCGATCGACTGCGCGGCTTGCTTATGGAACCGGTTCAGAAACGCATCGCCGCGGACGGCGTGCGCCTCGGCCCGCCGGTCGCCCGCCCGGCGAATCTGATCTGCATCGGAAAAAACTATGCGGACCACGCGGCGGAGTTCGACGGCGCGCCGCCCTCCGAGCCGATCCTGTTCGCGAAAGCCCCCACCGCTATCATCGGCCCGCGCGATCCGATCCGCATCCCGGCGGGCTGGACGGAAGCGGATGCCGAGGCGGAGCTGGCTGTGGTCATCGGCCGCGCGGCCTCGCGCGTGGAGGCCGCCTCCGCGCTCGCGTACGCGGCGGGCTTCCTCGCGCTGAATGACGTCACCGAGCGCCGCGCGCAGCGCGAGGCCGGCCAGTGGTATCGCGGAAAAAGTTTCGACACCTTTTGTCCGTTGGGTCCGTTTCTTGTGACGGCCGATGACGTGGCGGACCCGCAGCAACTCGGCGTGCGATCGCGATTGAACGGCGCGCCGCTCCAGGAGGGGAACACCCGCGACATGCTGTTTCCAGTTGCACAGCTCATCGCCTACATCAGCCGGACCCTCACGCTGCAGCCCGGCGATGTCCTCGCTACCGGCACGCCGTCGGGCGTCGGGTTCGCGCGAAAACCTCCGGTGTTGCTGCAGCCCGGCGACGAGATCGCGGTCGAGATCGACGGGCTCGGCTCGACGTGCAATCGGGTCGAGCGCGCCTAACGCGGCGCGGATCGCGGGCGCGCGATGACGCGGAAACCGACATCGGCGTCGCGATAGTCGCGGGGCAGTTCCACGCGCCGCCAGACGAGGAGCATGCCTTCCGAGCGGTCGCTCCAACTGCCGCCGCACACCGCCGCGCGCGCGGCGTCTTCCTCTGCGGCGCACCATTCGGCCGCGTTGCCGGCCATGTCGTAGAGTCGGAAAGGATTTGGCGGATAAGCGCCGACCGGGCGAAGCCGGTCGATATTGTACGCTGCGCGGCCTTCCGCGCTCGACCACCCCCACGGAAACGGCGCGGCGTGCGCGCCGCCCCGCGCGGCATATTCCCATTCATCCGCCGTCGGCAAACGCACGTCCGCGTCCAGCCGCTCCGACAGCCATCGCGCATAGGCCTCGGCGTCCGCGTGGCAGACATACACAACCGGCTCCCGCGCGGCGAGCGGCGCATAGCGGCCCGGGCCGCCTGCAAATTGGGGCGAATCGAACCGGCGTCCGGAATCATTGAGGAAGCGCGCAAATTGCGCCGTGGTGATTTCCGTGCGCGTCATCCAAAAACTTCCGACACGCGCGTCGCGCGGCGGTGGCGCGTCGGGTTCCCGGCTGCCGAGCGCAGCGACGCCGCCGGGAATCGTGACCCACGACGGGAGGTCGCGAATCCGGCGGGTTTTCGGCGGCTTGCCGAGGCGGTCCGTTTCGACGGACGAATATTCCATGGTATGGAAGTCGTCGCCATCGGTTTTTACAGACCATGGAACCGCGGCATCGCGCCCGCATCCGCCCGCGCACAGTCCGGCGGCGACAAGAATTGCCATAGAACATTTTGACACGATATCGGGAATTCTACTATGCTAATGGTCGTGTTGCGAGTGTAGTCGGCCCCTAACCTTCTTCGAGGTGCTTCCATGGATATTCTTGCGATCGTGACGGCGGTGGCCTCCCTGGCCAGTGCGATAATCCTCATCCTGGTGTTGCTCAAGCTCGGCGGGCTGGCCGGCGCGGCGTCCGCGAAACCGGGTGTTTCCATCTCTGCCAAAGAGTTGGGGGCCGAACTGGCGGGGCCGATCGATGCGGCGTTCAAGGCGCATGTGCCGAACCCGGAGAAATTCGCTGCGGCGAATGCGGCGGCGGTCGAACAAGCGATCAAGAAAGCCGGCGAGGGCGTCGAGGCGCTACACAAGAATCTGCTCTCCGCGCAGGCACAGGCGACCGAGAAGTGGTCGGCGAACGAGAAGGCCGCGATTCAAAGCCTGGAAAACGCCGCGAAGGCCTTTGAAACCGCCGCATCGAAGCTCGCCGACGCGCTGTCCGCGCACGCGCAGCAGCTCGACAAGGTCGAGACCGCCGCGCGCGAGCAGCTCAAAGGCGTCCTTACGCAACACGCCGACAGCATGACCAAGTCGGCTGCCGCGATCGCGAGCCAGCTCGACAAGATCATGCAACTGGAGAAAGACATCCAACAGGTGCTGCACGTGCAGCAGGTGGTGGACGGCTCCATCAAGGCCGTGTCGGGCGCGGAGGAATTCAAGGCCACACTGGCGGCGCTGCGCAAGCACCTCGAACAGTCCGATTCGTTGATCCGCGAAGCGACGAAGCCCCGTACGATTCGTCTCGTCGAGCAAGAGGCCTGAACGGCGTTCGCTCGTTATAGCGGCGGCTGACCCGTGGCGATTCCGACGCGCAGCGGATAGCGAATTTTCAGGTCGCCATCCAGCAGCACCTCGACCCAGTGGGTGCCTTCCTGTTGGAACTCCACATTGAGGAAAATCTCGACGTTGGTCGCCGTCGCTTCCGGGGTCATAAGTTTCACGGGGATGTTCTGTCCCTCGACGAGCACGCTGGATTCGTCTGGTTTGAGGATGCGGCTGCGCTGATGAAATTCCCCTTCGCCGCTGCACCAGCGGGTGACCATAAAGAGGCGCGGATAGCGGGCGGGGAGGCTCTGCACCATGATGGCATCAAAGAGGCCGATCAGGATGAATTTTCCGTTGCGTTCCTGGCGCACATCGTCGCACAGCACGGCGGATTGGAGGTCGGGAGTAATCGGGTTCATAGGAAAGAGTATCCGCGATTGAATAATTCGTACGCAAGCCTCGTCTGATCCGTGCAGCGAACAAACACGGAGGAACAGCCGATGAAAACGATCGCGATAGGAGTAGCGCTTGTAGCCGGGTTGGCCGCGGCGGCATCCGCGCAGCAGGTGAGGATGGAGTGGGGCGCGCCGTGCCCGCCTCCGGCCTATTCGAAGCATGTGCCCGCGGGCGGCTATTGGACGGTCCAGCACCAGACCGTGGTGGTGCCCGGCCACTGGGTGTGGTGGCAGCATCCGTGCGGCGAGTATCACCGGAAATGGGTGCCGCCGTGCCGCCGCGTCGTGCCTCAGCGCGTCTGGGTTCCATACCCCGCGCCGACGGTGTGTCGTCGCTGACCGATGGCGCGCTTGTGCTGCATGGCGTATGCGCGTAGCATGCGTATCCGATGCATCATCAACCGTATGTGCGTGCGCTGAAATGGGTATCGGTATGCGCATTGATCGGAATACTTGTTTTTGGCGCTGTCGTGTCAACCGTTCGCGTGCGCGATGCCGATGCCCGCATGCGAACGGACTTGATTCGTCAGGCATCCCTTGCGGCATGGACGATCGATGCGACCGTTATTCATGCCCTGTCCGGCGACACCGGAGATGTTGATTCTCCCGTTTATCTGCGCTTGAAGCGTCAGTTGATGACGGCGCGCGCTGTATCCGGAAGTGCGCTTCGTTTATCTGATGCGGCAACGGCCCGATGGCCGGATCGCGATTCTGGCGGATTCCGAAGATCCGGCGTCGGAGGACTATTCGCCACCCGGCGAGATTTTCGAAGAGGCCAGCGGCGATTTGATTTCACTGTTCTCCGCTCCGCGCGCCATCACAGAAGGGCCCTTGGAGGATCGGTGGGGGGTGTGGGTCAGCGCACTGGTTCCGATCCTCGATCCCCTTCGCGGAGAGACGATCGCATTGCTCGGCATGGATATCGATGCCGGCCAGTGGAAACGGCGAAAACGTTCCGCAGCCATTACGCCGCTCGCGGTGACCGGCGCGCTTTTGGGACTCTGGCTAGTCGTGTGGCATCGCTTGCGCAGGCAGCTTGCCGAATCGCAGCGATCCCCTCGTCGGTTCGGCCCCGAGGCCTGTCTGGCCCTCTGCGCCGGTTTGGTGTTGACTATTTTTTTCCGTGCTGCAGGTGCGCGATGCTGAACGGCGAAAGTACCGCGATTTGTTCGACCGCAAGGCGGAGATCCATTCGACCCTCATGCAGGAGTTTTTCGGCCGTATCGGGAATAGCTATCTAGGAAGCATCGTTCATTTCTTTTCCAGCAATGAGGATCCCAGCCGCGCGGAATTCGCCGGCTTCGTGTCCTATCTGGACCATCGCCCGTTTGCAGATTATTGGGGTTGGATCCCCGCGTTGTCGGCCGGCGAGGCCGACGCGTTCGACATCTATAGCGACCGCCGCGGGGGGCGCGGTGAATCGATGTGGGAACTCGATGAAGCGGGCGAACGCCGGGCGGTCCGTGCGCGCGACCAGCACCTGCCGCTACTCTACCTCCACCCCGACACCGGCGCGAACAACGAAGAGGGGTTCGATCACGCCTCCGATCCCCAGCGCCTTGCCGCCATCATGCAGGCGCGCAAAACCGATCTGCCAGAGGCGACCGAGCCGATTGCGCCGGCTGGCGCGGATTCCTCGGAGCCGGTGATGCTGGTCTATCGCCGCGTGATGCGCGCGCACGGGGATGCGTTGCTCGGATTTGTGGTCGTTGCGTTGCGCCCGCACGAGCTGCTTGCCCACTCGTGGATTCGCGAGACGGCGACCGCCGAAGCTATTTCGGAAAGTGCTTTGTGCGTTCCCGACGAAAGCGGAGCGCTGCGCGTCATCGCGACCAGTCGCGGAGGACCTCCGGTCGGTTCCCGAATATCCGCTGCCGATCGAAATCCGGATTGGTTGGTGGCGCCGATTTTCGCATTCGGCCGCGTCTTTTCGATCGTGTCGATTCCCGCCTATTCCGCTCCATGGAATTCCGCAAACGCGATTCGACGAACCGCGGTTTCAGGATTTCTGCTCACCGGCTTGCTCGTGGCGCTGGTCGCGACGCTGGCCGGCCGCCGGGCGATGCTGCAGCGGATCGTGGGCGAGCGCACGAAGGAATTGCGCGCGAGCGTGGATAGCTATCGCGGCCTGTTCAATTCGATCCGCCAGGCCATTTACATTC
The DNA here is from genome assembly GCA_937958885.1 of uncultured bacterium. Classification (GTDB taxonomy): domain Bacteria; phylum Verrucomicrobiota; class Kiritimatiellia; order CAIVKH01; family CAIVKH01; genus JAMLJG01. The sequence goes on along the minus strand of CALGMT010000074.1, from coordinate 14,936 downwards.
AGGACAAGCACGGGGTGTTTCTAGATGTCAACGACGGCGCCGTCGAGATGTACGGCTATCCGCGCGCGGAATTCATCGGTCGCACGCCGGAGTTCCTTTCGCCTCCGGGACGCAATGATCTGTCGCTCGTGATGCAATATATTCAGCGCGCGTGGAGCGGAGTGCCGCAGACGTTCGAATTCTGGGGCCTCCGTAAGAGCGGCGAGATTTTCCCCAAGACCGTGTCGCTCTATAAGGGACTCTATTTTGGCCGAGACGTGTTAATTGCCGTGGGGAGCGATATCACAGAACAAAAGCGAGCGGAGGCGCAGCAGACCCAATTGCAGACCCAGTTGCAACAAGCCCAGAAGCTGGAATCCATCGGGCGTCTGGCCGGCGGTATCGCGCACGATTTCAACAACATGCTGCAGGCCATACTCGGCAACGCCATGCTCGCGATGGAGGAAACGCCGCCGGGCCGGTCGCGCGAGTATTTGTCGGAAATCAAGCGCTCCGCCGAACGCTCTGCGGAGCTGACGCGGCAATTGCTCGCGTTTGCGAGCCGACAACCGGTCAACCCCAAGTCGATCGACCTGAATGAGACCATCTCCGGCATGCTCAAAATGCTGCGCCGCCTGATCGGCGAAGACATCCTGTTGCGCTGGAATCCCGGCAGCGATCTCTGGCCGGTGCGCATGGACCCGGTTCAGGTGGACCAAATTCTCGCGAATCTGGCCGTCAACGCTCGAGACGCGATTGACGGGGTGGGCTGCATCACCATCGAGACGTGGAATCTCGCCGCAGATGACGAAAATGCGAGATCTGCCCTTCAGGGGTGTCCTCCGGGCGACCTCACCTGTATGCGCGTCGCTGACACCGGGCACGGCATGGACGCGCAGACCCTGTCGCAGATATTCGAGCCGTTCTTCACGACAAAGCCCGAGGGCAGAGGCGTTGGACTTGGACTCGCGACGGTGTTCGGCATCGTCAAGCAGAACGAGGGCACGATCCATGTGCAGAGCGCGCCGGGGCAGGGCGCCTCATTCACCATCTGCATCCCACGAACGCACCAGACGCCTGCCAGGGAAGCGCAGAACGGCGCGGCGGAGCGGGCCACGGGCGGACACGAGACGCTGTTGATCGTTGAGGACGAGGGCTCTGTCCTGCTCGTCTGCGAAAACGCCCTGAAACAAATGGGCTACAAGGTTCTGGCACGCAACAGGCCGGAGCGCGCGATCGATCTGGTCCGAAATTACGATGGCCCAATCCACCTGCTGCTGACCGATGTGGTGATGCCGGGTATGAATGGGCGCGAAATGGCGCAGTTCATTTCGGCTATGCGCCCGACGATCAAGGTTCTGTTTATGTCCGGTTATACCGCCGATATCATCGAAACGCGCGGTGTATTAGACGAGGGCGTGTACTTCATTCAAAAGCCATTCCGGGCCGCGCAACTTGCCGAAAAGATTCGAGCTGTCCTCGACGCGCCTCCTGTCGGCTAGACAGCGGATGCCGACGCGTCTAGGCTTCGCGCATCACCGGGCCCGTAGCTCAACGGTCAGAGCAGGGGACTCATAATCCCTTGGTTGGGGGTTCAAATCCCTCCGGGCCCATGCCGCTCAATCCGTTTCGCGCGGGAGTCCGGCTTGCAGGAACAGCAGGGGATCATATGCGCCCCCCCCGGGCGCAATCACCTCGAAATGTAGATGCGGCGCGATCGCCATCCATGCCCGCGCATCCGCGCTGCGGCTGGTCCGGCCCATCGGGCCGAGTAACGATCCGGCGACTACCGTGTCGCCCGCCGCGGCACAAAGTCCGGCGAGATGCGCATACAGCGTGTGAATGCAACGGCCGGCCATGATGTGGCGCACGACGGCGAAGATGCCGAGGTCGGACTGATCGGAATCCGCATTGCAGGCGGCGATCACGCCGTCAAACACGGCGAAAACGTCATCCTCGGGTGTGAATCCGGGCTCCTCGCTGGGATATTCGCGACCGGTCGCACAATCGGAGAATCGCACGACGACCGAAGCGCCGTCAGGCGCGGCGCGCAGGGGCGCGATGTCGAGTCCGCGGTGGAAGCGCCGGCCGCAGTCGCGGGTCCAGCCGGGTTTCCCGTAATCGGGATTCGCGCGGGTCCGCGCAATGTAGCGCTCCGGCTCCGAAAAAAGCGCGCGCGCGCGCGTGGGCCACATCAGGCGCGGAACCGGGAAGTCGATCGGATCGAACTGCCGCACGCCCGCCCGGCGAATCGCCGACAGTAAGGCCGTCGCGCTAGAAGGATTCGGTTTCATAGCGCCAGCACCGCATCTCGGCCGGCCATTCGTTCGGCGGCAACCCGGCTTTGTATTTGAGATGGCGCACGAAGTCGCGCGGGTTCGGCACATCCTCCCAAACGGCCGGAAGAAACGTCGCCCTGCGCGGGCCGCATTGCAGGATCAGCCCGTCCCGTCCGGGGCGCAGCGCGCGAACCAGCGCCTCTTCGCTGTCGACCAGGAGCGGCTCCGCGGGCTGCAGAATCGAGATGTGGATGGCAAGCTCGTCGAACTCGTCCGGTCGCAACGGAGGGAAGCGGCTATCCTCGAAGGCCGCGGCATAGGCGTTGCGGTGCACGTCCTCCGCGAGCGGGCGCCGCGCTTCCAGCGATCCGATGCACCCGCGCAAGCGATCGGCGATTTCCAAGGTGACGAAGGACGCGCGCGGCGCGAGGAGTTCCGGCGGCAACCCGTCGAGCGAGAGCGCGGACGGCGCCCGTCGATCCAATCCGCTGCGAATGGACGCGCGCGCAATCGCGCGCAATTGCGCGCGCTGATCGTCATGCAACGGCATACGCGCCGTATCCCACCACGCGGTATCGGTCGCCCGCCGTATCGCCGGAATTCCGAACATCCAAGGCTCTGGCGCGCGCGCCGTGCCGTCCGATGACGTGAAGAAGTCCCAGAATCGGGAGCCAGCCGCACGCGCGGTCGGGACCGATCTCATGGGGATTGTTCTGCTCGATGGCCTGGGTGGTTGCGGCGTCCACTCGGCGTGCCTCGTCGTACGATAGATAATGGCTCAAATCGGAACTGATGGAAAAAAGTGTGCGGGGTTTGTCCCAGAAAAATTGGATGACCTTTGCAACGTCGCTTGGCGATGCGTCGCCGACTACCAGCGGAACGATAGGGACCTCGCCGATCGTTTCCTGGATAAACGGAAGGTGTGTTTCAATGCTGTGTTCATGACGGTGCGCGGCATCGTTGATGCTAACAAAGGGATATTCGCGAAGCGCGTCACAGGCAGCCGTATCCACCGGCAGCAGGCCAAGCGGCGTGGCAAAAAAATTCACACTGGGTGTCGCGATGCCGTCGAAGGCCAATCGATGGGAGGGTCCCAGCAGGACGACGCCGTCCACGTTCCCGCGCAGCGCGGCCCACGCCTTGAAGGCGGAACCTGCGATCGGGCCCGAATAGATATATCCCGCGTGCGGCGCAATGACGGCCCTGGGAGGCGTATCTGCGCCGCGTCCGTCCTGCAGATAGCGTTGGAGCGCATGGTGCAGTTCGGCGCCGTCTTCGGGATAGAAGACCCCGGCCATCGCGGCCTTGCGTATGGAGGTGTATAACATTCGATCCGTCATTTGATAATTGCGCGCCCTGCGCCGGAATGTCAACGGTGACGCATCGGCGCGTCAGGACTCTTCGAAAAATGGTCCTAAAAAAACCGGCAAAAAGGGCCCCAGTGCAGCGGCGCGTCGGGACGCCGCGCCCTACCCGAAACGAGGCATTGCGGAACTCAACGACGGATGGACGGCGTGATCGTTGTATCCGGGTTTCATGGGGCATGGGGAACGTGACGGCGTTTGGCGGCCTGCATGGAATCGCCTTTTCCTCCTAACGGGTCCTTTACAATTGACCTCATCCGCTCGAATCGCCAGCATCATGCCGCCTTGCAGGGTGATTCGAGGAGGTAGTGAATGGATATGGGTTTGATCGTGGCGGCAGTCGGCGCAGGAGCGCTTGCGCTGGCGTTTGCGCTGTATAAAGGATTGTGGATCAAAAAGCAGGATCCGGGCGACCGGGCGCTGCAGGATATCGGCGCGGCCGTGCGCGAAGGGGCGATGGCGTTTCTCGCGCGGGAATATAAGGTGCTATCGGTCTTCGTGCTGATTGCCGCCGCAGTGCTGGTGGCGCTCAATAAGCCGGAACTTCGGTTGGTGGGGGTCTCCTTCCTCATCGGTGCGATCTGTTCGGCGCTCGCCGGGTTCTTCGGAATGCGCGTGGCGACGCTCGCGAATATGCGCACCGCGAATCGCGCGAGGGAAGGGCTCAATCCCGCGCTCCATGTCGCGTTTTCGGGCGGCTCGGTGATGGGTCTCTGCGTGGTCGGCCTCGGCCTGCTCGGATTGAGCGCGCTTTTCCTCGTCTATTCCGGCCTGTGGGGCGGCGATCTGCCAACGGTTTCCACCCGCGTGCTGCCGGTGCTGTCGGGGTTCTCGCTCGGCGCAAGTTCAATTGCGCTCTTCGCGCGCGTGGGCGGCGGTATTTACACGAAAGCCGCCGATGTCGGCGCGGATCTCGTGGGCAAGGTCGAGGCGGGCATTCCGGAGGACGATCCGCGCAATCCCGCGACGGTTGCGGACAATGTGGGCGACAACGTGGGCGATGTGGCGGGGATGGGCGCGGATCTGTTCGAGTCCTATGTCGGCGCCATTATCGGCACGATGGTCCTCGGCGCCGTCGCCGCGCAGTCGATGCCGCTGGTCCTGCTGCCGCTCGCCGTCGCGGGCGCGGGCATTTTCGTCTCCGTAGTGGGCACGTTCTTTGTGCGCACGCGCGAGGGGGGCAATCCCCAGATGGCGTTGAACATGGGCACGATGGGCGCCGGGGCGCTGCTGGCGGCGCTCGCCTGGCCGATCGTGCACCGCATAGCGCCTATGGAGTTCTTTATCGGAGACGCGCCATACACCGCGACCGGGGTGTATTACGCCGTTGTTGCCGGACTGGGCGGCGGCATCCTGATCGGGCTGTTCACCGAGTTCCATACGGCCGAAGGCCGCAAACCGGTTGTCGCCATCGCGGAGGCGTCGACCACCGGCGCCGCTACGAATATCATCGCAGGGCTCGGGGTGGGGATGATGTCCACCGTGCTGCCGATCCTCACGCTGGCGTCGGCGATCATCGCTTCCCATCATTTCGCCGGCATCTATGGCGTGGCGATCGCGGCGCTCGGCATGCTTGCGACGACGGGCATCCAGCTCGCCGTGGATGCATACGGTCCGATTGCGGATAACGCGGGCGGTCTTGCGCAGATGGCGAAAATGGACCCCGAGGTTCGGAAGCGAACCGACAAACTGGATGCCGTCGGCAACACGACGGCGGCGATTGGAAAGGGGTTCGCGATCGGGTCCGCCGCGCTGACCGCGCTCGCGCTGTTTGCCGCATTTGAGCAGAGCGCGGGCATTACCGAAATCGATGTCACGAAGTCGAAGGTCATGGCCGGCGTCCTGATCGGCGCAATGATGCCGTTCTTTTTCTCCGCGCTTGCGATCGGCGCAGTCGGGCGCGCGGCCCATACGATGATTGACGAGGTGCGCCGCCAATTCCGTGAAATCCCCGGCATTCTCGACGGCACCGGCCGGCCCGATTACGCGCGCTGCGTAGACATCTCCACGAAGGCCGCGATCCGCGAGATGATTTTGCCCGGCGTGATCGCGATTGCGACGCCGATCCTCGTCGGCTACTTCGGACGGCTGGAAATGCTCGGTGGATTGCTCTGCGGCGTGCTCGTGTCCGGCGTGCTGGTCGCGCTGTTCATGGCGAATTCCGGCGGCGCCTGGGACAATGCCAAGAAGTACATCGAAGGCGGCCACTTCGGCGGCAAGGGGTCCGACGCGCACAAGGCGGCCGTCATCGGCGACACGGTCGGCGATCCGTTCAAAGATACGGCCGGACCTTCGATCAATATCCTGATCAAATTGATGTGCATCGTTTCGCTGGTGATCGCGCCGATGCTTATCTGACCGGGGCTGTTGCCCAAATCAAGGTCCCCAATAAACCCCGCCGTCGGTCGCCTGTATTGTGGAAAAATCCACCCCGCCCTTCGGGCACCGTTATTGCGGAAATACCCACCCCGCCCTTCGGCCACCCCTCCGGAGGAGGGGACTGGCATTTGCGCTCTGAAATCTGCCTTGTTGTCCCCTCCTATGGAGGGGTCCGCATAGCGGGGGGTGGGTGTTTTACCCGAACCCGAACCAGAATTTGCTGAATGAATAAAAGAACTTCTATCAAAAACCCGTTTGGGCAACAGCCCCGACCGTTGGGGCGGGATGGCAGGTTCGATCGCGAACGGATCAGGAATATCCCAGCGCCCGATATCGGGGATTCCCCGATTTTGATTCGACGGTCGTATTCTGCGTTTACTTGACCCGTTAAGATTTCATTAATCATTGCCGATTCAACCGGATGTGTCCGGTTCACAAGGATGGTGATGCCATGATGAGGTCGAGAGTTCGCTCACGGTCGAAACAAATCGGGTTCCCGTTGCTTGCGGGGCTCTGTATGCAGATGGCGGCAGTGTCCGCGTCCGCTTCCGAGCTCGATGCGATGCGCATGCTGCCGGCCTGGTGGTGGGCCGCTCCCGCTGCAGGGGTGCTGGCGCTGGTCATGGCCTTTTGGTTCTTCCGCAGTATCGCGGCGGCGAATCCCGGAAATGCGCGCATGCAGGAGATCGCGGGCTACGTGCGCGAGGGCGCCTATGCCTATCTGCGCCGCCAGTATAAAGTCGTCGGACTGGTTTTTCTCGGTCTGATGGCCCTGCTGACCTACATGGCGTTCGTGCTGGGCGTGCAGCATCGGCTGGTCCCGTTCGCGTTTCTGACCGGCGGCTTGTTCTCGGGCCTCGCGGGATTCATCGGTATGAAAACCGCGACGATGGCCTCTTCGCGCACGGCGCAGGGGGCGAGCGAGTCGCTGAATCGCGGGTTGACCATCGCGTTCCGTGCCGGCGCAGTGATGGGGCTGACCGTTGTCGGCCTCGCGCTGATCGATATCACCGCGTGGTTCGTCTACCTCTATAAATTCCACCATGCGCTGTTCGGCGGGCATCCGATGAATCTCGAGACGATCACTGTCGTGATGTTGTGCTTCGGAATGGGCGCCTCGACGCAAGCGCTTTTCGCGCGCGTGGGCGGCGGCATCTACACGAAGGCCGCCGATGTCGGCGCGGACCTCGTGGGCAAAGTCGAGGCGGGTATTCCCGAGGACGATCCCCGCAATCCGGCGACCATCGCGGACAACGTCGGCGACAATGTCGGCGATGTGGCGGGGATGGGCGCGGATCTGTACGAGAGCTACGCCGGCTCGATCCTCGCCACCGCCGCGCTCGGGGTGGCCGCCGCCACGGTTGCGGGCTGGGACGCCGCGAGGACGTTCTCGTATCTGGCCGCGCCGATGCTGCTCGCCGCAATCGGGATCGTCCTCTCGATCTTCGGCATCTTCCTCGTCCGCACGCGCGAGAACGCGACGATGAAGACCCTGCTGGGCGCGTTGAACCGAGGCATCTATGTTTCCAGTGTGCTGATCCTCGTCGGCGCGTGGTTCCTCGTGAAGTTTCTTGCGATGCCGATCGGCGTGTTCTGGGCGATCACGATCGGCGTGGTTCTCGGCATCGTCATCGGAAAGGGGACCGAGTGGGCGACCGCCTCCGACTACAAGCCGACCCGGTTCATCGCCGATCAGGCGGCGACCGGCCCCGCGACAGTTATCATCGCCGGGATCGCGGAGGGGATGATGTCCACCTGGATCCCCGTGCTCGCCGTATGCGTGGGCACGCTGCTGAGCTTTGCCGTGATGGAAGGGTTCCAGGATTTGCTCTCCGGCCTGTACGGCGTCGGCATTGCCGCGGTCGGGATGCTCTCCACGCTCGGCCTTACCCTCGCGACTGACGCCTACGGTCCGATCGCCGACAACGCGGGGGGCAACGCGGAGATGAGCGAGTTGCCGAAGGAAGTCCGCCGGCGCACGGACGCGCTCGATTCGCTGGGCAACACCACGGCCGCGATCGGCAAGGGCTTCGCGATCGGCTCCGCCGCGCTGACCGCGCTGGCGCTGCTCGCCAGCTACATCGAAGAGGTGCGCATCGGCCTGCACCGCGAAGCGGCGATGGAATACGTCGCGCCCGCGGCGGGGCAGCCGTTTGTCTTGAAGAGCATCGGCGCCGATTACAACAAGAAATGGGCGATTTTCCTGCCCGGCGCCAAGCCGAACAAGCTCGAAGACCAGATGTTTCACACGCTGAGCGCCTTCGAAGGAACGGGTCCGACGGCGGTCGTACTGCGCGATGAAAACGGGGTCGAACACAGCCTGATCATCAACGAGACCGGGGAACTCGTGAAGAATGCCGAGGCTACGGACATCCACGGCAATCGGCTCGCGGCAAACAAGGCCTCGCTGAAAGATTTTATGACGCTCTACGATGTCAGCCTGATGAACCCGAAGGTGCTCGTCGGCGTGTTCGTCGGCGTCCTCGCGGTGTTCGTCTTCAGCGCGATGACGATGAAAGCCGTCGGCCGCGCCGCGTTCTCCATGGTGCAGGAGGTTCGACGCCAGTTCCGAGAGAAACCCGGCATCATGGAAGGGACCGAGCGCCCGGATTATGCGCGCTGCGTCGCGATCTCCACCGCGGGCGCCCAGCGCGAAATGCTATTGCCCTCGTTGCTGGCGATCGCGCTGCCGGTCGCGACCGGTCTGGTCTTGAACGTGTCCGGCATTCTCGGCCTGCTGGTCGGCGGTTTGTGCGCCGGATTCTCGGTGGCCGTTTTCATGGCCAACGCCGGCGGCGCGTGGGACAATGCGAAAAAGTATATCGAGGCCGGCCATCTCGGCGGCAAGGGCTCGATGGCCCACAAGGCCGCGGTCGTGGGCGACACGGTGGGCGATCCGTTCAAGGACACCAGCGGCCCGTCGCTGAACATCCTCATCAAACTCATGACGATGGTCAGCATCGTCTTCGCCGGCCTCATCGTCAAATACGCCCCCGCCATCGGGAATTGGCTCAACCTCGGACAATAAAAGGAGCGACATGAAAACGCATCTCTACTTCGTTTGCTTCCAAACTGAAGCGCTCGTCGCTTCCCACCTCGACCCTGATGCGTTCGGCGCCTACATGGCCGTGGGCACGCGCAAGCATACGTCCGGAAACGTGATGTTTTTTGAAGTCGACCCGATCGCCGCGGCCAAGACGTTGCCGCTCGCGGGCGAACTCGAAAAACGCTGTCCGCCTCATCCGGACGGGGGCCCGCGCCACAGCAAGTATCTGGGCATCTACCGGGTGTTGGAAAGCCTCCCGATGGAGGCCTTGGGCAAGCTCTATCTGGTCACGAGAGATGGGCGCGTGCTCGGATTGGATGCCAAGCCGTACGACGCAGCGAAGGAGATGCGCGGACCGAACTTGTACACGGAGCTCTGCCCGGTCACGCCGCGGGTGGTTTCCTTCCTGCCGCCGACGCGATTCGCGAAGTTCATCACCGATCCGGCGAATTTGGTGAATGTGCCCCGCATATTGTTTGCGGATTCGCTGCTGGATCGCGAATCCGATGGCCGGCTCGCCGGGTACCTCCCGTATCTCAACCCCGAGCATATCGTCGACTGCATCAACGAAGTCGCCGTCGCGGAGAAGTCGGCGAAGACCGTGGAGCGCAATCCGAAATTAATCGCGTTTTATCGCACCATACGCCGCGGATTCTTTGTCGGCGACCAGACCGGCGTTAAGTTTTATCCGTTCCCGTCGCAGGACGAATTGGATGAGAAATATCATATCTGGTGGCGGTCGGCTTCGTTGGATTGAGAGGTGCGATTGCGAGGCCGAGGCCGGGACTGAGCGCGAGACCGAGGGCGAGTGCGAGAACGATTGGGATCGTGAGGCCGGCGGCGATTGAGGGTGCGGGCTTTGGGGGGAGACGGGGCCGCGGGTATCGTCCTGCTCGATTTGCGGGTTGAGGCATGATTATGATGTCCGCATGACCGATCGTCTGGACGCATCGCAGGGGGAATCGCCGTGGTGGGATCGCCTGCCCGTCTGGGTCTTCGCGCTTGTGATCGTCATCGCGTATTTCCCCGCGCTGCGCGCAGGATTTATTTGGGATGACGACGTCCACTTTGCGGCCAATCCCCGCATGCAGTCTTTTTCGGGCCTGGTGGACATCTGGACCTCGCGATGGGCGGTCTATTATCCGCTGACGTCAACAACCTTTTGGCTGTTGCGGCGTGTCGCGGGGCTCAATCCGTTTATCTATCACGCGTTCACGTTGGCGCTGCACATCGGGTCGGTGTGGCTCTTCGCGCGCGTGCTGCAGGCGCTCCGCGTGCCGGGCGCGCGGCTCGGCGCGCTGATGTTCGCGTTGCACCCCGTCGCGGTCGAATCCGTTGCATGGGTGACGGAGCTGAAGAACACGCAGTCCTTGTTCCTGATGCTGTGGAGCGTCGAGCGCCTGGTGAAAAGCGGACTGCTCACGGAACAGCGCATGCGCGACCGCCATGCGTACGGCATGGCGTTGGGCCTGTTTTTGCTCGCGCTGTTGAGCAAACCATCCGTCGTGATGCTGCCGCCCGTCTTGCTGGTGTTGCTGTGGTGGCGCGGAGGATGGGCATCGGTTTTAAGGGCGCGCTGGGCCGCGCCTTTTTTTGCGGCCTCGCTGTTGATGGCCGGCTGGACCATCTGGGAGCAGCGCTGGAATTCCGGCGCATCCGGATTCGAGTGGGAGGCGTCATTTGCCGATCGGCTGGTGACCGCCGGGCGGCTCGTCACGTTTTACGCTCAAAAACTCGTGTGGCCCGATCCGCTGATGTTCGTCTATCCGCCGATGCGCTTGTCCGGCGCCGAACCGCGTTCGTGGCTTCCGCTGTTCGCGATTGCGGCGGCGTTTGTCTGTGTCGGGATCAACGCGAGAGGGTGGGGGCGCCCCGTCCTGGCCGTCGGCGCGATGTACGTGCTGTTCCTCTTCCCGATTCTCGGCTTCTTCAACGTGTATTTCATGCGCTACGCGCAGGCCGCCGACCATTTTCAGTATCTTGCGCTGCTCGCGCCGTGCGCGCTTGCGGGGGCCTGTGTTGCGCGTGCGCCCGCGCGCGCGGCCGCATGGGCGGCGTTGCCGGTTGTCCTGCTTTTCGCGGGGTTGACCTGGCGGCACGCGCGCGTGTTCGAGTCGAACGAGCGGCTGTGGCGGCACTCGGTGGAGCGGAATCCCGGCGCGTGGGTGGCGCAGAACAATCTGGGCCTGCTGTATTTGGACCGCGGCCTGCTTGCGGAGGCCGAGGCGCATTTTCGCGCCGCGATCGCGGCCAATCCGCGCCATTACGAGGCGCTTTGCAACCTCGGCGCAGTGGCGCTGCGGCGCGGGCGGCTGCCGGAAGCGCGCGGCGCCCTGGAGGAGGCCCTGCGCTGGCAACCGCAACTGCCGCAAGCGTGGTACAACCTCGGCCGCGTGCACGAGCGCACCGCCGATCGAGCTGCCGCGCGCGCGGCGTATCTTCGTGCGCTCGCGGTGAACCCGGACTTCCCGGAGGCGCATGCGCGGCTGGCCCTGCTGGCGGAGGAGGAAGAAGACATCGAGCAGGCGTTGCGCCACCATTTGCGCGCGCTGGCCGGCGCGACCGCGGATGCCCGCGAGCGCGCCCGCTATCTCAATGCGCGCACGGCCCGCTTCATCAGCATGCAGCGCTGGACCATGGCGCGCGCGTATCTCGATGCCGCACTCCAACTCGATCCGGCCTTTGAAGAGACGCTGCAGCTCGAAGCCGCCTGGCGGCATCTGCTCAAACCATGACGGCGCGCAAACCACGCCTTGCGTCGATCCGGACCCGATACGACACTCGAATCGGATTTCGCTTTGCCCGGAAACCCCGAGCGCATCCGAATCGGGCGCTGCAGAATAGAGGAGAAAGATTCGAATGAACCTTCAACGGAAATGGATGATGATCGGTCTGGTGTGCGCCGCCGGCGCGCTGGCGCCCAAGTTCGCGTCCGCTGAACGGCTGCTCGTGTTCGCGGGCGCGGCATCCAAGCCGCCGGCAGAGGAAGCCGCGCAGCTCTACGAAAAAAAGACGGGGGTCAGGGTTGATCTCGTATTCGGCGGGTCCGGATACGTGCTTTCGCAAATGAAGCTGACTCGGCAGGGAGATATCTACCTCCCCGGCTCATCCGATTTTATGGAGAAGGCGAAACGAGACGGCGATGTGATCGCCGACACCGAGCGGATTCTTGTTTATCTCGTCCCCGCGATTAATGTCCGAAAGGGGAATCCTCACGGCATCCGCGAGCTGCGCGATCTCGCGCGGCCCGGGTTGAACGTGGCCATCGCCAACCCCGAAGGAGTCTGTGTCGGCGCCTATGCGGTGGAACTCGTCGAACACGGGCTTTCGCCGGAAGAAAGGCGGGCGTTTCGGGCTAACTTGATCAACTATACCGAGTCCTGCGAGAAAACGGCCGCCGCCATTTCGCTCAACATGGCCGCCGCTGTGATCGGCTGGCGCGTGTTCGAGCACTGGGACCCCGCGCGGATCGAAACCGTGCCGCTGAAGAAAGACGAGATTCTGCGCATCGGCTACATCCCGATCGCCATTTCGGCATACTCGAAAAATCGCGCCACCGCGCAGTCCTTCATCGACTTCCTAACCGGTCCCGAAGGTCGCGCGGTATTCGCGCGGCATCGGTATTTCGCAACGCCGGAGGACGCCTTCCGGTGGATCGGCGAAGAAAAGCCGATCGGCGGCGAATACGAAGTTCCAACTGAATGGATTGCGCAGTAACGGCGGCATGAGCCTCCACCGCGTAACGGTCGCAAGCGCGCTCGCCGTGCTGCTGCTTTACGGCGGGTTGATCCTTTCGCTCGGTTGGTTTCTGGACGGCGCATCCGTGCGGGACGCCATGCTCTCGGCGCGCACGCTATTCTCCATCAAACTGTCGCTGCTCGGCGCCACGGCGGCCGCGGTCCTGGCGCTGCTCCTAGCGGCGCCGGCCGCCTACGCGCTCTCGCGCTATCGCTTCCGCGGGCGCGAACTGGCGGACACGATCCTGGAGCTGCCGGTCGTGGTCTCGCCGGCGGCGCTGGGCGCGATGGTGTTGATCTTTTTCAATAATCCCGTCGGCGCGTGGATTCAGGAGAACGCGATGCGGTTCGTCTTCAGTTTTGCCGGCATCGTTTTGGCGCAATTCGTGACCGTGCTCGGGGTCGCCGTTCGGCTCCTGAAGACATCGTTTGATGAAGTCCCCGTGGAGCTGGAAACCATCGCCCGCACGCTCGGCGCGACGCCCCGCTATGCGTGGTTCACCGTCACTCTCCCGCTTGCGCGGCGCGGTGTAATCGCGGCGTTCATCCTGGCATGGGCCAAGGCGCTGGGCGAATTCGGCGCGACGATTATGGTGGCCGGCACGATGGCAATGCGCACGGAGACGTTGCCGGTCGCGATTTTTATGCGTCTTGCGCGCGCGGACATCGAGGGCACAGTGGCGTTGATTCTGTTGCTGGTCGCCATCGGACTCGCGGCGCTATTCGCCGCGCGTCGATTATTGGGACGGGCCGTCCATGCTTGAGGTCGAATCGCTTTCCGCCGCCGCCGGCGCGTTCCGGCTGGAGAACGTGACGCTTTCCGTCGCGCGCGGGGAGTGCCATGCCGTGCTCGGCCCATCCGGATCGGGCAAGAGCACGCTGCTCCACGCCCTGCTCGGCGTGGCGCCGGCGCTCGACGGGCAGATCCGGCTCGCGGGCAAGGACATCACGCGCGCGCCGATCGAGCGGCGCGGGCTCGGCTTTGTCCCGCAGCACATCGGCCTGTTCCCGCATTTGACTGTGCGCGACAATCTCGCATACAGCGCGCGCGCGCGACGCACGCCCGCATCGGAATTTCAGCCGCGAGTGGACGACCTGGTAGCGGCAGCGGGAATCGGCGCGCTGCTGGATCGGCGTCCCGACACGCTGTCAGGCGGAGAGCGCCAGCGCGTCGGTCTTGTGCGCGCGCTGGCCGGAGGCGCGCAGGTTGTATTGTTGGACGAGCCCTTTGGCGCGCTCAACGAGAGCCTCCGGCGCGAGCTTTGGTGGATGCTGCGCGATTTGCAGCGCGCGCGACAGTTGGCGGTCCTGCTTGTTACGCACGATCTGACCGAAGCCTATTTTTTGGCCGACCGGGTCACGGTCTTGCTCGGCGGCCGCGTGGTGCAGCAGGGTGAGAAGTCGGCGGTATTTCTGCGGCCGTCGATTCCGGAGATCGCGCGCTTTCTGGGCGTGGAGACGCTTCAGCCTGGCCGGATCATCGATCGGCGCGACGGTCTGGCGACCGTGCAGGTCGGCGCCGCTCGGCTCGTCGCGGTGGCGGCGGCCGATGTGCCGGACGACGTGTTGGTCAGCATCCGCGGCGAAGATGTGATGTTGCAGGGGGACACGCCCGCCGTCATGAGCGCGCGCAACGCGCTTCCCGCGCGCGTCATCGGACTGCGGTCCGGGAGTCCGTTATGGGGCGTGGAGTTGGACGCCGGTTTTCCGCTCATTGCGCTGGTGACGCGGATGGCTTGCGAGGAGCTGGGCTTACGGGAAGGGACTGCGGTTCGAGCGATCATCAAGGCGCCGGTCGTGCACCTGATTCCGCGGACCGGGAACTACTGAGCAACGGAAAACGGAAGACGGAAAAATATAGTGGCGGTCATGCCTGTCCGGTTAGCCCAAGTTCGTCACTTTGGGCCTCAGATCCGAAAAGTTGAGGCACTCAAGCCCGCCTGATGCCCTGAATTTTTTGAGAAGTTGGCGTTGTTGTTTGCCCGGATGCCCCGCTGGGGCATGTAGTCAGTTGCGTGAAAACGGTCGGGGTCAAAAAACGGCGGTCGGGGTCAAAAAAAGGAAACGGTCGGGGTCAAACATACACTATACACTATGATGCCACCGACTGAGAGAACGGTCGGGGTCAAACATACACTATACACTATGATGC